>JAYUGL010000247.1:0-3923 GCA_043738385.1 Sterolibacteriaceae bacterium
TGACCTCGAACTCCGTTGGCTGGCTGCCCGATGTGGCGTCCAGCTTGAAAGGGTGGAGCCGGTCAAAGGTCTGGCCCGGCTGCAGAGCGGCCGATTCCATCACCACGCCACGCATGTACTGCAGGGCCTTGATGAGGTTGGACTTGCCGCTAGCGTTGGCGCCGTATACCACCGCGCTCTTGAGCAAATGCGGGGCAGCCTTCAGCCCGGTGTCCAGGGCATGGGTGTCCAGCAAGGTCTTGTCGGAGGATGCAACCAGGCTGAGCACCTGCTCGTCGCGCAGGCTGCGGAAGTTTTTGACGCGGAACTCGACCAACATTTAATTCACCTATTAAGCAAAAATATATGAATATTATGCACGTACAGAGCAAATTATTAAATTATTTTACGTTGCGCGTGGAGTTTTTGATGGAGAGGCAAGCTCATCAAAGTCTGTCAGAACACGGAGCCCCGCATGGCCATACCTACCGAGCACAAGACCGTCCAGGCAAGCATCGCCGTCTGCATTTCACGCACGCAGGGCACTTACCCCATCCAGACGCCGTCAGTGCCGGTGGGGAGTCGGCAGCCTTTGGGCGTCAGTGCGGGCGATCGGTCTGCCCATCTTCAACCTAGGCGCAAAGCCCGATTGCCGCCATCACGGTGGCGGCCACCCAGTCCCGCATGACTGAGCGCCATACTGCCGCCATATTGCCGCCCTATTGCCGATGTTGAAAACGGCTGTGTAGGAAGTGACCCGCCTGTTGCACCAGTAGGCCGGTGTTGGCGCCGACTACGCCCTGGCGCGCCAAATGCACCTGGTGCAGGTCGCACAGCTATTCGAACTAATCAAAGTTGAAAGGCAGAACGCGCCAGCCGCTGCGAAACAGCACCTCGACATAGCCTTCTTGTTGCAGCTTGAACAGGGCCTGACGGACTGGAGGGCGTGACACACCTGACCGTTTGCTGCTGGAACGCGGTCTTATGACCTGACTGCAGCGTTTGCGGCCAATCGTCGGTGGCCGCTTACCGGCAACCCAATTGATTTCCGGACAATGGTCATTCATTACCGCCTTTTGAAGACCCCAAGCGGCTCCCGCGATTGACCGCTCTTGGCTCGGCCAAAATCGCCGGGAACCTTCGAAGCCCAGGTTTGGCAGTACTCTGTTACGCTTGGGATGGCAACGGTGAGATGACCGATCTCGGAAGGCTTCCGTGGGTTTGAGTTCGAACCCGAGTATTAAGATCTGACATATTCCATCCCGCCGTTGCCACCTTCCTATGACGACAGCAAAACTACGCGACCTGAAGACGATCGACGACGTTGCGCGTGCCTGCGGCGTTGAGACCGATTTCATCCGCAAGTACGTCGAGAGCGGGAATCAGCAGAACTACTATGAGGCTCTGAAGCTGAGCAAAAAGGGCAAACGGCGCCGAGGAGAGTACCGCGTCGTATTTGCGGCGAAAGAAGAGCGACTTTCTCAGCTGCATCGCGGCGTGTCGATGGTTGTGGCCAACAGCGCTAGCTTTGGGTGCCATGTCCAAGGCTTCGTAAAGAACCGCTCAACTCGGACTAACGCAGAGCAGCACCTCGGCGCCAAGGTGCTCTTGCACGCCGACATCCAGGGTTTCTTCGACGCGATTACTACGCAGCACGTGCAAGATGCATTGGTCGCCTATGGGATGTCTGTCCAGATGGCAGACCTGCTGGCAAAGGCATGCACTATTGACGGACTGCTGCGGCAGGGCACGCGCTGCAGTCCGTCAGTCGCAAACCTCGTGTGTTTTCACATGGATCAAGCGCTGCTACTCTTGGCTGAATCGTCGGCTTGCGTCTATACGCGCTACGCCGACGACATCACATTCTCAGGCAGCGCAGTGCCGTCCGACGATTCGGTTCGTGCAATCCTGCTTAGCCGAGGCTTTAGATTAAGAGACGGTCAATGCACCCGGCAGTATCGCGGTCGAGTGCAATTTGTCACCGGGCTCTCGGTTTCCGACTCCAATGCTCCACGACTGCCGAGGCGGCTAAAGCGACAACTTCGGCTAGTCATGTATTACATAGGGAGGTACGGACTGGATGGTCACTTCGAGTGGCCCAAGCAAGCGGGTTCGAACCCACCAGTGATATGGCTCGACGGCATTCTTTGCTACGCCCAATCTATTGAGCCTGCACTCGTCAGTTCGTGGCGAAATGTGCTGGACACGGCATTGGCAAAGCAACGTGAAGGACGGGGCCCGAAGACTAAGGAAGAGGATTGATGTCCCTCTTGTGCTTCTCGCCAGTGGTCACGTTCTCTGCGTAGCGAATTCGCGTGCGCAAGCTTTCGAAGACTTCAGCAGCGCTCGCGCTCTGCGAGTTGGAGAGATGGTCGCACATTGCGAAGACCACGAACGAGGCCAGCTCCTCAAGAGGAGCGAGCTTAGATGATCCCGCAATTGGCAAAGCCGGGTTGCGCTTGTAGGTGGCCTTGACTTCCTTGCGAGCGCTTTCAATCAAATCAAGGATGTTCGCGACTTGGCTGTGAACCATTCTGATGAACTGGTTCTTCTTGCTGAGTCTGTGAAACAACGGCTTCACTAGCATTAGCTGAGTGCGCTCGTCTTCGGTCATGCCATCGAATTCAGCTTTACTGCAGTAGTAGAGGTACGCAGAGAAAGAGGTCATTGAGAGCTGGCGCAGGGCAGCTACCCGGGCCGAAGGCATCTGGACAATCTCGCGAAGTGTTGCCTTCGCTAACTTTCCCTTTACAGCCAGGGGCACCAGTGGGTCGGCCGTTACCGCAGTCCGCACTTGTTCAAGCGTCATTCTCAGTCGTTCAGGATCGTCGGTAACCAGACACAGGGCGCCGCACACTAGGGCCTCAGTGCAACCTGTCTTGGAATATCCGTGGGTGGCGAAGGCGACGTGAACGACAGTGTCGGCCTTCTCTTCAGCTGGTAGCGCCTGGAATCGGTTCGATGAGACCGGCCGGGGATCACTTGCGGTTCCTGGTGTATGTGGTGGTGCCGCAGCCCCCACCTCTTCGACAAATGCTTTCATCGAAGGGTAAAGCCCCGCGCTACGACGCGTCGGCTTGCAGATGGACCGATGGTCTGCCTCGATAGGCGTGCCGGCTTCACCGGAAATGTGCGGTTGAGAACTGCTAGGCGACACTACCGTGGCACCTAGCGGAAGCCATCGCCAAAAACCGGGCAATCGCATCGGCTGCGTCTCGCTGTACACACGCGCCTTTATGCCAAGGTCCTTTTGCTGCTTCAGAAATAACTGGTTCAGTTCCTCCAGGTTGGCATCATCAAGTGCGAGGTCGGCGACTTGTGGATTTGCACGAACAAGATGAAACCTAGCCGCGAGAGAGGCGAGGTAGGATCCAAAGTGCGGAGTTCCAATGAAGGCGATGCCCTTGATGTTTTGAACTAGCCGCTTGTGACGCTCAACATCCCTTCCCAAACCCTGCTTCAGAACTGTCTTAATGATCACCCCCCCTAGACTGTGGCCAACGAGCACCAGTGGGCCAGCCATCAAAGTTGGCTCGGTTGACAGGCACTCAAGCACCGCAGTCGCCTGTTTGGGCAGTGCCATGGCGTCTTTCTTCCAGCGCGACATCGCTGCGCCGTAGCCCAAGAGCCAAACCGGACATCCAGTGTCCTCACCTAGCCACTTGGGCCACAGTGTTGAATCGACTTTTGGATTAGACATCCAGGTGTCGCGGGCGTCCCCATCCAGCCCGTGGATGAACACGATTCGCGGCTTACCCGCTGCGTTTGCCGGGTTGTGGACTTGAGTTAGCTCTGCCATTAATCTTTCCGAGAGGACTACGAAAGATAGCACGCGCTCTTTGCGACGGGTCCAGACGTCATGCGCAAGCACGCCCATTGCCTGCCTGCCTGAGTGCCCTGGGGTGGCCAAGGCACACGGCATAAACGCCGTTCTGGCGCAAAGG
>JAYUGL010000248.1:0-3922 GCA_043738385.1 Sterolibacteriaceae bacterium
TACGCCTTGCTGGCGATGTCGATGGTGCCAACCGTCATCGGCGCCGTGCTGGGCACGATGTACGGCAGTACATTTATGGTCGGCAGCCCGATTCTGAGCCTGCTGCTATTCCTCAGCGTCAGCTGGGGATTGATGTTCGCCATTCAAAAGAACAAGGACAGCGGCCTGGGCGTGGTGCTGTTGCTGACCTTTACCCTGTTCATGGGCCTGATGCTGGGCCCCCTGCTTCACTATGCGCTGAGATTCGCCAATGGCGGATCGCTGATCGCGGTTGCAGCCGGCGGCACCGGGGTGATTTTCATCACCCTGGCGGGCATCGCTACCACCAGCAAGCGTGATTTCAGCAAGCTTGGCAGCTTCTTGTTTGCCGGCGTCATCCTTGTTCTGGTCGCAGCCGTCGCCAACATGTTCCTCCATCTACCGGCGCTGACACTGGCCATTTCGGCTGTCGCCGTGGTCGTGTTTTCAGCCCTGATCCTGTTCGACATCAACCGGATTGTGCAAGGCGGCGAAACCAACTACGTTACCGCGACGCTGTCGGTATACCTTGATGTTTTCAACGTGTTTGTAAATCTGTTGCAGTTGCTGCTGGCCTTTGCCGGCGATCGCCGCTAAAACAACAAACAGCAGGAACCAAAGGGCGGCCCAGGCCGCCCTTTTTCATGGACGCTCGAACAGGGCAATCGACTCAAGATGGGAAGTATGGGGAAACATGTTGGCGATTCCCGCGCCGCGCAACTGATAGCCTTTGTGGCGCACCAGTATCGCCGCATCGCGCGCCAGCGTTGAAGGTTTACAAGAGACATAAACAATGCGCTGCGGACCACGTTCACCGATTGCATTCACCAGCGCTACAGCCCCGTCGCGCGGTGGATCGATCAGCATTTTGTCGAAGTGCCCCATTCCGGCGAGGCTTTCTTTCGTCGCCTCAAACAGGTTGCCAAGTTTAAATTGACAATGACCGTCGAGCCCGTTCAGCACTGCGTTGGATCGCGCCCGGTCCACCAAGTCCTTGCTGCCTTCAACACCAACAACTGCTGCGCCACTAGAGGCGATAGGCAGGGTGAAATTGCCTAGACCGCAAAACATGTCGGCAATGAATTCTCCTGCGGCAGGGTTTAGCAAGGCCATCACCCTGCGCACCAGGACTCGATTGACGCCGTGATTGACCTGGGTGAACTCGGTTGGACTGAATCTCAAATTCAAACCAAAGTCGGGCAAGGAATACGCAAGCGGCGGGGTATCCGGCGGATAGAAAAGCCGGACACTGTCAGGCCCACCCGGTTGCAGATACCAAACAATGCCATTGATGTCGGCGAAAGCCTTCAAGCGCTGCTTGTCTTGCGCCGTCAACGGTTCCAGATGACGCAATACCAGCACACACTGAGCATCGCCAATGGCAACTTCAATCTGCGGAATGCTTTCTGGCGCCGACATACCTTCCAACAGCACTTTCAGTCCGGGCAGGATGTTTGAAATGGATGGTGGCAGCACGGCGCAGCTATTCATCTCGGTGACATGACTGCTGCGCTTCTCGCGAAAACCCACCCGTGTCCCGTCTTTCTTGGACACATAACGCACGGATAACCGAGCCCGATTGCGATAACCCCAGGGCGATCCGGTAATTGGTGGGTAGACCACATCCGGTTTCAGCTTTGCCAGATGCCACAAGGCATCTTCGAGCACGCGGTGTTTGGCCGCGGTCTGTGCCGACGCATCGAGATGCTGCATGCTGCAACCACCACAAGTGCCAAAGTGTGGGCAGCGAGGCGTTACGCGCTGGCTGGAGGAGCGCAATATCCGGATGGCGTGCGCCTGCTCGTATCGCGATTTACATTGATAGCTGGCGTATTCGACGTGCTCCCCGGACAACGCCCCTTCGATGAAAATCGCCTTGCCATCGACACGGGCAAACCCACGGCCTTCGTTATCCAGGGACTCCACAAACGCTTCAGGCATGGCAATAACAAGTGGAGAAAGGCGCCGATTATAGACGCCGCCAATCCGCTCCCCGCTCTTCCCGGCATCACAGATTGTAGAATTGACGCTTCCTGCATCGCATTTTATCGGGGCCGTTTTCTTGAAAAACCAATCAGCGACCTTGTTGGGCGGCATTTCGGCCCGCGAATTTCTTGCTACGTATTGGCAGAAGAAACCGTTGCTCGTTCGAGGCGCAATGCCGGACTTCACCGGTTTTCTTGACCGCGATGCTCTTCTGCACGCGGCCTGCAATGACGACATCGAATCGAGGCTCGTTGCCCGCAAGGGCAAGCAATGGCATCTCGGCCGTGGCCCATTCTCACCGAAGGATTTTCGCCGTAAAGACTTGTGGACGCTGTTGGTTCAGGGCGTCAACCTGTTCCTGCCTGCCGGCGATCAGTTGCTGCGGAAATTCGATTTCATCCCCTACGCCAGGCTGGATGATCTGATGGTGAGTTATGCGACCGACGGCGCCGGCGTCGGTCCGCATCTCGATAACTATGACGTGTTCCTGTTGCAGGGCGCCGGCAAACGTCGCTGGAGCATCAGTGCTCAGCAGGACCATACCCTGGTCGACGGCGTGCCACTGAAAATCCTGAAAAACTTTCAGCCGAGCCAGGAATGGATATTGGAACCGGGTGACATGCTCTATCTGCCGCCGCAATGGGCGCACGATGGTATTGCCGTCGGAGAGTGCATGACCTACTCCATCGGTTTCCGTGCCGCTCCTGCGCAGGAGCTTGCCCAAGGCTTTCTCGAATACCTGCAAGACACCGTCCAGCTTGCGGGGCGCTATCAGGATCCAACGCTGAAAACCCAGAACCATGCGGCAGAAATCAGTACGGAAATGATCGACCAGGTTGCGACGATGGTTGAAAAAATCCGCTGGGATCGACAGACGGTGCGAAACTTTCTCGGCTGCACGCTCACCGAACCCAAGCCCCATGTTTACTTCGAACCACCGCAACGACCGCTGTCACGTACGCGCTTTCTGCTCGCTGCCAACCGGCGTGGCGTCCGGCTCGATTTGCGATCCCAACTATTGTTTTCTGGCGGGGCTTTCTTCATCAACGGAGACATGACAGAATCGCTACCGGCGGGAACCTGCCGTGCATTGCGAAAGCTAGCGAATACGCGCCAACTTTTAGATCTGTCCAACGCTGACGAACCGACTTTGGATAAAATCTACGAATGGTATCGACACGGATTTATATATTTACGGTGAGCACATGAGTTCATTTCCCACCACTGCCCCGTTCAACAGCGAAGCCGGCTTTCGCCAGGCGCTCGATACGGTGATCACTGCCGCTGCCCAGGAGATTCGTGTCTTTGATTGGAACCTGACCCGCATTCAGTTGGACCAGAAAGACCGGGCCGAAGCTATCGAGCGATTCCTTGCCGGCGATCATCACCGCCGCCTGCGTATCATCGTGCACGACCCAGACCACGGCGAACGCCGCTGTCCGCGACTGTTCGCCATGCTGCGCCGTTTCAGTCAGGCGGTGGAGTTTCGTCAAACACCGGATGAACTGCGGCATCTTTCCGAGTGTTTCCTGCTCGCGGATCGCGCGCAGGCGGCGGTTCGTTTTCAAGGCGATCAGCCGCGCGGCAAGATCATCCTGGATGCGCCGGAAGACGTTCATCCCTGGTGGCAACGATTTGAAGATCTATGGGGATTGTCGAACCCCTGCCTCAGCGCAACGCGGCTTGGATTGTAGTAGTGAACTAGCGTCGGGCTGAGATGTCTGACTGGTACCAAAGCACTCTGTTCGCAGGTTCCTCATGACACTTACCGGTGGAGGATCCACGATGCCCAAAAAACTTAATCCGCAGCGTACCCTTGCCATGCGCAAGGTTGGCTACCTGTTACCTCTGCTAACGCCGCTGCTGATGCCTGTAGGCTGGATTTTGGGCCACGGCACAGGCCTGCCGGAACTGATGG
>JAYUGL010000249.1:0-3902 GCA_043738385.1 Sterolibacteriaceae bacterium
GTAGTGAGCATCAGCGCGTGCGATTCGTTGTCCTTGATGATGTGGCGCGACTCTTCCGGAATCGCCAGCGGTATGCCGGCTCGTTCCAGCGCCGCCAGCAAATGCACGCGCACCGCCGAATCGGTGGGGTCGTCGAGCATCGGATTGGTCAGCCAGTAACGCAGACAGAGGCGCAGGTAGCCAGGCCCGAAGTCCATCAGCACACAGGTGGCTTCCGGCTGCCGTGCCACATTGGCAATGTGCGCATCGCGCACCGCGTTCTCGGCGATTTCGATGACGCGCGACGGCGACTGGTTCAGTCCGACGTTAAACCAAATCCAGCGCCGCCAGGTATCGTTGGTCAGGCGATCAATACCGACCACGACGAATTTATTCTTCATCAACTGACTGTTCGGGATCACAACTTTTTCGCCGTTGCGGGTCGCCACCTTGGTATAGCGCCAGCGAATGTCGGTGACGCGGCCACTGACGCCATCGATCAGAATCCAGTCGCCAATTTCCACCGAGTGATCGAGATGGATCGCCAGCCCGCCGAGAATATTGCCCAGCGTGTCCTGCATGGCAAAGGCGACGATGGCGGTGATGACGGCGGAAGTGGCAAACAGCTGCGACACATCCATTCCGGCGGTGCGCAAACGCACCAGACCCAGCAGGCCGTAGCCGACAATCACCGTGATGTCTTCGAGAATGCGCGGGGTTTCGATGCGCAGCCGGGGTAATAGGGTGCGGAACAGCAGCATGCCGCCGAAACGCACTAGCGCGATACCAACGCCAATCAGGCTCAACTCGGACAGCGTGCCGGCCACCATGCTCCAGCCCATGGCATGCATCAGCGATGCGCCGAACTGGCCGAGAATACACAGCACGAAAAATGCCAGCGTCTGTTTGAGTACGTACTTGTTGCCCGGTGGCAACAGGGAGCGCAGCAGCAGCCACAGGCCCAGCCCGGCAACGATGAGCCATGGCTCGTCTGGATGCCAGAATTGGGTCAGCGCATCTTCCAGAAATGTTTGTAGCAACGGAGCCTCTCAGTTCTTGATCAGCGCTTTCACAACCGGCCATTGGCGGCGGCTGACCGGAATTTTATCGCTGACGCCGCGCAACCGCAGTTGCCAGTGTGGCTCACCTTCGCCCTCTTCATCCGCGGCACGCTCGTAACCGGCCATGGCGGCCACCGCCACCAGGCAGTTGCGATGGACGCGGACAAAGCGTTGACCGAACTCGGATTCGAGTTGCAACAGCGAGTCCTCCAGCAGATGCTCTGCAATCGCCGTGCGCGCCGTGACATACTTTTGTTCCGCCCTGAGAAATAGCACCTCTTCAATCGGAATCAGGATCACGCGGCCGCGTTCGGTTGAGCGCAACTGGCGGCGACCATCGGGCACCAGTTTTTGCAATGCGGCGGGGCCCGGCTCGCCGCGCCTGACCTTGCGCAACGCTTCAAGCAGACGCTGGCTGCGTACCGGTTTCAGCAGGTAGTCGACGGCGGAGAGGTCAAAGGCCTTCACCGCATACTGATCGAAGGCCGTGATAAAAATAATCGCCGGCGGTTCAGCCCTGCGCATCAGTTGCAGCGCGAGTTGCAGTCCATCCATGCGCGGCATGCGGATGTCCACCAGCGCCACGTCGAAAGCCGCATCCTCAATACGTTCCAGGGCTTCGATGCCATCGCCAGCCTCGGCCACCACTTCGGTGGCGAATTGCGGCGCGATGTCGTCGAGCAAGTTGCGCAGCCGGGTGCGGGCCGGCGCTTCGTCATCGACCAGCAATAGGCGTAATGCGGTCATTGCTTGCGGTAGGGAATGGTGATGCGCACGGTATAACTGTTTTCACCCACTTCGGTGACGAGACTTGCTTCGATATCGTAGAGCAGCATCAGGCGTTCACGGATGTTTGCCAGCGCCATCTGGTTGCCCTTGGCAGGCACCTGACCGGCTTGCAGCGGGTTGATCAATTCAATGCGAACCTGGTTATTCATGCGCGCAAGATGGATGGAAATGGCACCCGGATCATCTGCCGGTTCGACGCCGTGATACACCGCATTTTCCAGCAGCGGTTGCAGCATCAACGACGGCATCAACGCATCGGGCGGACAAGATGCCACATCCCATTTGACCTTAAGCCGGTCGCCCAGGCGCAAACGTTCCAGGTCCAGATAGCGGCGCGACAAGGCGATTTCGTCTGACAGCAAGACCAGGTCGCGCGGATCCTGCATCAGCGCGCGAAACAATTCAGCAAGTTCTTCCAGCGCGGTCTCGGCGCGGCGTGGGTCGGCGCGTATCACGCCGAGAATCGCGTTGAGGCTGTTGAACAAAAAGTGGGGGCGAATCCGCGATGTCAGCGCCATCAGCCGCGCTTCCGCCAGGGCCGGTTCCCGCGCCTGCTGGGTGAGCATCAGCCACTGGAGTACACAGGTGGCTGTCAACGCGGCCCACAGCATCGCTTGCCAGGGGTTAGCCGGCGAGTCGACCACTTGCCGGATCGCGTCGGAAAAAAACCATGCGATGGCCGCAACCGCCGCGACTGCAAGGATAAAAGCGAAACGGTAGGACACACGATCCAGCCATTTGCGGCTGGCGCAGACCGCCAGCAGAGACGCGATCAGGATCGGTTCGACCCACATGCTGAGGTCGACAATGCGCGCTGCCAGCCCTGACCAGGCGGCGTTGCGAACCAGCACGGCAAGCAGCGCCAGACCGTTGACCGCCAGCAGGACGCGCAGGGTCACCCCCAGATTGCACAGGTTCGGCAGGGCAGATGGTGCTCGGTTTTGCCGTATACTTCCGCGTTCATTGGCCATGGTGGCCGATCATGGTTTATCTGGGTTTATCTGGGTTCATCCGAATTTATCAATTCGCTGGCAAGCTCATTATGGCAGAACACAAAGACAGCGCGGGTTCAGGCACGGCATGGTCCGGGCGTTTTTCGGAACCGGTGTCGGAATTGGTCAAGCGTTACACCGCCTCGGTGTCTTTCGACCGGCGCATGGGATTGCAGGATATTCGCGGTTCGCTCGCCCATGCCGCGATGCTGGCGCAGCAAGGCATCATTTCCGCCGCTGATTTCGCCGCGATTGAACGCGGCCTGATCCAGATACGCGGCGAGATTGAACGTGGCGAGTTCGCCTGGAACATTGACGACGAGGACGTGCATCTCAATATTGAAAAGCGTCTCACCGCGCTGGTGGGCGATGCCGGCAAGCGGCTGCACACCGGTCGCTCGCGCAACGACCAGGTCGCTACTGACATCCGGCTTTGGCTGCGCGACACTATCGACATTATCGATGGCCTGCTGCTCGAATATATCCACGCACTGCTTGATCTGGCCGAGAAGCATGCCGCGACGGCAATGCCCGGTTTTACCCATTTGCAAGTGGCGCAGCCGGTGACCTTCGGTCATCATTTGCTGGCCTATGTCGAAATGGCGCGGCGTGATCGCGAGCGGCTCGCCGATGCGCGCCGCCGCGTCAATCGGCTGCCGCTGGGTGCAGCAGCTTTGGCGGGCACGACGTATCCGATCGACCGTGAGTTTGTGGCGCGGCAGCTCGGCTTTGAGGCTGTCTGCGAAAACTCGCTCGATGCGGTGTCGGATCGCGACTTCGCCATCGAGTTTGTCGCTGCCGCTGCGCTGATCATGGTGCACCTGTCACGGCTGTCGGAGGAACTGATCCTGTGGATGAATCCGCGCATCGGCTTTATCGACATCGCCGACCGCTTTTGCACCGGCTCCTCGATCATGCCGCAGAAGAAAAACCCCGATGTGCCCGAGCTGGCGCGCGGCAAGAGCGGCCGTGTGTTCGGCCACCTGATGGGGCTGCTCACGCTGATGAAAGGCCAGCCGCTGGCCTACAACAAGGATAATCAGGAAGACAAGGAACCCCTGTTCGACACCGCCGACACGCT
>JAYUGL010000250.1:0-10845 GCA_043738385.1 Sterolibacteriaceae bacterium
AGTCGCAAACAGGCCAAGCATCACAACCGTGCTGAACTCTCGGTGCTGACAATTGCCACCCGGGTGATTGCGAATCCTGCGCTGATGAAAAAAATCAGCAGCCCACTTGCCTATCTCCACCGCTTACGATCCCAAGCTATTGCGGCTTTCAATCCTTGCCACTTGTCTTCATGATTCGTGGGGAAACCTCAGGGTCAGGGTCGAATATTCCACCGGCATCTCAATCTGACTGCCCCTAGTCCCCTCTGCGCCGCCGAGCGGAGGGAAGGCCGAAGGAGGAAGTCCGGCCGCGTTGTCCGAGCCGCAGGCGAGTTTAGCGGGCGGCCCTTCGGACTTTCCGGAGCGAGGGTAGCCCGCAGGGCCGGCGTAGCGGGGCACGCTTCTTTGGGTACTTTCTTATCGTGCAATAAGAAAGTATCTCGCCTGTCGGGGCGAGTCCCGGCGCGGACTTTGCATGTTGAGATCGTTGGAAAGACAGCGCTGCCCTTCGACAGGCTCAGGGCGAACGCAAACCAAAGGGACCGGGCACACAATTAAATTTCGCCGTTCCGACTTCCGCAATCCTCGTCACTCTTGCCCCAACTAAGTGGGTTCAAAATAACTCCGCAGCATCCGCTTTTTGAGGTCACAGTTTGTGACCTCAGTGTTGCGCAATGAATCAATCCGGGAAGCCCGTGATTATTCTTGTCCGGTCATTCCAGCAGTCTCCACAACCTTGACGGCTTCAGCCGGAGTGACAATCTGAATGCCTTGATATGCGCCGCCCAAGCTGTGTAAATGCTTGTCACCCGAAACAACCAAATCCGCGTTGGCAGCGACGGCGCAAGCTAGCACATGATCGTCATCCGGGTCTTGCGGCACGACGCGAACAACTTGTTGTGGCTTGACAATTCTCACCAGCATTCCGTAGCGCTGCATCAAGTACGTTGCATGCGTGTTTCGGGCGGCGAGCATGGCTGACCACTTTTCGCGTGAAAGCACATCGGCCAATTCTTCCAAAAGCGTGCTGCTGGTGTAAAGCGAAAGCGCATCTTCCCGGGCCAGATCAAGCAGTCGGCGTGGGTGACTGCGCCAGACCAGACCCGAGAGCACGACATTGGTATCAAGCACCAGCCGCACGTTTGCGTCTTTCCGTGCGTACTGCGTCCACCTCGGCCTGAATCTCATCCATGGTCATTGGCGGGAAGTTCGCTTCCGCCAATTCATCCATTTTCCCGAACAGTTCATCGACGGCCTTGCGTCGCACCGCCTCGCGCAACAAATGCTCGATGGCATCGGATGACAACAGGCCCGCATCGTTCGCGGCGCTGGCCAGGCTGTCGGGCAGATTCAGTGTCAGTTCAAGCGTCGTCATGACTGGACTCCTTGATAGGCGGGCGGCTTTACGCCGCCACAACACGGTCGATGTTACCGGACTTGATGGTAAATCGGAGTTACATGAATTGGGGTCAAGGAGGAGACGGGTCGAAATGGATTTAGGCCAAGAGTAGTGGTAGTCCGCGCAAGCACGCCAGGATCAGAGCGGCAAACCCCTAGGCTTCCGCTTAGCCCCAGCCGCGAACCTGTCATAAACCCCGTCCGGCAACATCCGCATCAACTTTCCCACCACCCCCATCTGCCAGGGCACCACGACATAGCTCGACCCACGCTCAATCGCCCGCGCAATACGCCGCGCCGCGACATCAGCAGACAGCATGAAGGGCATCGCGTATTCATTCACCGCTGTCATCGGCGTGTCAATGAAGCCCGGCGCGACAGTCACGACCTTCACACCGCTGCCGCGCAATTCGATGCGCAGGCTTTCCAGATACGTGGTCACCGCCGCCTTGGAAGCGGAGTAGGCGCCAGCACCGGGCAGGCCGCGGACGCCGGCCACCGAGCCGATGCCGACCAGCCGTCCATTCCGCCGCTCGCGCATTGGTTCGACAAAGGGATGAAAGGTATTGACCACGCCTTGCACGTTGACGGCAAAGATACGGGCAAAGGCGGCGAGGTCGTCGACTTCTTCGGTCAGGGTGCCGACCGAAATGCCGGCATTGGCGATGACGATGTGCGGCACGCCCACCTGCGCCATGAAGGCGCGGCTGGCGGCGGCGAGGGCCGCAGCATCGGTGACATCCAGCAGATAAATAAACGGGGATGATTTCAGTTGCGCGGCGAGTGCGCGCATGGGCGCTTCGCGGCGGGCGACCAGACCGAGGGTCGCGCCCTGTGCATCGTAGTAATGGGCCAGCGCCGCACCCAGGCCCGAGGAGGCGCCGGTGATCCAGACCCGCAGCGCCATAGTGGTAGAACTCCCTTACTTCTTGCCGCGCTCGGCGCGCACCTTGGCGATCACCGCGTCGGTCAGCGTCATCAGGTCGTCATAACTGGTGATGGCTTCGTTGCGGACGCGGTAGCGGCCGTCAACCACCATGGCGGGAACGCCCGTAACGCCATGCGCGGTCATGGTTTGCTGGGCTTGCAGCACTTTGCTCTGCACCGAGAAGGAAGCATAAGTCGCGGCGAACTTGGCGGGGTCGACGCCTTTCCTGGCGACCCAGGCGGCGATGGCGGACTCGTCGGTGGGCACCAGCGAATGATCGCCGTGGATCGCGTCGAAGATGTCGCCATGCAGGCGGGCTTCGACGCCGAGCGCATCGAGGGTGTAGAAAAGTTTCGCGGCCGGCAGCCATTGCGGGCCGCCGGCCAGCGGAACGCGACGGAACGTCACGTCGGCGGGAAGCTTTTTCAGCCACGCACTCAGCACCGGCTCAAGGTGGGCACAATGCGGACAGCCGTAGGAAAAGAACTCGATGACTTCGATCTTGCCCGGAGAGGAAGGCATCTGCGGTGGGTTGATCAAATCGTACTCGCGACCTTGCTGTAGATCGACCGCGCCCGCCGTCGTGGTGAACGCCAAGCCAAGGGCCCAAGTAAAGGCCAGGATCAGCGAAACAAATTTGCGCATAAAAATCTCCATGTCATGGTGTGGCCGGTTTCAACTCGGCCGGCGTTGCATCGGTTCCTTTGACTTTTACCGGCGTCGCCGCGATGCCGTTCTGTGCCAATTGGTTGCGCACCCGGTTCATGTCCTCCGGCCGCGGATAGGGGCCGGCGCGAACCCGTTGCATGGTGCCCTTGCCGGGAATCTCAACTTGCTGAACATTGGCTTCCACCCCCAATAACGCAAGACGGGCTTTCAGGTTGTCAGCGTCGGCGGATTTCTGGAACGCGCCCACTTGCAGGTAGAACTGTTGCACCGGCGCTGCCGGGCTTCCATCCTGCGGTACAGCAGCGCCCGGCGCGGGGGTGGCGTCGCCACCCGGCAGTATCTTGTAAAAATCGAAGCGCGGCTTTTCCATCGGATTGTCGCCGGGCTTGCCGGGTAGCGCTGCCGGCGGCTGATCCGTTGCGTTCGGTGGTGGCGGTGGCTCTTCGGTTTTGTCGGCATGCACTGACTTGTCCTGAAACGGCAGCGGCGATTTGTTGACATACCAGACCACGCCGCAGGCGATGACCACGCCGATGACCAGCCCGATCAATATGCCGACCAGCATTCCACCCCAATTTTTCCGGGCAGGCCTGGAAGTTTTGCGCTGTTGTTTCATGTCACATGCTCTCCGGCGCCGAGACGCCCAATATTTTCAAACCGTTGCACAAAGTATGCCGCACCGCCAGGGCCAGCGCCAGACGTGCGCGCTTGAGCGCTTCATCTTCCACCAACACGCGTTCGGCGTTGTACCAGCTGTGAAACGCCGCGGCGAGATCCTTGAGGTAGAAAGCCAGCGCATGCGGCCCGTATTCGCGCGCCGCATTTTCGATGGCTTCGGGAAAGGTGCTCAAACAGGCGCACAGCGCCAGTTCCCGCTCGCTGGTGAGCGGCGCCAGATCGGTGCCGGCCAGCGCTGCCACGCTGCCATCCCATTGCGCCAGCACCGAGCAGATGCGGGCATGGGCATACTGCACGTAATACACCGGATTTTCGTTGGACTGCAATTTGGCCAGGTCGAGATCGAAGTCGAGCGCCTGATCGCATTTGCGCAGCAGGTAGAAAAAGCGGCAGGCATCGTTGCCGACTTCGCTGCGCAATTGACGCAAGGTGACAAACTCGCCAGAGCGAGTGGACATGGAGGTCTTGACCCCATCGCGGAACAAACTGACGAACTGCACCAGGGCGATATCGAGTTTGCCCGCATCAAACCCGAGCGCCGTCAGTGCGCCCTTGACGCGGCAGATGTAACCATGATGGTCGGCGCCCCAGACATCGACCACCCGGCCGAAGCCGCGCTCGAACTTGTTGAGGTGGTAGGCGATGTCGGCAGCAAAGTAAGTGTAGAGGCCGTTGTCGCGCTGTAGCACGCGGTCTTTCTCGTCGCCGAAGGCCGTCGACCGAAACCACTTGGCGCCGTCCTGCACATAGAGGTGGCCCAGTTTTTCGAGTTGCGCCACGGCCTTGTCCACCATGCCGGTATCGAACAGCGAGCGTTCGGAAAACCACACGTCGAAATGCACGCCGAACTGTTCGAGGTCTTCGCGGCAGTCGACCAGTTGCTCGTTCAGCGCATGCTGATGAATGTAGTTCCAGTCTTCCGCAAGCAGCGTCTTCGCCGTGAGGATCAACGCATCGAGGTGCACTTCGCGGTGCGCTTTGTTTTCTTCTTCACTCGCGCCCGCGCTCGGCGCCGGCGGCAGCTTGGCCAGCATATCCGCAGCCGGCCGCACATAGTGCTCGTTGTGGGCAAGCGCGATCTGTTCGGCCATTTCGCGCACGTAGTCGCCCTGATAGCCATTGGGTGGGAAGGGCACCGACTGATGAAACAGTTCCAGATAGCGCAGCCAGGTCGACACGGCGAGAATATCCATCTGCCGCCCGGCGTCATTGACGTAGTACTCGCGCGTGACATCGAAGCCGGCGAAAGCCAGCAGCGCAGCCAGACTGGCGCCGTACGCGGCACCGCGGCCATGGCCGACATGCAACGGTCCGGTGGGATTGGCGGAAACGAATTCGATTTGCATTTTGCCGCGCGCGCCCGGCGCGGCGCTTCTGCCGTAATTCTCGCCGTCGGCCAGCACGGCGTTGACGACTTGCGTCTTGGCCGCTGCCGTCAACGTGAAGTTGATAAAGCCGGCGCCGGCGATCTCGACCTTGTCCACCCACGGCGAACGCGGCAGCTCATTGATCAGGCGCTGCGCGATAGCGCCGGGCTTGGTCTTGAGCACGCGCGCCAGTTGCATGGCCAGGTTGCTGGCGAAATCACCGTGGCCGGCCTGCTTGGGCCGTTCGACGAGAATGTCGGTGTTGCCGTGGTCGGGCGCAACGCTGGCGAGAGCACTGTGCAGCAGCGCGACCAGATGGGATTTTGGATCGAAGGACATGGCAAGCGCTTACCCGGAGAAGGGGGCCATTATACCTACCGGGCTATCTTTCCCGGCGTGGCGAAAGCGGGTAAAGTCGCCGCTCCCCGCCCACTTGCTCCCTATGCGCACCCTGCGTCTCGCCAAGATTGTCCGCGTCGGCCTGGTCTACGGGCTTGACCAGATGCTGTTCGAAACTGCACCGGCCAACCGCTGGACCCAACTGGCACGGTGGCTATCCATGCGCCGTCGTTTTTCTGCGCCGCGTGCCGTGCGTTTGCGCATGGCGCTGGAAGCGCTCGGCCCGATCTTTGTCAAATTCGGTCAGATGCTGTCCACCCGGCGCGACCTGCTGCCCACCGACATTGCCGACGAGCTCGCCAAGTTGCAGGATCAGGTGCCGCCGTTTCCATCAGCGATCGCCGTCGCCGAGCTGGAGCGGGTTTACGGCAAGCCGGTGGATCAGGTGTTCGCCACGTTCTCGCGCGAGCCGGTGGCCTCGGCTTCGGTGGCGCAGGTGCACTTCGGCACTCTGCCCGATGGCCGCGAAGTCGCCATCAAGATCCTGCGGCCCGGCATCGAGACTATCATCAATCACGACATGGCCCTGCTGGACGCCGCTGCCACCCTGCTGGAAAAACTCTGGCCCGATGGCCGGCGCCTGAAACCACGCGAAATAGTCGCCGAGTTCGACAAACATCTGCATCACGAACTTGATCTGATTCGCGAGGCCGGCAACTGTTCGCAACTACGGCGCAACTTCAAGAACTCGCTGCTGTTGCGCATCCCTGAGGTGTACTGGGATTGGTGCGCCGAAACGGTGATGGTGATGGAGCGCATGGAAGGCATCCCCATCTCCCAGATCGACGCGCTGCGCGCCAAGGGCATCGACGTCCCGGCGCTGGCCCGGGCCGGTGTGGAAATATTTTTCACCCAGGTATTCCGCGACGGTTTTTTTCACGCCGACATGCACCCCGGCAACATCTTCGTTGCCACCGAAGGCGCCGACCGGGGCAAATACGTTGCGCTCGATTTCGGCATCGTCGGCACCCTCGCCGACGACGACAAACGCTACCTCGCGCAGAATTTTCTCGCCTTCTTTCAGCAGGATTACAAGCGCGTCGCCGAAGTGCACGTTGAATCAGGCTGGGTGCCCGCCGACACGCGGGTGGATGAATTCGAAAGCGCCATTCGCGCCGTGTGCGAACCGATTTTCGACAAACCGCTGAAGGACATTTCGCTCGGCCGCATCCTGCTACGCCTGTTTCAGACAGCGCGCCGCTTCAATGTCGAAGTGCAACCGCAACTGGTGCTGTTGCAAAAAACCCTGCTCAATATCGAAGGCCTCGGCCGCGATCTCGACCCCGAACTGGATTTGTGGAAAACCGCCAAACCCTTTCTTGAACGCTGGATGAGCCGCCAGGTCGGCTGGCGCGGCCTGCTCGACAACATCAAGCGCGAAGCGCCGCAGTGGGCCGAACTGCTGCCGACATTGCCGCGCTTGGTGCACAAGACGCTGGCCACCGACCATGGCGCGTCCATCACCGCCGAACTCGCACGGCTGCGTGGCGAACAGCAGCGGCAGAGTCGGCTGCTGGCGGTGATTGCGGTATTGCTGGCGGCGATTGTGGGGCTGATGTTGTGGGCGCATTAGCCGGCTGTTCTGGCATTTAAGGGTGATAAGATGATTGTGCCAATTCATCTCGGAGGCAACTATGAAAGCCACCACAAAACCGGAGCAGCAATCGTCGATCCAGGATCGCGCATGGTATGAGCATCAGGTAAAGCTTGGCGTCGAAGACTTGGAAGCCGGACGCGTCATTTCGGACAAACAACACCGGCAAAACGTTGAGGCCGCAGTAGCGGAAGTTCACACGAAGCATGCGGGCGGCAAAAAAGTAGCTTGAGTGGTCGGTCAAGGCTGACCAGGATGTCATCGCCATCCTTCGCTATTATGGAGAACATGCTCCGCCATCCATCGTCGACCAAGTCGTCAAGGCACTCCACTCGGCGGCAACCCGTCTGACCACGCGAGACAGTATCTATCGCACCGGGCCGCACCATACCCGCGAATGCATCATGCGGCGCTTCCCCTTCATCATCGTCTATCGCTCAACCTCCACCCGAGTCTACATCGTGCGGGTACTCCATCAGGCCCGCAGCTACTTCAACCGCTAGCACGCTAGACGGGGTATTCTCGGTTCGTCGCGTCGAAGCCTATTGCAAGTAGCATTGACACAACGTCCGTTACCGGACCTCGCCTTGGCACCCGTCCGGACCTCTTCGGGCCTAAAGGTGTCTCCATCGACAGGCGACCTACTTTCCTGATGCACGTCAGGAAGTGGGCAAAGGAGCGTGCCCTCGTTCGAAAGGCTCGCCGGACCGGCCGCTAAACTCGCTGCGCTCAAACAACGCGGCCGGACTTCTCCCGGCTCACCTTCCTCCCTTGGCGGCTCAGAGGGGATTTTGGTCCGTACCATGGACACCGTCATTCGCGATGGGTATGCTGGCGGAAATCAAATTGAAATGCGTCCCGATGCGGGACATGGCGAGCCGGTATTGTGGCCGTTTTTTAGGCGCTACTAAATTCAGCCAGATGATTGATGACAAAGGAGTTGTCGATGGACGGAACGTTATGGGGGGCTCAACTGACGGAAAGTTTTCCGTCTTTTAGGCTCCCTACTTTTAGTTGAACTAAACCGCTAGCGCGGTGGCAGCGAGCGCTACCACCGCGTCAGCGGTTCAGTCCAACGAGGTTTATCCGCCGATATGACTTCGCGCTCTCATCAACCACTTCCGCGTCGGCGGATAAACGCTATTCGTTAGACCTCACATCCGTTACAGTTCGCCTATGCCGATACCGACACTCGAGTCAAATGGCCTCCTGCCTACAGGAATCCACGAGTGCTCACTATCTGACATCAGCGATCAGTTCACTTGGAACGATCACAGATCGAGCCTTTTCACACGCTTTGTTCGGTTTCTCGAGGCCGAACTAAAGCCCAAGTTTCCTTACCCGATCTTCTTCGACGGCAGTTTCGTCACCGACAAGGAACTCCCGGATGATACTGATGTCGTTCTTGATCTCTCGCTTGCGACGGATGAGCACAAGTGGCACGCTCTGATGTTCATGCGCATGAATCAGGAGCGCATCATGGAGGTCTACGGAGTGCACTTCTGGATTAACTTTCCGGGTACGAATGACTTCTCTGCCTTCTTCCAGTACGTCGGCGTGAAGACAGCAAGCGCGAAAGGTTTGAACCCCCTTCACCTCAAGGGAATCCTCAAGGTCGCATGATGGGAGCCTGGACTATTGCAGTAGAGCGAAAGGCTGCGATCATTCATTCGCAGTTAGCAATGGCTCGGGCACTTGCTGCGGCGAATCGTGCAAACGCAGACGAGATTTCTGAGCCGTATCTCTCGTTGCTGCGTACCCTCTATTCAGAAGAGTTCCCATTCGCTCAGCTGACTGATAGCTCCGACTTGGTCGCCCGCTTTCGCGGCCCAGCAGTCGATATTCACGACCCCACTGTTTCGATCGTCATATCTCTCTTTTCCGACTTGCGCGAGCAGATTCGCAGCATTGCCAAGTCAATCGTCGGACTTGCCTCGGACAAGAGAGTGCTGTGGCCGGCACAGTTGGACCCGCATCTCTCAGGCGTCGCACATGGAAGTCTTCTTGTGGGAATCAGCGTTTCGCCACCCGCGAGTGACACTGCCAAGGGGCATCAATACGAGATCGAGGGAGCATCGCAGCATGTATTTGAGTCTGTCCGTTCCGCGGTGCGAGGCCTCTCGTTGGTAGCTCACTACGTGAATGATGCTGGCGTCAGCGAAACGATTCGCGAAGCCTTTCCCGATCCAGCGGTCCGCGACACTGTACTGGTCGCCGCGCGCCGGCTTGCGCCAAGCGGGCGCCGCGGAATTGAGAGCGTCTCCTTCTCCTCCCCTGACACAGAGCAGGAAAGGGTCGAGCCGCTCACACCGAAGTCGCGGCTCGCACTGACACAAGCACTCGCCTCGCCCGTCAAGGTCAGCACGACTGGAAGTTTTGACGGACTAGTGCGCGAGGTCGACCTAGATGCTCGTAGGTTTGAGATTCGGGGCGTCAGTGGCGTCGGCGCGATTCGATGCGTCTATGGCCCAGTTCATGATCAGGTAGTACGCGCGGCTCTGGACGCGAGAATTCGAGTCCAAGGGCGATATGACACTATTGAAGGGCAACTGCCACGATTCATGGCTGTGGATGTACTGGAGGTTCTATCCGCCCCCGGAAAGCAACTCGACCTACCGAGCGGTGAGGTCTAACCCTTCCATCGAGGGGACGCTTTCCGGCCTGCGGCCTCCAAGCGCCCCTCATGTCAAACGTTGGGCCGCCCTAAAGTGAGCCGTACATTCGATAGTCCCACCAACATCAGGAAGGAACGTCGGTTATGAACACACTCTCCCCAGCTCGAATCATGGAGGTTGGCATGGCCTTCTGGCCGGCCAAGGTACTGCTCTCGGCGGTAGAGCTTCAGCTTTTCACTGAACTTGGTGCCGAATCTATGACTGGCCGCGAGCTGCAGGGCGCGCTTCGATTGCATCCGAGAGCGAATCCCGATTTCTTCGACACCCTGGTGGCGCTTCGCTTTCTTGACCGCGACGGTGCCGGCTCTGAGGCGAGATATCGCAATACTGAAGAAACTGCGTTGTTCCTTGATCGGCGCAGCCCGCAGTTCATGGGCGGTTTCCTGGAAATGGCCAACGCCCGCCTTTACCGTTTCTGGGGCGATCTCACCGATGCACTCCGGACAGGCAGCCCCCAAAATGAGATTAAACATACGGGCGCACCAATGTTCGCCGAGCTCTACAGCAGGCCCGAGCGGCTGGAGCAATTCATGGATGCGATGAGCGGAATTTCTGCGGGCAATTTTCAGGCACTGGCTGATAAGTTTGACTTCTCTCGCTATCACACTGTCTGTGACGTGGGTGGCGCTACGGGGCTGTTGTCGATGCTCGTGGCGAGGAAACACCCCCATCTTCGCTGTACTTCTACCGACCTTCCGGCCGCCACCGTGATCGCGGAGCGCAAGATCGCTGCCGCCGGACTTGCCGATCGCGTCTCCGCTAAATCTCTTGATTTCTTCGCGGAGCCGCTGCCGAAGGCCGATGTGATTACGATGGGCTTGATCCTGCACGACTGGAATCTGGAGAAGAAAATGCACCTCGTCCGCGCAGCCTACGATGCCTTGCCTGCAGGCGGTGCGTTCGTCGTCGTTGAGAACCTGATTGATGACGCGAGACGCGAGAACGCTTTCGGGCTGATGATGTCGCTCAACATGTTGATCGAGTTCGGCGACGCATTCGACTTTACTGGTGCTGATTTTTCTCGCTGGTGTCGTGAGGTTGGCTTCAGCAGGACCGAGGTGATTCCATTGGCAGGCGCGGCAAGCGCTGGCGTGGCCTACAAGTAACCGGCATGGAATGGTGGCCCAACAAGGCGCTCAAGCCGCGGTCACGCCTTCG
>JAYUGL010000251.1:0-3890 GCA_043738385.1 Sterolibacteriaceae bacterium
AACTCGGATTCGACACCCGTAGCGTAACGACTTGAGGCTCTCAGCCCATCTCCAACTCAATGTTCTTTATGCCCTTTCTCTTAAGGTAGTGCCATTGGGTCGTGTTCGCATTAGTTTCGAGACACGCGGCGTGCAAGTGGCTCGGAATCTTTGTTGGTGATGCCACCTCTCTGGCACATAAGTGCAGTAATACTGTATTTCTGCTATTCTGCAAACCATGAAAGCGATCCTTACCATTACCAGCCGTGGCGTGGTCACGCTGCCGGCCAAGCTGAGACAGGCTCTGGGGCTGAAGGCGGACGACCATCTGATTGCCGAGACCACCCCCGAGGGGCTGTTGCTGCGCCCGGCCGTGACGCTGCCCGTGGAGATGTATTCGCCTAAGCGTGAACGCGAGTTCGACGCGGCTGAAGCCGCGTTGGCCGCTGTGCTTGTGGCCAAATTACCGGGCGCAAAGCGAGCCTCCAAACCGGCGCGTAAAGCTGTTCGTTGAACATGCCGCCAGCAAAGGCGATGCGGGTCTTTCTCGACGCGAACGTGCTGTTTTCCGCCGCCAAGTCAGATGGCGCCGTGCGGCAGTTGCTGCGCCTGCTGCTGGATGCCGGCCACGAGTGCTGGGTTGACGACTATGTGGTGACGGAGGCGCGCCGCAATCTTGGCGCCAAAGGCCCGGAGGCGCTAGCGCTGTTTGAGGCATTGCTGACATATCTGCATGCCGGTTCGGTGCAGGCGCACGGCCCCTTACTAAACGCCGCTGATTGGTTGCCGGATAAGGACAGGCCTGTGCTGGCCGCAGCAATGCGACTGCGCTGCGATGCGCTGGTTACCGGCGACAGGACACATTTTGGTGTTGGTTACGGCAAGGTGTTCGGCGGCGTCACCATCCATTCGCCACGTTCCATGGCGGAATTGCTTTTGCATTGACCGTCAAACACCCGCCGCATGGGCCTGCTGATCGGCATGATATGAAGAGCGCACCATCGGACCGCAGGCAGCGTGGTGGAAACCCATCGCGGCGGCTTCTTGCTCGAAGACCTTGAACATGTCGGGATGCACGTAGCGGGTCACCGGCAGGTGATGGCCGGAGGGCGCCAGGTACTGGCCGAGGGTGAGCATTTCCACAGCGTGGTCGCGCAGGTCGCGCATCACGGCGAGGATTTCGTCGTCGGTTTCGCCGAGGCCCACCATTAGCCCTGACTTGGTTGGGATGCCGGGGTGATGGACCTTGAATTCCTTGAGCAGCTTGAGCGAGTGAGCGTAGTCGGCGCCGGGCCGTGCCTGTTTGTAGAGGCGCGGCACGGTCTCCAGATTGTGGTTCATCACGTCGGGCGGGTGGTCGCCGAGGATCTCCAGGGCGATGTCGAGCCGGCCGCGAAAATCTGGCACCAGCACTTCAATTTGCGTGGCTGGTGAGAGTTCGTGAATCTTGGCGATGCAATCGGCGAAGTGGCGGGCGCCGCCGTCGCGCAGATCGTCGCGATCAACGCTGGTCACGACCACATACTTGAGCTTCATCGCGGCGATGGTGCGCGCCAATTTTTCCGGTTCGTCGACGTCGGGTGGCAGCGGTTTGCCGTGGCCCACGTCACAGAACGGGCAGCGTCGGGTACACAAATCGCCGAGGATCATGAAGGTTGCCGTGCCGTTGCCGAAGCACTCGCCGATGTTGGGGCAGGTGGCTTCCTCGCAGACCGTATGCAGATTGTGTTCGCGCAGGATCTGTTTGACTTCGGCAAAGCGTGAGGCGTTGCCGCCGGCCTTGACGCGGATCCAGTCAGGCTTTTTCAGCGCAGTTTGCAACGGCACGATCTTGATGGGGATGCGTGCGGTCTTGGCTTCGCCGCGTTGCTTGATGCCGGGTTCAGACATGTGTGTTCCCGAGTTGTTGGTGAAGTTGGGCGAGCAGCTTTTCGCCCACGACCTGCAAATCATACTCGCCGCCGAGGTCGCGCAGTTGCGTGACCGGCATGCCCGCATGACCGCAGGGGTTGATCGCGGCATAGGGCGCGAGATCCATATCGACGTTGAGCGAAACACCATGATAGCTGCAGCCGTTCTTGATTCTCAGCCCCAGCGCGGCGATCTTGGCACCGCGCACATAGATCCCCGGCGCGCCGTGTAATCGTTCGCCGATGATTTCATCTTCCGCAAGCAGGTCGATCGCCGCTTGCTCGATACGCCTGACCATTTCCTTCACTTTGTAGGTGTGCCGCCGCAGATCCACCAGCAGGTAAGCGATGATCTGCCCCGGGCCGTGATAGGTGATCTGACCGCCGCGATCAATCTTCACCACCGGAATACCGATGTCGCGCAACAGGTGCTCGGGCTTGCCGGCCTGGCCGAGGGTGAACACCGGTGGGTGCTGCAACAGCCAGATCTCGTCCGGCGTATCTTCCGCGCGCGCTGCCGTGAACGCCTGCATCGCGCGCCAGGTCGGCACGTAGTGGACGAGGCCGAGATCCCTGACGACCATCGCGCTCATAGGACGATTTTGACGAAAGGATGCGCGGTCAGCTCCAGGTAGAGTGCATCCAGTTGTGCTTTGGAAACGGCGCGGATGGTGCAGGTCAGCGACAGGTACTTGCCGCCGCGCGAAGGCCGCATCTCCATGGAGGCGGCGTCGAAATCCGGCGCATGTTTCGCCACCACATCGAGCACGGCTTGGGCGAAGCCGTCGCGCGTCGCGCCCATGATCTTGATCGGGAAGTCACACGGAAATTCGAGCAGGGTTTCTTCAGGCATTGCGCATCACTGCCCGCTTGAAGTCCTGATACCAACCGACCATGGCGGTGAATGCGGGACCGGGCGTGCCAGTGCCCACGGGCCGGCCATCGAGGCTGACGATGGGCAGCGCTTCTTTGGTCGACGAAGTCATCCACAGTTCGTCGGCGTTGCGCACTTCTGACTCGCGCACGTCGCGCACCTGGCGCTGCATGCCGTGCGCGGCGGCCAGTTCCAGAATCACGTCGTAGGTGATGCCGGGCAGCATCAGGTGATTTTTTTGCGGCGCCAACAGCACGCCATCCTTCACCGCGAAAATGTTGGAAGCTGCGCCTTCGGTCAGGATGCCATCGCGGAACAGCACCGTCTCCATGCTGTCGGCATCCACCGCCAGTTGCCGCAACAACACATTGGCCAACAGCGAGGTGGCCTTGATGTCGCAGCGCAGCCAGCGGTTGTCGTTTGCGGATACGGCGGCGATGCCTTGTGCGTGTTGTTCCGGGGGCGGCACGGTCAGGCGCTCGGTCATCAGGAACACGGTTGGCCTGGCCTGTTTTGGAAACGCATGATTGCGCTTGCTGTCCGCTCCGCGCGTAATCTGGAGGTAAACCGATTGGTCCTCGAACGTCGCTGTGGCGATGATTCTTTCAACCAGAATTGCCCACTGCGCCTCGTCATGCGGGTTGGTCAGACGGATCGCGTCGAGGCTTGCTTGCATGCGGCGCAGGTGTTGCTGCAAACGAAACGGTCGTCGCGAATAGACCGGGATGACTTCGTAGACGCCATCGCCGAACAGAAAGCCGCGGTCCATCACCGGCACCCGCGCTTCGTCGATCGGCATGAATTCGCCGTTCAGGTAGACGGTGGTCATCGCAGCATCAAGCGTCCGGACTATTCAAACCACAGTCGCAACGTGTCCCACATCCGGCCGAAAATATTGGCGACGGGCACGTCTTCCAGCGCCGCCACCGGGTATTCGCCCCAGGGTTTGTTGTCGAGGAACAACTTCAGCGTGGCGACCGGCATGCCTTTCTGTACCGGCGCCAGCAGCGGCTGCCGGCTTGCCAGTTGCACCTTGAGCCGGCTGGCGGCACCCTTCGGCAGCGAGATGACAAAGTCCTCAGTGAAGCCGGCTCTGACAGTATTCAGCGCACCCTTGAAAACCTTGA
>JAYUGL010000252.1:0-26067 GCA_043738385.1 Sterolibacteriaceae bacterium
AACGGCCGAAGTGGCCAACTTCATGATCGACCTGCTGCCCGACTTGAGCACTAGCGACACCATGCTGCATGCGGCGCCCATCGCACACGCCAGTGGCGCCTTCTTCCTGCCGCTCTGGTTGCGTGGTGCGCGTCAGGTCGTGATGCCCAAGTTCGACGCGACGGTGTTTCTGGAATTGGCCGAACGCGAACGCGCATCGATTACCTTCATCGTGCCGACCATGTTGTCGATGATTCTTGAGCAGCCGAACATCGACAAGACGCGCTACAACTTTCGCCGCCTTTGCTACGGCGCTGCGCCGATGGCGCCGGTGCTGCTGGAAAAGGGCATGGCCGCCTTCGGCCCGGTATTCGCCCAGACTTATGGCCAGGCCGAATCGCCGATGGTCATCACCTGCTTGAAGCCCGAAGATCATCATCGTATCGCCTCGGCAGGACGTCCGTACACCTTGGTCGAGGTAAAGATATTCGACGAGGAAGACAAGGAAGTCCCGACCGGACAGCCCGGTGAAATCGTCTGCCGCGGCTTGCAGGTGATGTCGCACTACTGGGACCGCCCGGAAGAAACGGCAAAGGTATTCCGCGGCGGTTGGCTGCATACCGGCGACATCGGCTTCTGCGACGAGGATGGCTATATCACGCTGATTGATCGCAAGAACGACATGCTGATCAGCGGCGGCTACAACGTCTATCCGCGCGAGGTGGAGGATCAGTTGCTGACGATTCCCGGCGTCAGGGATGCCGCTGTCGTGGGCTTGCCCGATGAGCGTTGGGGAGACAGGGTGCATGCGGTGGTTAGCGGCGCGCCATCGCTCGACGGTGAGGCAGTGCTGGCGATGTGCAAGGGCAAGCTCGCCGGCTACAAGATGCCGAAGGCGGTTGAAGTGTGGGATGCGTTGCCGAAGAGCGCGGCCGGAAAGATCCTGCGCCGCGTCGTTCGCGATCAAATCCTGGCAAGAGACGTGCAACATTGAATGGAGACGTGACTTGAACAAGTTCGACGCAATGCATGGGTTGGCAATCAAGAAATTCGGCACGGCTGCCGCGGTGGCGGACCTGCTTGCCGGCGATGAAGCGGCAGTGACGGCGTATCTGACCGAGGCAGTCGCCGCCGGTGAGGCAGCCGGTGCGAAAGGCGCCTTCATGCTCAGCGGCAAGGGCCAGGCAGCGCTTGCAGAGGCCTACCCGGGTGAGTTCGCAGCGCATCGCGCCGATGAGTCGCTGAAGAAAGGCTATGCCCAGTTCGAAGTCGTCAACAACGAACTGAAGCAGTTGATCACCGAATGGCAAACCATTGAGGTCGCTGGCGAGCGGGTTCCCAACGACCACAGCGACAGCGAATACGACCGCAAGCTGATCGACCGCATCGCCACCCTGCACGAGCGCGCCGAGCCGATACTTGCCGCGATGGCGAAAAGCCTGCCGCGTCTGTCGCGCTATGCCGATCGTCTCGGCGAGGCACTCGACAAGGTGGATGACGGGCAGGTGGAGTTTGTCAGCGGCGCAAAGGTGAGCTCGTATCACACTGTCTGGTTCGAATTGCACGAAGACCTGTTGCGACTGCTGGATCGCAAGCGCGAGGAATGATCAATCCGCCATGGACTCTTCCATGCCCGGCCAGGGTCTCGAATGGTGATTTATTCATCCAATAACCACGGAGGAGGGAAAAGATGAGCTATTGGACCTGCAAAACCGAAGGTGGAGTGGTGACGGCAAGCTATCTCAATCCGCCGATGAACTATTTTTGTGCCGAGGGTGCGGGTGAACTTGGCACATTGATAGAAACCTGGCGCGATCCCGCGATCAAGGTGGTCGTACTGGTCAGCGGAATCGACGGTAAATTCATCACCCACTACAGCGTGGAGGAACTGCTCTCCTACGCTGAAAATCGCGAAGCGCTGCGCAAGGCCGGCACGGCGCTGACCGCTGGCTATCATGCCTTGCTGCTGAGTCTGCGCAGCCTGCCCAAGCCGGTCATCGTGGCGATGAACGGCGATGCGATGGGCGGCGGCTTTGAGTTGTGCCTTGCCTGCGACATCCGCATCGGCATGTGCGGCGATCACCGCTACGGGCTGCCCGAAGTCAAGCTCGGCATTCTGCCCGGCGGCAGCGGCACGCAACGCCTGTCGAGATTGATCGGCGCCAGCCGCGCGATCGAGTTCATTTTGCGTGGGCGCATCGTCAAGCCGGAAGAGGCATTGACGATGGGGCTGATCCATGAATTGGCCGACAACGCCCTGGCGCGCGCAACACAGGTCGCCAAGGAGATGGCGCGTCTGCCGCCGCTGTCAATCGCCATGGTCAAGCGCGCCGTCTACGAAGGGTCGGATACCAACCTTGCGAATGGACTCGATATTGAAAGTGACGGTTTTCTCGCCACCATGCTGTCGGACGACGGCGTTACCGCCATGCGCGACTATGTTGCCCAACCTTTCGAACTGCGCCGCGACTGGCTGGAGCAACAGAACAAAGTCAGCAAATATGTGGGCCAATGACGCGGCATTGTTAAGGGAGTAAGGCATGGGCAAACTTTCAGGCAGGGTTGCATTGGTGACGGGGAGCGGTCGCGGCATCGGCCGCTCCATCGCATTGGCCTATGCGCGCGAGGGGGCGAAGGTCGCGCTGACCTCGCGCACCCGTAGTGAAATTGATGCGGTTGCTGAAAAAGTGCGGGCCATGGGCGGCACTGCATTTGCAATTACCGCGGATCTGCTGGATGGCCCCGGACTCAAGAACATGGTGGGAGAAGTCATCGCCCATTTCGGGCGGCTCGACATTCTTTACAACAATGGCGGGGGACTGCATGGTGATCTGGCAGACCTGATGTCCGCACTTAATCACGATGACGTCGCATTCGAGAAAAACATATTTCTCAACCTGACTTCTGCCTACTACGCGACTCGCGCCGCCTTGCCACAGATGGTCAAGCAGGATTATGGACGGATCATCTTCCAGGGTTCCGGCTATGCCAAACGCGGCGGCGGGACCATCGCCTATACGGCAGCGAAGCATGGGTTGATCGGCCTGACCCGTGCATTGGCGTATCAAGTGCCGACCACGATCACGGTCAACACGATCTGCCCTGGCTGGACCAATACCGCACTCGCCGACTGGGACAAGCTGGGCAAGGCCCTCAATATTCCCGCTGCCGCCTTCAAGGCATTGGCTGAATCCGAGAATGTCCAGAAACGAATCCTTGAGCCCGACGAACTCGGACCAATGGCGGTGTTGATCGCCTCGGAAGAATCTGCGGGAATTACCGGGCAAGTATTGAGTGTCGATGGCGGCTATCGCGTCTGATGGTCAACCACGAATGTAGAAATGATTTTCCCATTCAATAACCACCGACGAGCAAAGAGGCGCGAGGAATGAACGGTCGCATCGAACCTGCCGTGCTCGGCCTGATCCTCGACGGCGCCAGTCTGCCTGATCGGCAACTGGTCGGCGGCAAGGCGTGGAGCGTGGCGCGCATGCAGGCGCTCGGCCTGCCGGTGCCGCCGGCATTCGTGCTGACGACTGCTGCATGCCGCGAATATTTGAGCAACGGCGGCGCGCTGACCGAGCCGATGCTGGCTTCGGTGCGTACCGGCATTGCCCACATCGAAGCGGCCACCGGTCGCAAGATCGGCTGTTCGCAGCGCCCGCTGCTCGTCTCCGTGCGCTCGGGAGCGCCGGTGAGCATGCCCGGCATGATGGACACTGTGTTGAATCTCGGCATCAACGATGCGACCGAGCTTGCGCTGGCAAAGGAAACCGGTAGTGCCACCTTTGCGCGTGACAGCCATCGGCGCTTCTGTGAAATGTTTGCCCGCATTGTGATGCGTTCCTCGATGGAAGCACTGCCGCCCGACGCGGAGCCCGCGCAGTGGCGGCAAATGATCGCCGACAGTTGCCAGCGCGAGATGCCGACCGACCCGTTCGAGCAACTCACGCTCGCCATCGCCGCGATCTTCGATTCGTGGAACGGACGTCGTGCCAAGCGTTATCGCGAACATCACGGCATCGACCACGCGATGGGAACGGCAGTGACCATCCAGGCCATGGTGTTCGGCAACTCGGATGCCCGCTCGGGTACCGGTGTGCTGTTTACGCGCAACCCGTTGATCGGAGAGGCCTTGCCCTACGGCGAGTATCTGGAATGCGCGCAGGGCGAGGACGTCGTATCCGGCTCGCATACGCCGGTGCCGATCGAACGCTTGCGCGAAAGCCTGCCTGCCATGCACGCCGAACTGATGAAAGCCGCAGATACGCTGGAGCGCGAGAACCACGATGTGCAGGACATCGAATTCACGGTCGAGCGGGGCAGGCTCTATCTGCTGCAGTCGCGCTCGGCCAAGCGTTCGCCGGCCGCCGCGGTGCGCTGCGCCGTCGAAATGGTGAGCGAAGGACTGATCGACGAAGACGAGGCATTGCGCCGTGTATCGAGCGACCAGGTGCGCCTGCTGTTGCGGCCCAGGCTGGCAGCGCATGTCGACCCGGAGCGCGAGACGGTGCTGGCGCGCGGCGAGGCGGCGAGCCCGGGCGCCGGCTTCGGCATCATCGTCGAAGATGCGGATGAGGCCGAGCGTCTGGCAGTGGCAGGCCAGCCGGTGGTGCTGTCGCGACCCACCACCAGCCCGGAAGACGTGCATGGCATGTTCTTCGCAGAGGCAGTCATCACCGAGCGTGGTGGATCGACCAGTCATGCTGCCGTCGTGAGCCGCCAGCTTGGCGTGCCGTGCGTCGTCGGCTGCGGTGATGGCGCGCTCAAGGGGCTGGGCGGTCGCGCCGTGACGATAGACGGAACCCGCGGCATCGTGTTTGCCGGGCATCTTGCTGTCGATCATCCGCAAGAGGATGCCGATCCGCTGTTGCGACAGTTGCGTGATTGGGCGCAGGTGCGCACGCCCTTGCGGGTTCATGCCATCGGTCATGCGCCACGACCACCCGCTGTGGATCTCGAAAGCGACGATGCGGCGCAGGCGGTGTTGCGTCTGCAGGGCGCCACCAGCGCGGTGGGCAGCCTGCTCAATACCGACGAGGGTGTACATCTGGCAGTCGCTGCCGGTCTCGATTTCATCGTCGTCAAACAAGTTTTGCCGGCGCTGCTTGCGGCGTGCGCCATTCGAAGTAATTCGGCGAGCGAGCAGGCGTCGACCAACCATGAGGAACTCAAGTCATGAGTATCAAGAACGAAGAGATTCGAAGTCTGCTCACCTTCTTCGAGAAGTCGGGTTGGCAGGAACTGCGACTGGAGATCGGTGACGTCAAGATCGCGGTATCGAAAAGCGGATCGCTCACGACTCACGCCGCCTCAGCACCAGTTACAGCCGTGACCGCTGCCACCGGCATTGCATCGCCAGCGCCAATGCCCGTCGCGGCCCAGCCCGCCGCAGCGCTGGCGCCGGGACAGGTCTACCTGCGTGCGCCCAGCCTCGGCGTCATCTGGGGCCAATCGAAGCCGGGCGCGCCATCGTTTGTCGAAGAGGGACAACAGATCGAGGCCGGTGCCACGGTCTGCCTGCTCGAAGTGATGAAGCTGTTCACCCAGGTGACCAGCAACGTGAAGGGCAAGATTGTGCGTCGTCTGGTGGCGGATGGCGAGATGGTCGAACACGATACGCCGCTATTCATCATCGAAGTTGCCTGACGACATTCCGGTCTGGCGCCATGGCCCTGTTGAAACGTGTGCTGGTCGCAAACCGCGGAGAGATCGCGGTAAGGGTCATTGACGCCTGCAAGGCGCTGGGTATCGAGACCGTGCTCGCGGTATCGCACGCCGACCGTGAAACGCTGGGTGCCCGGCGTGCTGACCGCGTCGTGTGCATCGGCCCTGCACCTGCCGCAGCCAGCTATCTGAACCCGGCGCTGGTATGTCAGGCAGCATTGTCCACGGGCTGCGATGGTCTGCATCCGGGCTACGGTTTCCTGTCCGAGCGCTTCGAACTCGCCAAGCTTTGCGAAGACAACCAGTTGAAATTCATCGGGCCCCGTGCCGAGACGATCAGCCGTGTCGGCGACAAACTCGAAGCGCGCGCTGCCGCTGCTGCTGCCGGCGTGCCGATCGTGTCGGGTTCCAACCTTGTGGCGACGGCGACGGAAGCGGCAAGCCTGGCGGGAGGCATTGGCTACCCGGTGATGCTGAAAGCAGCTTCCGGCGGCGGCGGCCGCGGGGTGTTCGTCGCCCATGATGCATCCGATATCGAAGCGTCATTCGAGCGTGCGTCGCGGGAAGCGCAAGCGGCGTTTGGTGATGGTTCGTTGTACATGGAGCGCTTCATCGGCAATGCACGCCACATCGAAGTCCAGGTCTTCGGCGACGACTTCGGCAATGCGTTGCACCTCGGCGAACGCGACTGCTCGATCCAGCGGCGCTACCAGAAGGTGGTCGAGGAGGGCCCGGGCTATGCGCTTCCCGAGGCCGTCCGCACACGTTTGCATGCAGCCGCCCTGGATCTGGTGCGCTACCTTGGCTATGTCAATGCCGGCACTGTCGAGTTCCTCTACGATGCCGACCGCGAGGATTTCTTCTTTATCGAAATGAATGCGCGGGTGCAGGTCGAGCATCCGGTGACGGAGCTGATTACCGGGGTCGATATTGTCCAGGAGCAGTTGCGCATTGCCTCCGGCCTGCCGCTGTCGGTACGTCAAAGCGACGTCAAAATCAGCGGCCACGCGATCGAGTGTCGCATCAATGCCGAGCAGCCGCGCGATGGCTTCATGCCGCGCCCCGGACGCATTACGCGATGGTCGCCGCCGCATGGCTCAAACGTTCGTCTGGATACCCACTGCTATACCGGTTATCTGGTGCCGCCTTATTACGACTCGATGATCGCGAAGCTGCTGGTGCATGCGCCCGATCGTGAGAGCGCCGTCGAGGCCATGCGTCTTGCACTCGATGCGTTCGAGGTTGAGGGCATCGAAACCAATATTGATTTTCATCGCTTCGTGATGCGACACGCCGATTACGCGGCGGGGAAAGTGAATACGCGCTGGCTCGAGACCACGCTGTTGCCGGCGTACCAGAAACATTCCAGCCCATAACCTGAAGAGAGAACACAATGGCCCACATCGAATTCATTGACCAGACCCTGCGCGACGGCCAGCAAAGCCTGTGGGGCATGCGCATGCAGGCCGGCATGGCGCTGCCCGTCACGCCGCTGATCGACAAGACCGGTTATCGCGTGGTTGATCTGGCCGGCAGTTCGCTGTTCGAGGTGTTGATCAAATACTGCCGCGAAGATCCATGGGCAGGGCTCGATCTGCTGATCCAGTCCATGCCCAACAGTCGGCTGCGTGGCGGCATGCGCAGCAATGCCTGTGTCACGTTTGCTGTGACGCCGGATGCGCTCATGGACCTGTGGATGCGTCGCCTCTGCGCGCATGGCATCCGCAGTGTGTGGATCTACGACGCGCTCTACAACTGGGACAAGATTGCCCGGTTGTCCAAGGTCGCGAAGGAGACGGGTACCGAAGTCGCGGGAACCATCTACTACGGTCTCGCGCCGGTCTACACCGACGAATACTTCGGCAATGTCGCTGCCAAGATGTCGGCAATTCCCGATGTCGACACGGTGTTCATTTACGACACTTGCGGCTGCCTGCGGCCGGAGCGGGTCGGCAGCCTGGTCGCGGCGGTGAAGGCCAATTCGCGCGGCAAGCCGATCGAGATCATCTCCCACAACATCACCGGGCAGGGGGCGCAGGTCTACCTCGAGGCGATCAAGCACGGCGTCAATATCATCCATACCGCGATCCGGCCGCTGGCGAATGGCACGTCGATTCCGTCCACCGAAATCATGCTGCACAACATCTCGCATCTCGGTCACACCTCGAATCTCGACAAAAGCCTGCTGGCGCCTGTGGCAGAGCATTTCGAGCGCATCGCGAAGACCTACGGCTTCATCACGGGGACGCCGAACGAGTACGACCTGTTCGCATTCGAACACCAGGTGCCCGGCGGCATGACCGGCACCTTCAAGAATCAGCTGGCCCAGCACGGCATGGCCGACCGCCTCGACGACGTGCTGCGCGAGACGGCGGTGGTGCGCAAGGAACTGGGTTACCCGGGCATGATCACGCCATTCTCGCAACTGGTGGGAACGCTGGCGGTACTGAACATCGTCACCGGCAAGCGCTACAGCGTGATTCCCGAAGAGGTGATCAAGTATGCCGTGGGCCACTACGGCACGCCGGTGTCGCCGATCGAACCCGACATCATGGATCGTATTGCCGCGGCGCCGCAGTACAAGGAAATTCTTGCGCATCCGCCGGAGAATCCGACCCTGGAAGAACTGCGCAAGCGCAACGGCGGCGTGGACGATGACGAACTGCTGTTGCGGGCGCTGGTGCCGCCGCACGACATCCAGGCAATGCGCGATGCCGGACCGGTCCGGCTCGATTTTCCGACCCTGTCGTCGCCGGAGCTGGATTTCGCGCGTCAATTGATGGAGATCTCCAGCAGCAAACACCTCCAGATCAAGTCGGCAGAGATGTCCATCGAACTGAGCCGGTGAGATGAACGTCGCCTATATCGTCGACATTGTTCGTAGCCCGTTTGCCAAGGGCCGTGTCGGCGGCGGGCTATCAGGCGCGCATCCGGTAGACCTGTTCGCGCAAGTGCTGCAGGCCTTGATCGCGCGCACCGGCATTGATTCGTCCGAGGTGGATGATGTCATCGCCGGTTGTGTCAGTCAGGTGGGCGAACAGGCCGGCAACATCGCCCGCCATGCCTGGCTTGCGGCCGGCATGGCTGAATCGACTCCTGGCGTGACGCTGGATCGCAAGTGCGGCTCGGCGCAACAGGCGCTCGACTTTGCCGCGCAAGCCGTGATGAGCGGAAGCAGCGATGTGGTGGTGGCCGGTGGCGTCGAGATGATGAGCCGCATACCCGCGAAATTCAATCGTCAGGGGCGCGATGAACTGGGCCCGATGTTTCGCGCACGTTACCCGGAAGGGCTGGTGTCGCAAGGCATTTCGGCCGAGTTGATTGTGGCGCGCCATGGGCTGACGCGCGAGGCGCTCGATGCTCTTGCATTGCGTTCGCATCAGCGCGCCGCACTGGCGGCGGACAGCGGCTGGCTTGCATCACAGATCGTGCCGATCCGGGTGCCGACGGTCGAAGGCGGGACGGTTTTGTTCACAAGCGACGAGGGCATACGGCGTGATACCACTGCGGCACGGCTAGCAACGCTGGCCCCGGCCTTCGTCAACGATGACATGAAGCTGCGCTTCCCCGAAATCGAATGGAGCGTGACGGCGGCCGGCTCATCGCAGATATCCGACGGCGCCTCGGCCATGCTGGTCTGCTCGGAGGCGGCGGTGAAGCGCCTGAAGTTGAAGCCGCGCGCGCGCATCGTGCGGTCGTGCGTCGCCGGTGACGATCTGATCATGATGCTGACCGCGATCATGCCGGCAACAAAGAAGCTGTTGGAGAAGTCCGGGCTGAAGATCGCCGACATCGACGCCTTCGAGGTCAACGAAGCCTTCGCGCCTGTTCCGCTGGCGTGGCAGAAAACGTTTGATGTTGATCCGGAAAAAGTGAATGCATGGGGCGGTGCGATTGCCTTTGGCCATCCGGTCGGCGCCTCAGGCGGCCGCTTGCTGGCCAGCCTGCTGGCGCGACTTGAACACAGCGGAGGGCGCTATGGTTTGCAGACGATGTGCGAAAGTGGTGGCATGGCCAACGCCACCCTGATCGAACGACTGTAGCGGCGGATGCGGTAATCTGCCAGACCCGGGAATTGACGATGGAACGACCGCTCTGAGGAGGAGGGAAGATGAAATCGCAGGATCGGAAAGCAGGTCAGGACCAAAGCGCAAAAAAATACCGCATCGCCATCGTCGGCGCCGGACCCGGCGGCATCTGCATGGCGATCAAACTCAAGCAGGCCGGGATCGAAGACTTCGTCATCCTTGAGCGCGCGGCCGGCGCCGGCGGTACCTGGTTCAACAATCGTTATCCCGGCCTGTCCTGCGACATACCCTCGCATCTCTATTCGTTCTCGTTCGAACAAAAACCGGACTGGTCACGGCCTTACGCCGGGCACGCGGAAATCAAGGTGTACATGCAGCATTGCGTCGACAAGTACGCGGTCGCGCCACATATCCGGTTCAGCACCGGAATCGCCAGCGCCCGCTGGGACGATGCGCAGTGCGAATGGCATCTGGACACCACGGATGGACGCAGCATCGTTGCCGATGTGTTCGTCAGCGCCTTGGGCATGTTCAACGAAATCCAGTGGCCGGAGATTGCCGGTCTCAAGGATTTCGCCGGCCCGGTGCTGCACACTGCCCAGTGGCCGGAGGGCGTCGACTTGCGCGGCAAGACGGTTGCCATGATCGGCAGCGCAGCCAGCGCCGTGCAGCTGGTTCCCGAAGTCGCCAAGGAGGCAAAACAGCTCTACCTCTACCAGCGCACCGCGAACTGGGTGCTGCCGAAGGAGGACACGCCATACTCCGCCGAGCAACTGGAACAGATGCGCCGCGACCCGTCGATCGGTCGCAAGATTCGCGACGAGCAGTTCGCCTTCTACGAACTGCTGATGACATTCGACAAGCCCGAACTGATGCCGGGCATCGAACAGATGGGGCGGGACAACCTCGCGCACGTGGCCGATCCGGATACGCGCGCCAGGCTGAAGCCGCAATTGCCGCTTGGTTCACAGCGGCCCTTGTTCTCGAATGAGTTCTATCCCGCGTTCAACCGGCCCAACGTCGCACTGGTCACCGATCCGATCGAGAAGCTCACGGCGTCAGGCGTCAGGACCAAAGACGGCGTCGAACGCAAGGTCGATGTCGTCATCCTCGCCACCGGCTATGCGGCCAACAAATTTCTTTCGGTCATCGATGTCAGTGGACGCAACGGCGTGAGCCTCAGGGACGCGTGGCGCGACGGACCACAGGCCTATCTCGGCATCACGACGGCGGGGTTCCCCAACCTGTTCATGTTCTACGGCCCCAACACGAACAATGGATCGATCCTCTACATGCTTGAATCCCAGGCCGATTACATCAGCCGCAAGGTTGATGAAATGGGGACGAACGGCATCAGGTCGATGGACGTGCGGCAGGATGTCATGGACGACTACAACGCCGCGATTCAGCGCGACATCAACGCCGTCGAGGTTTGGCGTGTTGTCGGCAGCAAATATTATCGCTCAGCCTCCGGCCGTGTCGTCACGCAGTGGCCGCACAACATGACGACTTACCGGGAACGAACTTCCGTCCCGGATCTGGAGGCTTTCCAAACGCTCAAGGCTCAAGAAGCGGGGACGCTGACAAAGGTTTGACGAGCCAGGTCGTCAGCCATGGTCGAACCGCGGACCATGGCGTACGTCGGCCGGCCTGCTGGTTGATTGACTCCCGCGCAGAATCCGACAGCCGCATAAACGTCCTGCGGCTATTCAATACGGCATCGCTCGCTCAGGACATCTTGAACGGCAGCTTGATCTTGGGTGCGACCTCCTGCGCGAACAACCGCACCGACTGGAACCACGGCTCGGGATCGTCCGAGAAGTCATGCACTGGCATCATCAGGGTGCCCCAGCCACCGGTCTTGTCCATCAGCGCCTCGATCTTCTCGCGCACGGTCGCGGGCGAACCGCAGATCCACATGTTGTCGCACAGCCATTCGAGGTTGACGTCGGACTCGTGCGCGCCACTGTCGGCGATGTGCGAGGCGAGCAGATTGAAGCGCTTGTAGAGCGGCAGCAGGTAGTGTTCCCAGCAATAACCGATGGGGCCGTTCAACGCCAGGCGGCGCGCTTCCTGGTCGGTATCGGCGACGAAGATGTCGAGCGATACCCGATGGCACTTGCGATGCGGCGCGTGGCCATTGGCCAATGCCGCCTGCTCATAAGTCTGCCAGTGATTCTTCAGGACCGCCGCACCTGAGAAGAACGAAACCGGCTTGTAGCCCATTTCGCCGGCGAATTTGATCGATGGCGAGTTGAGGCTGAGCCCGCTGACGGCGATCTCCATCTTGCCGCCCCAGGGGCTGAAATCCGACAGCAAATGGGTCGAATTCGGATCGTGATCGCGCGGATCCTCGGGGAATCCCGCCTTGTAGAACTTGCCGACGTGCTTGAACGGTTCCCGTTTCCAGATCTTTTCCATGATCTCCAGCGACTCGCGCACGCGCGCCGCGCTCTCCGACATGTCCGGTGGCAAGCCGTGCACCAGGGCCGAGTCGGGATAGGCGCCGGCGCCCACGCCGAGGAAATAGCGCCCCTCGAGGACCTGCGACAGCCAGCCGACCATGATCGCCAGGTTGGACGGATGGTGATTCGGCAGCAGGTGGGCCATCGGGGCGAAGCGGATGCGTTTTGTCTGGGTCGCCGCCGCGGCGATGACCAATTCCGGACTGGGAATGTTTTCCCATAATTGCGTGGCGTGCTCCGCGATCATCATTTCGGTGACGCCGGCTTCGTCTGCGACGCGGGCATTGGCCAATGCCCAGTCGAATGTCTGGCGCGCGGTACGCCCCGGCCGGGTGTACGGAATGTCGATCAACGCTGAGTCCATGTGCGGCTTCCTTTTTTATCAGTGAATATCCACAACGATTGGCTGCGAGTCATTGTCGACACGGATGCGCTTTGGAAAACGCATCAAGCGGAATGACGACCATCAGACAACGCGCCGCTGCCTGCCAATTTCCCCGTCTGGGGCCTCCTCACACGATTTATTTTATCACCGGCCGTCCCCTCGTCAAGATTAAAGCCGATAATTAATCGGGTAATTTTTGGCTTGTTGGAGAAGTCTGACGCAGTCAGGCAGGCGAGCCGACGCAAGGTGTAATTTCCTTTAAATAAGCCGTGTTTCAGCCACGCATACGGTTTTTTGTGTTGCACTGCAGCGAAACGATGGGCAAGGTCTGTCAGAACGACCGCCATCGAATAAAACCGATAAATCATCGAATTCAAGCTTGACCTGTACGCGGCAAGGATTAATATGCGGGCAAGGTCGTGAGCCTGCTTGCAAGCGAGCGGCTCGATAACTCCAGGAGGTATTTGCACGATGGTTGTTTGCGTAGAGAGGCTGCGATGTGCCGCGGACCGTTGCTGCCGCCCGATCCGGAATGGCGTGCTTGGCGGACGGGAGAGGGGGCATGAACATGGATAGGGTCGCGGTCGTTTCCTCCGCCCAAACCGAATTGCGTCCGAACTGGAGCAGCGCACAACATATCGATTTGATCTCCTCTGTGGTCGCTTCCGTGTTCAAGGGGACGGGACTTTCCATCGACGACGTCGACTTCGTCATTGATTCGGGCAGCGACGTACTCGACGGGCGCAGCATATCGAACTGCGGATTCCTCGGCGCCATGGGCGCCCATCACAAGGAAGAATCGCGGGTCGAGGAGGATGGTCTGTGGGGGGCCCTGTATGGCACCACCAAGATTGCCGCCGGCGGTGCCCAGGTCGGCCTCATCATCGCCTACAGCAAGCCGTCCGAAAGCGATGTGAATGTGTTCTATTCGAGTCAGTGTGAACCGTTCTACCAGCGCCCGGTGGGATTCGACCATCGGGCGGCGAGCGGCATGCAGGCGCAGCGTTATCTTGCCCAGCATGGACGAACCTCCGCCGATCTGGCGCGCCTCGCAGCGAAACGGTGGTCCGATGCGTCGAGACACGGACGAGTGCAGGTCGCGGCGGTTCCGAACGAGGCTGATATTCTGGCGTCTGCCAATGTCGCTGCTCCGTTGCGGGCGCTGATGATGGCGCGGCCGGTCGACGGCGCCGTCGCCATCCTGCTGGCCAGCGAAGAGGTCGCGCGTCGAACCATGCGCACCCCGGTATGGATTACCGGCATGGGCATGTCGACTGATCGCCACTCTTTTGCAGCACGCAAGGCCGGAGCGCTCGAGGCTTGCGAAGTCGCCGCCAGATCAGCCTATGGGCGGGCAGGTTGGGACAAGCCGACCGCGTCGATTGCCGAAGTCAGCGCTTCTTCAACCGTAAGCGAGTTGATGGTTATCGAATCCCTGGGCCTCGCGGCGCCGGGCCGCGGCATCGATTTGCTCGAAGGCAATGACAAGACATCCGTCAATCTTTCTGGCGGTGCCCTTCCTGCGGACCCGATCATGGCGACGGGGCTGGTTCGATTGAGCGAGGCAACGCGCCAGTTGACCTGCCCGGAGATGTACGGGTTGAAATCGCCGTCGTCGGCCATCGTGCATGGCGCCGGCGGCGTCGGCATGCAGGCGCACTGCGTCCTGACACTGGAGATCTGAACCATGGGACGTCATGTAGGCATCGTCGGCGTCGGACAAACCCATCATTCACGCCGGCGTACCGACGTCAGCCAGGCGGGCCTGGTGCGCGAAGCGGTCGACCGTGCCCTGGCGGACGCAAAGCTCACCATCGAGGACATCGATTCGGTGGTGGTGGCCTCCGGCCCCGTACTTTTCGCCGCCGTCAATCAGCCGGAGAAGTGGGTCGTGGATGCGATTGGTGCTGCGCTGAAGCCGCTGGTCCGCGTCACCAGCGGTGGCGGAACCGGACTCGCCGGCGCACTTGCCGGCTACTACCAGGTCGCCGGCGGATTCGCCGACCGGGTGCTGGTGGTCGCCTACGACAAGCTGTCCGAAGGCGCGCTTCAATATTCCATCTCCACGCTGTACGACCCGTTCTGGGGCCGTGAATTCGCGGTCGGCATCATGGGTTTTTCCGCCGCCTACTGGCGCGCCCGGATGGACGTGCTGGGCCATACCGAAGAAGCCGCCGCCATGGTGGCGGTGAAGAACCGCCACAACGCGATGAACAATCCCTACGCTCATGTCAAGAAGGAAGTCACCGTCGAGGAGGTGTTGAACTCCAAGCCTCTGGCGTGGCCGATCAAGCTGCTCGACGTGCCGCCGATCTCGGATGGCGCCGCGGCCGTGGTGCTGTCGACCGAGAAACTGGCGGCGCAGTCCACCGACCGACCGGCGTGGATCCACGGCATGGGCTATTTCTGCGAGGCCGACAACGCCGCGGCGCGCTCATTGCTGGTGTCGGAGCCGCTGGCCATCGCGGCTCGGCGCATCTATCGCGCCGCCGGCATCACCAACCCGCGGCGCCAGTTCGACGTGGTCGAGGTGCAGGAGCCCTACACCTGCTTTGAGTTGAGCTACTACGAAAGCCTCGGCCTGTGCGCGCCGGGCGAGGCGGCTGAGCTCATTCGCTCCGGTGCGACCTCGCTCTCCGGTGACATCCCGGTCAATCCTTCCGGTGGTTGCGCCGGCGCCAATCCGATCGGAGCGGCAGGCCTGATACGCCTGATCGAAGCCGCGTCACAGGTCATGGGCAAGGCGGCGGGCAACCAGATTCCGAATGCCAAGCTGGCGCTGGCACAGTCGGGTGGCGGCTGGGCGAATCTGCGCGGCATCGCGGTGCTGGGTGCCTGAGGAGGAGAGACAGATGCTACCGATAGACACCTTTCCCATCGACATGGCGCCGCTCAAGAGCGACTTGGCTATGCCCTACACCCTCACCCCAGGCCTGGCCACGGGGACATTCCTGGCCGAGCTTGGTCAGCGACGGATCGTCGGCTCAAGATTCAAGAAGAGCGGCAACGTGGTTGTTCCGGCCCAGGACTTTTGCCCGCTGTCGGGCGATTCCGAATTTGAATTCGTCGAAGCTCCGGCGACCGGAACGCTGACCGCATTCACCGAGACGGCAGAAGGGTTGATCGGGCTGATTCGCATCGACGGTTCGGATGTCGATTTTCCGCATCGACTCGTCGACACATCACTCGACGAACTGCACATCGGGATGCGCGTCGAGGCGGTCTGGGCTGATGGCATCGATAACAGCATCCTGGCCATCGCCGGATTTCGCCTCGCGCCCGATGCGCCGGTCGGCATGATTGGCCCGCTGCATGATCCACTGCCGCCACTCGAAGTGATTCCCTACCGGCTCGACCTGCACTACGAGCACGCGTTCGGCCCCTATTACGGCCGGCTGTTCGACGAGATCAAGACCCAGCGCCGCATCATGGGCGTGCGCACGCCGGACGGCGCAGGCGCGCTGCTGCCGCCGCGCGAAATCTGCGACGTCACGCATCGCCCGACCGGTACCTGGGTCGAAGTCAAGCAGACCGGAACCGTGCGCGCCATGTCCATCATCAATCTCGAATTCGTCGGCCAGAAGCAGGCGCCGCCCTACATCTATGCCGAGATCATGCTCGATGGTGCGTCGACGCGCCTGATCCACACGGTCGCCGGCTTCGACATGAGCCGCGCCAAGGAACTGGTCAAGCCCGGCACGCGCGTGCGCGCGGTGTGGCGTGACACGCAAACCGGTTCGCTGGACGACATCTCGCACTTCGAACTCATCGATGCCGATACGAAATAACCTTTGCCTCACCGGCGAATTATTGGGGATGCGCTGACCATGTTCGAAATCCATTCGTTGCGGGTAGGCGAGCTCTACCTGCCACACGGCGATCGCATCATGCGCGATCCGGTCCACTGCTGGCTGGTGACCGACGGCAAGACCCGCATCCTGGTGGACAGCGGCATGCCGGACATGCCCGAAGTGCGGCGCAGCCTCAATGTCGGCGGCATTGGCGGCGGGCATGCTTCGCTGATGGACGCGCTGGCCCTGCACGGACTGATGCCGAAGGATATCGACTTCGTCATCCCGACCCATCTGCACTTCGATCACGGCTGCAACCTCGATCTCTTCCCCGATGCCTGCGTCGTGGTGCAGCGCGATGAACTGTTCCATGCCATCGACCCGGTAGCGACGCAGCGTATCTACTACCGGCGCGACATCGTGATCGAGCTCATCAATCGCAAGCGCGGCAGCCAGCTGCGGCTGCTCGACGGCGATTGCGATTTCATGGACGGCATCAAGCTGCTCAAGCTACCCGCCCACACCCCCGGCATGCACGTGCCCATCATCACCACGGCGCGCGGCAAGGCGGCACTGGTGTCGGATCTCGGTGACCATTATCGCTACTGGTATCCGGCAGACCCAAGGGCCAGCGACAAGCCGATGCGCTTCATGACCGGCAGCTTCCTGCCCAGCCCGATCCGCAGCGAGGGCGAGCGGGCCTTTGTGGCCGCCATGCAGAGGGTCATCGACCACACCGACATCGTTGTGCCGGCGCATGATTTCCGCATACCGAAACACATGCCGCAGGAATGGTTTGCCATCCCCGATTCAACGGATGGCGATCTGGCGCATGTAGCGCCGGAAGCGTCGGCGCACTGAGAACACCGGACCGAAGGAACCTGCCCATGGAAACCCTGCTCTACGACGCATCCGAAGGCGTGGCAACGGTGACGTTCAATCGTCCCGACGTGCTGAATGCAACCAATGACCAGTTCTACAAGGAACTGTCCGGACTCATACGCACCATCGCCGATGATGCGGCGATCCGTTGCGTGGTGTTGACCGGCGCAGGGCGCGGTTTCTGCTCCGGCGCCGACGTCAAGTCGATGAACCCGGACATGACGGTACTGGATCGCCGCAAGCGTCATCGCGGCATTCTTCACGACGTGCTGTACCCGCTGGTCAACCTGGAAAAGCCGGTCATCGCGGCGGTGAACGGGCCCGCCGTCGGTGCCGGCTTCAACATCGCGCTGGCGGCCGACATCATCATCGCCAGCGAGGCCGCAGTGTTCAGCCAGATCTTCGCCCGGCTGGCGCTGGTGCCGGATCTTGGCGGCATGTACCTGCTGACGCGGGTGGTCGGGTTGAACAAGGCCAAGGAGCTGTGTTTCACGGCGAAGAAAATAGACGCGGCCGAGGCGCATGCGCTCGGCATCGTGAACCATGTGGTCGCACCGGAAAAACTGCTGTCGGAAGCGCGCAAGCTGGCGATCGAAATCGCCGCCGGACCGCCGACCGCGTTGGCGATGATGAAGACCTTGCTTAATCGGTCGTCGACCTCGACGCTGGAGCAAATGCTGGAGTTCGAGAGCTACGCGCAGACGGTGGCGTATGTCACGCCCGAGCACCGCGAAGGCGTCATGGCCTTTCGCGAAAAGCGGCCGCCACGGTTCCATGATCCGAAGTCCTGAGCGATGGACTTTACCTACAGCGCCGAGAACCTTCGGTTTCGGGACGAGCTTCGGCAATGGCTGCGCGACAACCTGCCGCAGGGCTGGGGTGTCAGCGTCCATGAGCCCAAAGACGAGGACGAACGCGCCCGCTTCCGCCTTGACTGGGAACGACAGCTTTTCGATGGCGGCTGGAGCGGCCTGGATTGGCCGAAGCAGTATGGCGGCCGCGGCGCGACGCTGATCGAGCAGGCGATATTCGCCGAGGAAATGGCGCGCGCCGGTGCGCCGGAAGGCCTCAACATCATTGGCCGCAATCTCGTCGGGCCGACGCTGATGCGGCACGGTACCGTGGCGCAACGCCAGCGCTACCTGCCGAAGATTTTGTCGACCAAGGAAGTCTGGTGCCAGGGATTTTCCGAGCCCAACGCGGGCTCCGATCTCGCCGCCATCGGTTGCCGGGCAGATCGGCAGGACGATCATTTCATCGTCAATGGGCAAAAGGTGTGGACCAGTTTTGCGCAATATTCGCAATGGTGCATTCTGCTGGTGCGCACCGATCGGACTTTGCCCAAGCATCAGGGGATCAGTTTCCTGCTGGTGGACATGCAATCGCCCGGTGTCACCGTGCGACCGCTGAAGCAGATTTCCGGCGAGAGCGAATTCAACGAGACCTTCTTTGAAGACGTGCGTGTGCCGGCCGAGAACATCGTCGGCGAACTCAATGGCGGCTGGAAGATTGCCCAGACCACGCTCGCCGCCGAGCGTGGTCCGGGCGACGCACAGGCACGCCAGATCCGCTTCAAGCAGGAACTCGATCGCCTGATCGCGACCGCGGCAAAACTCAAGCGCGGTTCGGCGGCGGCCATCGAAGATCCGGTGCTGCGGCAAAAGATCGCAAAATCGATTGTTGAAATCGAAATCATGCGCCTGAGTTGCCTGCGCAGCCTCAGCAAACTGCTGAAGGGCGAGGCTCCCGGACCCGCCGCCTCGATGCTGAAACTGTACTGGAGCCATGCCGCCCAAGGTCTTTATGAAACGGCACTGGAAACCCTGGGCCCTCTGGCGCCGCTGACCGACGGCGATGCGCTGGCTCAGGCAGACGGCCGCTTTCAATTGGGCTTCCTGCAATCGCGGGCCTTCACCATTTACTCCGGCTCTTCCGAGATACAGCGCAACATCATTGCCGAGCGCATGCTCGGGCTGCCCAAGTGACCTGACATGGATTTCGATTTCAGCGATCAGCAATATCTGTTTCGGGAAACCTTCAAGACCTTCCTGGAAGAAAAGCACGACCTCAAAAAACATGCCGCATTGTTGGAGGGCGACGGTTTCGACGCTGATCTTTGGCAAGGATTGGCAGACCTGGGTCTGTTCTCCATGCTCGTGCCGGAAAAGTATGGCGGGCTCGGATTGTCCTTCGTCGATATGGCGCTGGTGTTTGAGGAATTGGGAAAAGTGCTGATCGGTTCTCCGCTAGCAGAAACCATCGCGGCGACGGACATGATCGTGCGTCACGGTTCCGCCGCACAACAGGCAAGTCTGCTGCCATTGTTGGCCGCCGGAAAGCTGCGCATCGCGATTGCGATCATAGAACCGGAATCAGGCTTCGGCGAACAGAACATTCAAACCCGCGCAACATCGACCGGCAATGGCTGGCGGCTCAACGGACACAAGATCATGGTTCCCCATGCCAAAGGGGCCGATTTGATCATGGTGGCTGCGCGTATCGGGTCGACGCAAACTTTGGGACTCATGCTGGTGGACGCACAGCGTGCGGGGCAAGCCCGGCACGAACATGCGACTCTGGATCCGGCCTGCCGTTTTTATGCGTTGAGTTTCGACAACGTGACAGTGCACGCGGAAGCTGTTCTCGGCGGTGCATCCCCGCATCCCGCAAACCTTGCGCGCCTGATGGATGTGTCGAGCGCGGTGGCCGCATTACAGCTCACCGGCATCGCCAGCAAGGTGCTCGATATTTCGGTTGCCTACGCCGCGCAACGAATTCAATTCGGCAAGCCCATCGGTTCATTCCAGGCGATCAAGCACAAGTGCGCCGACATGGCCGTCGCCATCGACGCGTCGCGTTCGGCGGCGTACTACTGCGCATGGGCGATTGCTGAAGACGCGCCTGATCGGGCCAAGGCAGTATCGATCGCCAAATCGTTCTGCGGCGATACTGCGCGCCTTGTCTGCAATGAAGGCATTCAGATCCATGGCGGAATGGGCTTCACCTGGGAGCTCGGTATCCATTGGTATCTGCGACGCGCCAAGGTGCTGGAGTTTTCGCACGGGGATGCTGCGTTCCACCGCGAGCGGGTCATGGCGGCGACGCTGGCCGAACTAGACGAACAGGAGTGAAGCATGCGCGCCGCAATTCTTGAGAGCTTCGGCGGACCGGATAATTTCATTATCGGCGAAGTGCCGAGGCCGGTGCCCGGCGTTGACCAGATACTGGTCAAGGTGGCAGCATGCGGCGTGTGCGGCCACGATTTACTGAACCGTGCCGGACATTTCCCCCACGCCAAATTGCCACTGGTCCCTGGCCACGAGATCGCCGGAACCGTGGTCGAAACCGGACCCTCAGTCACACGCTTCCGGGCGGGCGATCGCGTCGCGCTGATCCAGCGCATTCCCTGTGGCCTCTGCGCCCTGTGCCGGTCCGGCCGCGAAAATATCTGCGTGTCCGGGCCGGGGTTCTATGGCGAAGACATATCCGGCGGATACGGCGACTACGTGATCGCGTCGGAGCGCAATGCCGTGGCGGTGCCGGAGAATATTCCACTCAAGATTGCCGCGGTGTTGAGCTGTGCGATCGGTACCGGCTTCCACGCGCTGCGCCGCGCCACGCTTGGCCTTGGCGACAGTGTCTTGATCACGGGCGCCAGCGGCGGTGTCGGCATCCATACCATCAAGCTGGCGAAGTTGATGGGATTGAAAGCAATCGCCGTCTCGTCAGCCGAGGGCAAGCGCGAGAAACTTGTCGCCGCCGGTGCGGACGAGATCGTCATTTCTCCAGGCTATCAGTTCCACAAGCAGGTACGCGGGATCACCGGCGGCGAGGGTGTCGACGCCGTCATCGAAATCGCCGGTAGCCCCACCTTCGCTTCCAGTATCCGCTCCGTCAAGGCGGGGGGCAGGGTAGTGCTGGTCGGCAATGTCGAGCCGGGCAACGTGCCCCTAAATCCCGCCATGGCGATATTGAAGGAGATCAACCTCATCGGCAGCGGCCATGCCACGCTGGCCGATTTGCAGAAGGTGGTCGAGCTGGTTGCCGCGGGCCAAATCCAGCCGGAAATCGCGGCCGCCATTCCGCGCGACCGGGTCAGCGACGCCCACCGCATGATGGAAGAGCGCAAGACTTCAGGCCGCGTTGTGCTGGTGCACGAGGACACATAGGCCATGCAGATCGGTGCACTCATTCGACGTGCCGCGCTCTACTTCGGCGATGCGCCCTGCCTGACGGAAGGCGACCGTACGCTAAGCTTCAGGGAGTTTGACGCGGCGACGGATCGTCTCGGCAACGCGCTGATCGATCGCGGCCTCGAACCGGGTGATCGCGTTGGTGTCATCCTGCCCAACTCGATCGATTGCCTGATCGCGTATTACGCTATCTTCAAGGCCGGCATGGTGCGCGTGCAGTTGAATGTGCGGGAGACGCTCGACGACCACTTGTACAAACTTGCCGACAGCGGATCGCGCGGCGTCATCCATGCCAATCTCCAAGGCGTCGGCGGCGAAATTGCGATCAGCCGGGATGAACTGATTGACATGATCCACAGTGGACGCGATACACCTTGTGCCGTCGACCGCGCGCTCGATGCACCGTTGCGGCTTGGTTATACCGGCGGCACCACCGGCAGGCCCAAGGCGGTGACGCTCACCACGCGCGGCGAGCTGGTGGAAGTAACGGCCTTTCTCACCGACCTCGTTCCCGAGCTTGGCCAAGGCGACACCTTCCTTCATGCCGCGCCGATCGCCCATGCGTCCGGCGCATTCTTTCTGCCCTCGCTGGTGCGCGGCGTGCATTCGCTGGTGATGACCAAGTTCGACGCCGGCGCGTTTCTATCGCTCGCCGAAAAGTCCCGCGCCAGCTTCACCTTTCTGGTGCCGACCATGATCGCGATGATCCTGGAGGAGCCGAGGATCGACCAAGCCGTTGTCGCGCTGCGCCGCATCGTCTATGGCGCCGCATCCATCTCACCGAACCTGATCCAGCGCGCCGAGCGTCGTTTCGGCCGCTGTTTCGTGCAGTGCTACGGCCAGGCCGAAAGCCCCATGGTGATCACTTGTCTCAGGCCCGAGGATCACGACAGGATCGGTTCCTGCGGGCGCCCGTTCTCCGTCGCCGAAGTGGCGATAGTCGACGAAAACGGCACCCCCCTGCCGCCCGGCGAGCGGGGTGAAATCGTCTGTCGCGGGCCGCAGACCATGGCTTACTACTGGAACCGTCCGGAGCAGACTGCCGAGGCGTTCCGCAACGGCTGGCTGCACACCGGCGACATCGGCACCATGGACCAGGACGGTTACTTCTATATCGTCGATCGCAAGAACGACCTGCTGATTTCCGGCGGCTACAACGTCTATCCGCGCGAAGTCGAGGATGTGCTGGCGGGATTCCCGGGCGTGGTCGAAGCCGTCGTCGTCGGCCTGCCTGATGACTATTGGGGCGAGCGCGTGGTCGCCGTCGTGGCCGGCAGTGCCGATCTGGACAAGGAGGCGTTGATGCAATACGCGCGCGATCACCTGGCCAACTTCAAGCGGCCCAAGGACATCCTCATCTGGCCGGAACTGCCCAAGAGCGCCGCGAACAAGATCCTGCGGCGCACCGTCCGGGAGAAGCTGGCGGCACTGACGACCAAACCGGTCGCAAACTGAGCACGGCGCCAATGCCATCGAGAGACGCCATGACCATCAGCTACGACGAAATCAAGACGCTGGTCGAGTTGTTCGAGTCTTCGACATGGGATGAACTTCACGTCGAAGTCGACGGACTGGAATTGTTTCTGTCGACCGATCCCAACGCCAGTATTGGCCACTCTTCGGTGCCGCTGTCGGGCACAGCACAACCAGCAGCAGAGGTCCGCAGTGCGGTAACAGCGCACGAGGCTGAAGCGCAAGCCGCCGTTCCGGCGAACTGGGTTGCGGTGACGGCGCAACATCTGGGTGTCTTTTATCGCGCCCCCAAGCCGGGTGCCGCACCTTACGTCGAGGTTGGACAGCGCGTCGATGTTGACAGTGAACTGTGCCTGCTTGAGGTGATGAAATTGTTCACCGCAGTCAAGGCGCAAGTGGCCGGCGTCGTGCGTCGCCTCTGCGCCAGGGATGCGGAGATGGTCCAGTACGGCGAGGTCCTGTTTTACATCGAGCCGACCGTTGTAAAGAACTGAGGAGTTTTCATGGCACACATAGAATTTCTCGACGAGACGATGCGCGATGGCCAGCAAAGCCTGTGGGGCTTGCGCATGCAGGCGGGCATGGCGTTGCCGGTGTCGCCGCTGATCGACCGCACCGGCTTTCGCGTGATCGACCTGACCGGCGGCGGCATGCTCGATGTGCTGACGCGCTATTGCCACGAAAACTATTGGGAAGGCCTCGACCTGCTGGTCGCCTCGATGCCGCGCACGCCGGTGCGCGCCGGGTTGCGCTCCAATGCCAACGTCACTTTCGGCGTCAGCCCGGATGCGCTGATGGATCTTTGGGTGCGCAGGCTTTGCGCCCATGGCGTGCGCTCGTTCTGGATCTATGACGTGCTGTTCAACATCGACAAGATGCTGCGCCTGGCCAAGGTGGCGAAGGAATCCAAGGCCGACGTGGCCGCGGCGATCATGTTCGCGCTGTCGCCGGTGCACACCGACGCGTACTACGCCGACAAGGCGGACAAGCTGTCGGCTTCTCCGAATGTCGATTCGATCCTGCTCTACGACACCGCCGGCGTGCTGGAGAAGGAACGGTTGAAGACACTGCTGCCAGCCATTGTCGCCAAGGCGCGCGGCAAGCCGATCGAATTCCATTCCAACAACCTGCTCGGCATGTCGGCCAAGGCCTATCTCGATGCTATCGAGCTCGGTGTGACGGTGTTGCATACGGCCAGCCGCCCCATGGCCAACGGGCCCTCGGTGCCGTCGACCGAAATCATGACTAGGAACGTCGCGCTGAAAGGGCACACCCACAACCTCGACACGTCGCTGTTTCAGCCCGTTGCCGACCATTTCGAGGCGGTGGGCAAGGCGGCCGGATTCCTGGTTAACCAGTATGCCGAGTACGACGTATTTTCGATCGAGCATCAGATCCCCGGCGGCATGATGGGCACCTTCAAGGCTCAGCTGGCGCAGCACAGCATGAGCGACAAACTCGGTGTGGTGCTTGACGAAACGGCGCGCGTGCGGCGCGAGCTCGGTTATCCGGGCATGGCCACCCCGTTCAGCCAGTTGGTCGGCATCCAGGCCGTGCTCAATGTCGTGACCGGCAAGCGCTACGGCACGATTCCGGACGAGGTGGTGCAGTATGCCGCCGGTTACTACGGGCAGACCGTGGCGCCGATCGATCCGGATATCCTCGACAGGATCATGGCTTCACCGCGCGCCGCCGAAATTCTCGCCCACCCGCCGGAGCAGCCCAGCCTGAAGGAATTGAAGCAGCGCTACGGCACCGAAGACGAGGATGAACTGATGCTGCGCGCCACGGTGCCGGCGACCGACATCGAGAAAATGCGTGCCGCCGGGCCGGTGAAGCGGACCTATCCGCTGCTGTCTTCGCCCGAACTCGAACGCGTGCGCCAGTTGATGTCGATGACGCAGCTGCCCTTCATTGAAATCAAATCGTCGGGCATGAACGTATCCCTGCGGCGAAACCGCTCGTGACCCGAATTTTTAACGACTTACAAAATGGAGACCAGCGATGGAGAAAATTGACCAGTCCGATACCCCGCTTTCCGTGGTGCAGCGGTATTTCGATGCCTATGCGGGCAAGCACTGGGAGCGGCTCGCGGAGATATTTGCCGATCAACTCGCCTTCGAACATCACAATCGCAACTTCGTCTGCTCGAGTGCCGCCGAAACGATTGGCATCCTCAAGACCATGGGCGAAACCCTGATTCCCGATCGCCAATACACGCAAATTCACCGCATGGAAGCATGCGGCGACCGCGTCGTGGTCGAGGCAACCTGGGAGGCAACCGCAGTTCAAACCATCCCGGGCTTTGCCCAGCAAGGAGAGCATCTCAAATTCGATTTCTGTTCGCTATTCATCGTGAAAGCCGGCCGCATTTTGAAATGGGATGATTACGGCTGAGACAGAACGATCTGCCAATAGCAGGTGCGCCATATCGCCTACCACGTGCAGCCATGCCGTTTACAATGCACGAATCCATCATGAATGACTCATCAACAAAGATCACGCGCGGACGAAAAACAGCCCCGAGCGCAGAGGCAGTCTCACCGGAAAGCGCCGACGAGCGCTGGTCGAGTTTCCTCGCTGGCATCATCGATCGCTGCCAGCGCGCCAATGGCGAGCGCAAGCAGGACCGCAGCAAAAAGCGCGACCAGGAAATATTGCGTGCTGCCCTGCGGGTATTCGCGCGCGACGGCATCTCGAGATCGCGCATCGGCGATATCGCGTCGGAAGCCGGCATGCCGGTATCCACGATCTACGAGTATTACTCGAGCAAGGAAGAAATCGCCTATACGGTGCCGACGGCCAACTTTGCCCAATTCTTTCTGGAATATGCCGAAGCGGTCGCCGACAAGAAGACTGCTAGGGAGCGTTTGAGACTTTACTTGTGGCTGGCCGCGGATTTTGCGCGGCGCAATCCCGAGTGGGCGCGGGTTCTGTATCTCGAAATTTGGCCCAGCGTGCTGGTGACGGAAAGTTCACTGCGACATGGTTTTGACGATTATGTGCACATCGTTCTGTATCTTATTCGTCAGGGTGAGATCGACGGAGAATGGCCGGCGGGCCCCAATCCCTACGAAACGGCCGCCATCCTGAACGGCAGCGTCAACCAGATCATCATCACGTCGCTGCTCTATCGGCGGCCCCGCAATCTGTCCACGGCCGCAGCCTCCATCGTTGATCGGGCGATGACTGTGCTGCAGCCCG
>JAYUGL010000253.1:0-3873 GCA_043738385.1 Sterolibacteriaceae bacterium
GGATATCGATGACGGCAAGGATGCCGACAGGCGACGCCGTACCGCTCAGTTCGCGGAACAGCGCATCGCGCAGCAGCAGTGGCTCCAATCCCTGATGGGCCTCGATCAGGCGCGCCACCTGAGGTCCGGACAGCCCTGATTCGCTGACGACGATCATGGCCGGCAGGCCAACACGGGTGCGGTAGGCTTCAACCAGGTGCGGTCCGTCGATCAGTGTCCGCCCGGTGCGCCGCTGTTCGCGAGGCTCCTCCGCCACCTGCCGCAGTAGCTTGAAGGTCGGGTTGTCGCGCGAGGTGATGGTTTTCATGCGCTCTTCATGCCGGCAAGCCAAGCAACTCACGCACCGGCGCGTAACTGCGGCGATGAACATCACAGACGCCATGCCGGCGCAATGCAGCCAGATGCGCCGCCGTCGGATAGCCCTTGTGCCGGTCGAATCCGTAATCGGGGAACCGCGCATGCAGCACCTGCATTTCCGCGTCGCGGGCGGTCTTGGCCAGAATCGACGCCGCCGAAATGGCGGGTTCGGTGGTATCTCCCCTCACAATGGCGCACGACGGCATGGCCAGCGGCGGGCAATGCAAGCCGTCGATCAATGCCATGGCCGGTGTGAGGCTCAACCCTTCTACCGCGCGACGCATGGCGAGCAGCGTGGCTTGCAGAATATTGAGGCGGTCGATCTCTTCCACGGAAGCGCTGGCAATGCTCCAGCAGAGTGCGCCGCTGCGTATCTCCAGCGCGAGCCGGTCACGGTTTTTTTCACTGAGTTTCTTGGAATCTTTTAGCCCGATGATTGTGCACGACGGGTCAAGAATCACCGCCGCGGCGTAGACCGCTCCGGCGAGTGGGCCTCGCCCGGCTTCGTCGACACCGCAGACCCGATTCATTGCGCGGGCTTGAGGTGGCTCAAGATCGCGGTAGCAGCTTTTTCCGCCGTGTCCTGCTTGAGAAGCTGATGAATTTGTGTGAAAGCGTCTTCGATACGGCTCGCCACTTCCGCATCGCCCACCAGATTACCCAAGGCCTGCGCCAGATTCTCCGGCGTTGCTTCGTCTTGCAGGAACTCCGGCACGACAAAGCGCCCGGCGAGAATGTTGGGCAGCCCGACCCAGGGTTGATAGCGCATGCGCCGCATCAGGCGCCATGACCACGGTGACATTTTGTAGGCAATCACCATCGGCCGCTTGATCAGCGCCGCTTCCAGCGTGGCGGTGCCGCTCGCCACCAGCACCGCGTCGGCGGCGGCCATGGCTTCCTGGGCGTGGCCGAACAGGCGTTTGAATGGCATCTCCTGCGCGCCGAGCTTCCATAGCGCTGTCTCGAACAGATCGCGGGTTTCGCGGGACACCAGCGGCACCAGAAACAAGGCGCGCGGAAAACGCTGGAGCAGCAGCTTGCCGGTTTCGATAAAGGTCTCGGCCATGTACTGCAACTCGGATTGACGACTGCCCGGTAGCAGCGCGAAGACCGGCGATTCGTCGCCCAGTTCCAGTTGTTCGCGCACTTCCTTGCGATTGACGTGCAGGGGAATCATGTCCGCCAGCGGGTGCCCAACATAGGTCACCGGAATACCCGCATGCTCGTAAATCGGCGGCTCGAACGGGAACAAGGCGAGGATGCGGGTCACCGATTCAGCGATGTGGCGTATGCGCCCGCCGCGCCAGGCCCAGACCGAAGGACCAACGAAATGGATGGCCGGGATACCGGCCTGTTTGAGTTGTTTTTCCAGCCAGAGATTGAAGTCCGGCGCGTCCACCCCGATGAACACGTCCGGCGGATCTTGCAACAACTGTTTCAGGAGCTTGCGACGGATGCTGCTGATTTCACGAAAATGCCGCAGCACTTCAGCGTAGCCGCGCACCGCGAGTTTTTCGGCGGGATAGATCGCATCGAAGCCCTGCGCCTGCATTTTGGGGCCACCGACGCCATAGAAGTTCGCGTCAGGAATCCGCCGTTTCAGGGCGGAGATCAAATGTGCGGCGAGCAAGTCACCGGAAGCTTCGCCAGCGACGAGAGCGATCTTCAAAGCCGGCATTAACGGATGATTCCCCTGCCCTGCACATGAAGAAAATCACTGGCTATTTTTAGCTCGGGGACAGCCGCTGCTTCAGCCGCAATCGCCTGCCGCGCCTCGTCCAGCTTGAGGCCGGATTTGTATAACGTTTTATAAGCGCGGCGTATGGCTGTTACGGCATCGACGGAGAAACCGCGTCGCTTGAGTCCCTCGCTGTTGACGCCGTGGGGCTCCGCGGTATTGCCCGATGCCATGACATAGGGCGGCAGATCCAGCAACAGCACGGTGCCTGCTGCCGTCATGCTGTGCGCGCCGATGCGGACAAACTGATGTACCGCGGTGCAGCCGCCGAGGATGACCCAATCGCCGATGTGGACGTGCCCGCCCAATTGCGTGCTGTTGGCGAGAATGGTGTTGTCGCCGATCTGGCAATCGTGGGCCACATGGACATAAGCCATGATCCAGTTATCGTTGCCCAGGCGCGTCACGCCAACATCCTGGACAGTGCCGCAATTAAGGGTGCAGCACTCGCGGATGGTGTTGCGATCGCCGATGTCGAGACGGGTCGGCTCGCCTGCGTACTTTTTGTCTTGTGGAATCTCGCCGATGGAACAGAATTGAAAAATTCGATTCTCTTGACCGATGCGGGTGTGGCCGTTGATCACCACGTGCGGGCCTATCCATGTGCTGTCGCCGATCTCGACGTGTTCGCCGATGATGGAGTAGGCGCCGACTGAAACATCCTTCGCCAACCGCGCACCGGGATGAATGAGGGCGGTTGGATGAATGCGTTCCGTGCTCATTCGATGGTCCGCTCCGCGCACATCAACTGCGCTTCGGCGGCAATCTTGCCGTCCACCTTGGCGGTACCCGAAAACTTCCAGATGCCGCGCCGGTTGGCGATGATGGCAACTTCCAGAATCAACTGGTCGCCGGGAACCACTGGTCGTTTGAATCGTGCATTGTCGATGCCAAGAAAGTAGTAAACCGATTTGCTGTCCGGTTTGTCTCCCAACGACTGGAAGGAAAGAATGGCGGCGCTTTGGGCCAGCGCTTCAATCACCAGAACGCCCGGCATGACCGGATGATGCGGGTAATGTCCAGGAAAGAAAGGTTCATTGATGGTGACATTCTTCAACGCCGTGATGTGCTCGCCTTTGACGATCTCCAGCACGCGATCTACCAGCAGAAACGGATAACGATGCGGCAGGTGTTGGAGTATTTGATGAATGTCCATCGTGCTCATGATTTCTTCTCCAGTTGGGCGAGGCGGCTTTCGAGGGCGCGTATTTTATCGGCCATGGCATCGAGATGGCGCAGGTGGGCAAAGTTTTTCAGCCAGTCTTCGTGCGGCAGTGAGGGCACCGTGCCGGTATAGTTTCCGGGCTTGAGGATGGATTTCGCAACCATGGTGCCGGCTGAAATATGCACGTCATCGCCGATCTTCAGATGGCCGATGATGATCGCGGCGCCCCCGACCGTACAGCGGCGGCCAATTGTTGTGCTACCGGCGATGCCGACGCAGCCGGCCATTGCAGTAAGAGCGCCAATGTGCACGTTGTGGCCAATCTGGATCTGGTTATCGAGCTTGACGCCATCCTCAATGAGGGTGTCTTCCATGGCGCCGCGATCAATCGTCGTATTGGCACCAATTTCAACATCATCGCCAATGACAACCCGGCCGTTCTGGGGAATTTTTACCCAGGAACGGTCTTTCTCCTGGGCAAAGCCGAAGCCGTCGGAGCCGATCACTGCGCCGGAATGAATGATCGCGCGCCGGCCGATACGGCAACCCGCATAAATGCTGACGTGAGGATAGATGTGACTTCCAGCGCCGATTTCCGCACCAGGGCCAATGG
>JAYUGL010000254.1:0-10779 GCA_043738385.1 Sterolibacteriaceae bacterium
CCGAGCGCGGCTGCGGTGGTGCTGAAGTAACGCTGCGCGGCGGCCTCGGCGCCGAAGATACCTTCGCCCCATTCCACCGAATTGAGATACACCTCGAGAATGCGGCGCTTGTCCCACAGCGCTTCAATCATGATGGTGATGATGGCTTCCTGCGCTTTGCGCCATGGGGTTTTGGAAGCCGAGAGCAGCAGGTTCTTGGCCAGTTGTTGCGAGATGGTGGAACCGCCGGCGACAACGTGGCCACGGCGCTGGTTCTTCTTCAGGGCTTTCTGGATGCCCTCCCAGTCGAAGCCTTCGTGGTCGATGAACTTGTCATCTTCCGCGGCAACCACGGCGCGCTTGAGGTTCGCGGAAATTTTGGCGTAGGGTACCCACTGATGTTTGAGTTGGGCCTTGGGATTTTTTTCGCGCAACTCGTCGACCCGCAGTGACATGAAACTGGTCATGTCCGGGTTGAACCATTTCCACCACAGCACCCAGCCGAAGTACCAGCCCTGCCAGAGCACGGCGACCAGAATGAGGGCAGCCAAAACCCGTTTGGCGCCGCTCATGGTTGCCGGAGCAGGGCCAGTACCAGCGCCGTGTCGGGCTGCACGCCGCGCCACAGCGCGAAGGACTCCGCCGCTTGCTCCACCAGCATGCCCAGCCCGTCTGCGGTGCGCATGCCGGCGCTGCGCGCTTGCACCAGGAATGGCGTATCTTTGCCGTAGAGCATTTCGTAAGCAAGGCCGCCGGGTGCGAACAGACCCGGCGGCAAAGGCAATGCGGCGTCGCCGAATCCGGCCGAGGTGGCGTTGATGACGAGATCGAAGCTTTGCCCGGCAAGTTCCGGGTAACCGCAGGCGGTGGGCAGGAGGCCCCGGCCCTCACCCGCGATCCCTCTCCCGCTGGAAGGGGGAAGATTTGAGCCATGCGCATACCGGCCTTCTGAAAACTCGGCAGCAAGCTGGATTGCCTTGTCGACACTGCGGTTGGCGATCACCAATCGTGCCGGCGATTGGTCAAGCAATGGCAGCATGCAGCCGCGCGCAGCGCCACCGGCGCCGAGCAGCAACACGCGTCGGGCGGCAACGGCAAACTGGAGGTTGGCTTCAAGATCGCGCACCAGGCCGGCGCCATCGGTGTTGTCGCCAAAAATTTCTTTGCCCTTGAAGCGCAGCGTGTTGACTGCGCCTGCCGCTTCCGCACGCGATGAGCATCGTGTGGCAATGCGATAGGCCTGTTCCTTGAATGGCACGGTGACATTCAAACCGCGCCCGCCGTCGGCGATGAATGCATGCACGGTGGCGGCGAAACCGTCGAGCGACGCGAGGATCACGTCATAGCGCATATCCTGTCCTGTTTGCTGTGCAAACAAGCCGTGAATGCGCGGCGACTTGCTGTGCGCAACGGGGTTGCCAATGACGGCGTAGCGATCGATCATTGCGATTGCAACTGATCGGCCTGGGTGAAGGTCCAGGTGCGGGCGAAGGTCAGGATGTCGGCTTGGCGTTTCAGTTCAGCAGAAAATTTTCCGTAGGGCGCGGCCAGGCGCAGGATACGCAGCGCTGCCGCATCGAGGAGTTTGTGGCCGGAACTTCGTTGCACCTCGGCCCGCACCAGGTCGCCGTCGCTGTTGATCTCGATGTAGACCAGCAGACTGCCGTAGAGCTTGCCCTTGGCCGCTTCGGGATAATTGAGGTTGCCGACGCGCTCCACTTTTTGCCGCCAGTCTTCAAGATACTGGGCGGGCACATATTCCTCGGTACGTGCGCCGATGAATAGTTTGCGCGGGCGTTTGTTGTAGGCATCCAGGTTGCGTTCGATCTGGCCTTCGAGCTGCGCGATGGCCAGAGAGCGCGTCGCCAGATCCAGTCCCGACACCTCCGGAGTCATTTGCGGCGATGGCGATTGACTGCTGCGCGTGTTGGTGGTGACGCTCTTGCCTGCCTTCGCGCGGGTCATCATCCGTCGCTGCGCGGCTTCCAGCTCCTGCACACGGCGTCGCGCTTCGGCCACATCATCGCCCTCGCGCCGCTGTTGCGATGGCGGCAGTGGTGTGGTGGCAATGCGCTCTTCAGCGGTATTGCCACCGCCGTCAAGATTGGTCTGCGCCTTGGCCTGGGCATGGGCTGGCTTGTGCGCGTGCTTGCTGTTGACCAGGATGATGTCGAGTGCGCTGTCGGTGGCGCGCGCCAGCGCATCCGGCAATTTGAAGTGGAGGGACAAAATGACCGCATGGATCAACAGCGACGCGGTGATCGCCATGGACAGCGGCGTCATGCCCGCCAGCATGACGGCAATGGCGGCCGTGGTACCTTTGGCGGCGGGCTGGCGCGGGCGTGATTTGGGCGTTACGGGCATCCGCCGATTTTACTCGCTGGAACTATCGTCCTCTAAAGCGGCATCAGGGCTACCGGAACCCAGCAATTCGACAAATCGGGCGCGGGCTTCGACGGCGAGCAAATCGATGGACTCAATTTTCAATGTCACGCGCGCCCCGGCATCAAGTGCCGGTAGCGACGGCACGCGCAGCACCAGCGGAATGCCGTCGACGCGCACCAGACTCTCCTTCAACACACTCGCGGTCAGCGTTGGCGGGGCCTCCTGCATCAACCAGCACAGGCACCAGTAGCGTTCCATACCGCGCTGGAATTCCGCGTAGGCGGCATAGGTCAACTCGAAGTCGCGCATCGCCGCCAGTAGTTCGGCCGACTTCGGCGGGTAGGCAGGACTCTCGCCGCGCAGATGCGCGATCAACTGCCACTGGTTGACCAGATCGACAAAGCGGCGCAACGGCGACGAAGACCACGCGTAGCAATCCACACCGAGGCCTTCGTGGGGTGCGGCAACGGTGGTCATGCGCACCTTGCCGCCACCCTGCGACAGCGATTGGGCGCGGTACAGGGCCGGGATTTTGGCATCGTCGAGCAATTTTCCCCATGTAGCGTTGGTGACGATCATCAGTTCTGCCACCAGCTTGTCGAGCGGGCTGCCGCGCGGACGTTCTTCGATGCTGACGCGACCCGGACCGGCTTCGGTCGCGATATTCCAGTCGACGCTGAAGTTGTAATCCTTTTGTTGCGGCTTGGCGGAGGGTCTGCCGCGGCCGGCTTCGAGCACCGTCGCCAGTTCCCACAGGCGCTTCAATTCATTGTGCAGCGGAAATTCGGACAACCCCGTGGCCAGCGTCTCTTCGTTGAACAGCGGTTCGATGTCGTGGTGACGCAGGTTGGCCGCGATGGTGACCCGCTCCAGCTTTGTCTCGTGGGCGATCACTCGCAGGTCGCTGGCGACATCGAGATAAAGCGATAGCGCAGGCACCGTGCTCCCGGCGGCGAGTGTGAATTGCTCGACCACATCTTCGGGCAGCATCGTAATTTTCCGTCCCGGCATATACACGGTGGACAGGCGCGAACGCGCAACGCGACCGAGATCGGATTCAGACGTAATTCCCAAGCCCGGGGCAGCAATGTGAATGCCGACGCGGATGCTGCCGTCGGCATTGAAGACGACCGAAAACGCATCGTCGATTTCCGTCGTATGCGCGTCATCGATGGAAAACGCGCTGACATCGGCAATTGGAAGCTCGGCCAGGTCCATGGGTCGCGCACACGCGGGAAAGTCTGTGCCGCGCGGGAAGTATTCGAAGAGGAAACGGCCCAGATGATATTCATGGGTATCGCCGATTGCGCCGCACTTTTGCAGCAACTGTGGTGTCGACAATCCGGATGCGCCGCACGCGGCTTCCAGCGCCTTGGTCTCCGGGCGATTGCGATCAGGCGCGTAAAGCAGTGGCTGCAACACGGACGCAAACTCTGCCGGCAAGGTGCCGGCGACGAGTTCATCCACCATGCGTTCAATGGCCAGCGCCTGGTGTTTCTTTTTTTCCAGCCCGGCCAATGCGGCTTGAAGAATTTCGGGCGGCGCACGGCGGAACTTGCCCTTGCCCTTGCGGTGGAAATACATTGGCGCCGAATGCAGCCGCAGCAGCACTGCTGCGGCATCGGTGGCAACAGGTTTGCGACCGTAGTAGTCGGCGGCGAGCTGTTCGAAACCGAACTCTGCCTCGGGGCAGACTTCCCACAGAAAATAAGTATCGATTTCGGCCGCGCCGCTTTCCGCTGCTTCCATGAGTTCGGCCGGAGAAGGCTGTTCAAAGCGCAGCAGCACGTTGGCGGCTTTCACTTTGGATCGCTTACCCGAGGGCAACTCGACCTGCAACGACGTGTTGTTATCGGCCAGCACCAAGCCGGCGCGAAAGGCGCCATCCTCTTCGAAAAACACGTTCATGGAGAGAAAGGGAAGGCTGGAAGGGCGCGAATTATACCGTGCGAGCTTGATGCAGCTTCGGCATCAAGCCCGGTGCGGCGGTGCGCAGACGTGGCCGGCATTGTCGGGCGTGAGGCCGGCAAACGCGATGATCGCATCGAGGTAGTCTTCCCAACGCATGAAGCTGTGGTCGCCACCGGGGAGCACGGTCTGCTTTGCGCCACGATATTTTTCCACGGCGTGGCGGTAATCGAGGACTTCGTCACCGGTTTCAACCAGCAGCCAATAACGCGCAGGATCATTCAGATGCGGGATTTCGATGGCTCGCAACTCGTCAACGTAGGCCGCGATGAATTCGAACGGCTCACCAGTGTAGAGATTGACCTGTGGTCCGAGAAATTTTTCCGCATCAAGATGCGCGGGTACCGCGGGGTTCACCAGCACCGCCTTGAGGGCGTATTTCTCGGCCAGGTAAGTGGCGTAGTAGCCGCCGAGCGACGACCCGATCAGCGTAACCGGCAACTTGCTGCCGACAATAATCGATTCGGCCAGTGCGATTGCCGCCGCTGGCGACGGCGGTAGTTGCGGACAAACGCTGTGGTTTTCCATCCCCTGCTGCGCCATGCGGGCACACAGCACTTGCGACTTGTGCGATTGGGGCCCGGAGCAGAACCCGTGCAGATAAAGAATCAGGGGTGGCTCCAGTCCACCAGCCCCCACCAGGCGGTGGCAAGCACTACGATGCCGAAGGCGATTCGGTACCAGGCGAAAATGCTGAAGTCGTGCGTGGCGATGTAGCGCAGCAGCCAGCGTACGCAGAGGAATGCCGAAACGAAGGCGGCCACGAAACCCACCGCCCACATGCCCAGGTCATCCGCCGAAAGCAAGGTGCGCTCTTTGAAGAGTTCATAACCGGTGGCAGCCAGCAGGGTCGGGATGGCGAGGAAGAACGAGAACTCGGTGGCCGCCTTGCGTGACAGCCCGAACAACAGCCCGCCGATAATGGTGGCGCCGGAGCGCGAGGTGCCCGGGATCAGTGCGAAGGCCTGGGCCAGCCCCAGCTTGAAGGCATCCGTGAGGGTAAGGTCTTCGACCTCCGCAACACGGATGCGGTGCTCGCGTCGCTCGGCCCAGAGAATGATAAAGCCGCCGGCGATGAAGGCCATCGCCACCGGAACGGCCTGGAACAAATGAGCCTTGATGGCCTTGCTGAACAGCAGACCAAGTACGGCGGCCGGAAAAAACGCGACCAACAGGTTGAGCGCAAAGCGCTGTGCCGCCGGGTCGCTGGTCAGTCCGGCGATGATACGCAGGATGCGGGTGCGGTATTCCCAGCAAACGGCGAGAATTGCGCCGGACTGGATGACGATTTCGAACAGCTTGCCCTTCTCGTCATTGAAATGCAGCAAGTCGCCTGCAAGGATCAGGTGGCCGGTACTGGAGATCGGCAGAAATTCGGTGACGCCCTCGACAATGCCAAGTATCAGTGCATGCAGCAGCGTGATTGAATCCATTTGGGGTCGTCCGGGAAAAGCCGCCGAGTATAGAACACTGACTCGGCCGTCATCTGACTACAGTCGGTTGTTGTCCACTGTGCCGACACTGGTGGATGTCGAGTCGTCCTGTTGGTCTTCGAGGCCGGAACGAATGTTGGCGAGTTCATCCTGCAGCGCGGCAATGCCGTCGCTGATTGCGCCGAAATCCTGCTCGATATTGCTCAGGTTGTTGACGCCGACAGCGAGCGTCACGACGATCGCCAGTCGATAAAGCAGCCGCAAGACCGGTTCTTGATTCGACAGCCATTCCGAAAATTTTTTACTCATCTTGCCCCCATGCATGTCCTCGGATGATGCCAGCATGTGGCGCTTCCGTCACGAATCTTTCCGCTCTGGTTTGTCGCGATTTCACGACAAACCAGAGTCGCTGGTTACACAGCGTTGCATTTCTCCTGGGAAACAAAATGGCGTCTCGTGCGTTCTTATCTCTAGGAACAACGGCATCGGTGTCGCGAGCATTCCGTCCGCTGAGCGGTACGATTAATGGAGATAGACATGAAAGTCATTGCAAGAAACTTGATCAACCATGTTTTCGCGTTGTTGCTTGCCCTGCTGCTTGCGCAGGGTGAGGCATTGGCGCAAGACCGGCCCGTCGCCTCACAGCAGCAACTCGACCAGATGCTCGCGCCGATCGCTCTATATCCCGACGCGCTGCTGTCGCAGATATTGATGGCTTCAACCTATCCGCTCGAAGTGGTCAAGGCCGCACGCTGGTCCGAAGGCCATGCAAATCTTGTCGGCGATGATGCGGTGCGGGCTGTCGAGAATGAGGATTGGGATCCCAGCGTCAAATCGCTGCTCGCCTTTCCGCAGGTGCTGGCGCACATGAACGAAAATCTGCAATGGACGCAGTCGCTCGGCGACGCCTTCCTTGATCAACAGCAGCAGGTGATGGACTCAGTGCAAAACCTGCGACACAGGGCGCAAGAAGCCGGCAATCTGCGTTCGGATGATCGTGTTCGCATCGTCGATAACGGGCCGGCTGTGGTTGTGGAATATGCCAATCCGCAGGTCGTCTATGTTCCTTACTACGACCCCATGGCGGTTTATGGCACATGGTGGTGGCCAGACTATCGGCCAGTCTATTGGCGTCCCTGGCCCGGCTACTATTCGCGGCCGGGCTTTACGTTTTACTGGGGTACGCCGATCGGCATTTCGGCAGGGTTTTTCTTCGGCGGTTGCGATTGGTCCCATCGCCAGGTCAGGGTGGTCCAAGTGAACAACTACTACTACAACGTGACGATAAACCGGCATTGGAGCGGCGTTAATCGCGAAACCAACATCACCAACGTGACCCGCGCGCCCGGCGTCTGGCAACATGACCCCGCACACCGCAGAGGAGTTGCTTATCGCAGTGTGCAAGTGCAGCAGCGCTTCGGCACTGCCAATGGGTCACCCGATGCATTGCGGCGCGACATCAATGGAATCAGGCCGGGCATAGCGCCGGAACGCGGCAACGATGCGATCCGGCCTGATAGGCGACAGCCCGACATCCGGCAGGATTTGGATCGTCGCGCGAATGAACATCCGGATCGACGCAACGATCGACGTGATGCGACGTCTCCCGTAGCGCAGCCCGCCACGCAACCGCGCGCCAACACCGAAGTGCGCCTCGACAATCACGATTCCCGTGATCGTGGCAATCGGCTCGAGAATCAGCAACCGCGCGGGGCGGAAACCATTCCGGAAAAACACGAGCCTCGCCCAGAGTTCCGTGGGCGCCGAGTGGAGGAGCATCGTGAGCCGGGGGCACATGGCGAAGCACTACAGGTCATCGAAAACCGGGCGAGAGCATCGCACCCGCAATTGGAAACCGGCGTTGAAACCAGAGGACATCCACAAGGAATGCCCCAGGCCGCTCAACCGCCAGCCCCGATGCCCCGCCCTCAACCCGAGCCATCTCGCCGGGCTGCCCCACATGACGAACAGCACCGTGCACAGCCAAGCGCCAAGAACAAACCCGCGGCGGACTAATCGAAACAACCGGAAACAACCGGAAACAACCGGAAACAACGGGAAACAACGGCTATTTCTTGTCGCGACCTTTGTTGTTGCGAACGTCGGCCGCCGCCATGAAATTGTCGAAAGGCCGCTCGGCGATGCTGAACCAGGCGATCTGCTCGTCGCGGAACTTGCGCCATGGTTCATAGATTTTTCTGAAGCGCGAATTCTTCGCCGCGATCTCATCATAGAGTTCGTGGGTCGCCTTGTAGCAGGCTTCCATGATCTCGTTGGAGAAACGACGCAGTTGCGTACCGCCCAGGATCAGTCGCTTCAGCGCTTCGGGATTCTTCGCGTCGTAGCGTGCCTGCATGTCGGCATGGGCGTAAAGGCAGGCGTCTTCGAGTATGCCCTGGTACTCCCTGGGCAGCTTTTCCCATTCCTTGAGGTTCACATACATCGAAAGCTGCGGACCGCCTTCCCACCAGCCGGGAAAGTAGTAGTACTTGGCGACCTTGTTGAAGCCCAGCTTCTCGTCATCGTAGGGCCCCACCCATTCGGCGGCATCGATCACGCCTTTTTCCAGCGCCGGATAGATGTCGTTGCCGGGGATCATCTGCTGCACCACGCCGAGCTTGGCCAGCACCTGGCCGGTAAAGCCGCTACAACGAAACTTGAGGCCCTTGAGATCGCCGACGCTGTTGATCTCCTTGCGATACCAGCCGCCCATCTGCGCACCGGTATTGCCGCAGGGAATGTTGAAGATGTTGTAGTCGCGAAAGAACTCACGCATCAGTTGCAGGCCGCCAGCCTGCAACATCCACGCCGTCTGTTGCCGGCTGTTGAGGCCGAAGGGGATGGCGGTATCGAAGGCGAAGGTGGGATCCTTGCCAACGTACCAGTAACTGGAGGAGTGGCCGATCGGCACCGTGCCATCCTTGACCGCATCCAGCACCCCGGGTCCAGGTACAAGCTCACCGGCGGCGAATACCTGGATCTGAAACTTGCCGCCGGTAGCGATGGCAACATGATTGGCAACCGTCTCGGCCGCGCCATAGATAGTGTCGAGGCTCTTGGGATAACTGGAGGCCAACCGCCATTTGATCTGCGGACCATCGGCTTGCACTTGTAGTGGCAATGCGGCCGCGCCGGCACCCGCCAAAGTCAAACCTGCCTGAGAAAGAAACTTTCTTCGTTGCATAGTCACGATCAATAACCTCCTCAAGGCAGAGACGCAAAGAACGCTGAGAAAAGCAACCACACCCAACGCGTTTGTTGATAGACGAGTTCGGCCTGCCGACGTTCTCCGCGAACTCTGCGTCTCTGCGTCTCTGCGTTGAACGCCTTTTTAATTTCCCGCCACAGTCATCCGCTCAATCAACACCGATCCGATCTGCTTGGGGCGCGCTTCCAGCACATCGTTGCCGATGGCGACAATGTTGCGCAGCATGTCCTTGAGGTTGCCGGCGATGGTGATTTCATGCACCGGATAGGCGATCTCGCCGCCTTCCACCCAGTAACCGGCGGCGCCGCGTGAATAGTCACCGGTCACATAGTTCACGCCCTGGCCGAGCAGTTCGGTCACCAGCAAACCGCGCCCCATTTTTTTGAGCATGCCTTTGAAGTCGAGCTTGCTGGAATTGACCATCAGGTTGTGCGCCCCGCCAGCGTTGCCGGTAGTTTCCATACCGAGCTTGCGCGCGGTGTAGGTGGACAGGAAATAGCCTTGCAGCACGCCATCCTTCACCACCTCGCGATCCTGCGTCGCCACGCCATCGTCATCAAACGGACTGGAGCCGAGCTGCTTTTTCAGATGCGGCCGTTCAGAGATTTGAACGAAATCAGGAAATACCTGCGTGCCCAGGCTATCGAGCAGAAATGAAGACTTGCGATATAGGCTGCCGCCGCTGATCGCATGCACGAAGCTGCCCAGCAGCGCCACCGCCAACGGGGCTTCGAACAGCACCGGCGTTTGGCGCGTTTTCAACTTGCGCGCGCCCAGTCGGGAAAGTGCGCGCCTGGCCGCATAGTTGCCAATGGCTTCGGGCGCGGACAGGTCGGCCGCATTGCAGCGTACTGAAAACCAGTCGTCGCGCTGCATGTCGCTGCCTTCACCGGCAATCACCGAGCACGACAGGTAGTGGCGCGTGGTGGGATAACCGCCGACGAAACCCAGGCTGTTGGCCGAGACAAACTGCGACTGTTGCAGCGAGACGCTGGCGCCCTCCGAATTCTTGATCATAGTGCTGACATCTAAAGCGGCCTGCTCGCAACTGCGCGCCAGTTCGATGGCGCCTTCCACCGGCAGGTGCCATGGGTGGTAAAGATCGAGTTCCATTGCGGCCGTGGCCAGCAACTTCTTTTCCGGCAGGCCAGCACAGGGATCATCGGCGGTGAAGCGGGCGATGGAGATGGCTGCCGCCACCGTGTCGCGCAGTGCCTGGCGGGAGAAGTCGGAGGTGCTGGCGTAGCCGCGACGTTGCCCAACATAGGCAGACACGCTGATGCCCTTGTCGCGGTTGTACTCGATGGTGTCGACTTCCTGAAGGCGCACCGCCACCGACTGACCGAAGCCTTCGGAAACGTCGACCTCGCAAGCGGTTGCCCCGGATGCGGCGGCATGATCAAGCACTTCCTGCGAAAGTTCGCGTAGCGCCTGCTGTGTGTAGCTGAATTCTGAACCTGACATGGGGCGGCGATGGTGAAGGCGAAGCTATAATGATACCCGTGGACACTCAAGAACCCGCAGACGAATCCGAATACACCGGTCCCAGCAAGTCGCAATTGAAGCGCGACATGACCGCGCTACAGGATTTGGGCGTGCAACTGGTGGCACTTTCCACCGATCAACTTAAAAAGATCGCGCTGCCCGACCACCTGCGCCTTGCGGTACGCGACGCGCAGCGTTTCTCGCAGCACGAGGCGAAACGGCGCCAGATGCAGTACATCGGCAAGCTGATGCGCAAGATCGACGCCGCGCCCATCCATGCCGCCCTCGACGAAATCAACGGCTTGTCAGCGGCTGCGAATG
>JAYUGL010000255.1:0-10745 GCA_043738385.1 Sterolibacteriaceae bacterium
ATGCGAACAAGGACACCATCGAATGCAACCTGCTTGGGCTTCCGAAAAAACAGTGCAAGTAGCAATAGCAGCGCTACGGCAAGCAGAAAAAGAATCAGCCAAACTTGGTAGGTATCCAACATCCAAACTTTCTTTGATAATTTTTGGGCCACATCGTGGAATTGGCTTCGGATGGGTTTGACAGACAAAATTACTTGTCTGCATTTTGTCTGCCAAACTTTCACCTCTCCTGCTCATCGCGATGAGTGCGGGCAAGGTCTCTGGAGAATTCCACGCAGGCCGTTGGGAAGACGCGGGCACCCCGCAACGTCTATTACAACTCGATGCCGAACTGCGCTCGCTATAATGAATCCATGAATACTCAACCCTTCAAGAACCGTCGCGACAAACTGCTGCAACAAATGGGCACCGGCATCGCCATTATTCCCACCGCGCCGGAAAAGTTTCGCAACAGCGATGCGACCTATCCTTATCGCGCCGACAGCTATTTCCACTACTTGACCGGATTCCCGGAACCGGAAGCGGTGCTGATGCTGATTGCGGGGGAAACACCGAAGAGCATGCTGTTCTGCCGTGAGAAGAATCCCGAGCGGGAAATCTGGGATGGCTTTCGCTACGGGCCGGAAGGCGCCGCCGAAATATTCGGTTTCGACGAGGCCTGTTCGATTGATACGCTCACTGACAAGCTGGCGGAACTGTTCGCCAATCAACCGGCGCTCTGGTACAGCTTGGGATTCGATGCCGCGTGGGATGCGCGCATCACCGCCGCGCTCAATACGGTGCGCGGCCAGACACGCGCCGGCAAGCATGCCCCCACTGCGATTCGCGACGTCCGTGCCTTGATCAACGAAATGCGTCTGGTCAAGGATGCCGCCGAAATCGACACCATGCGCCGTGCCGCGACGATTACCGCCGGGGCGCATCGGCGAGCCATGGCGGCGGCTCGCCCGGGCGTGTTCGAATACGAGATCGAAGCCGAACTGCTGCATGAATTCCGTCGCCACGGCAGCCAGTACCCGGCTTATACCTCCATCGTCGCTGGCGGTGCGAACGCCTGCGTGCTGCACTATATCGAGAACAACAAGCGCATTACCGATGGCGACCTGATCCTGATTGACGCCGGCTGCGAGCTCGACGGTTACGCCTCGGACGTCACACGCACCTTCCCCGTCAATGGTCACTTCAGCGGGCCTCAGGCCGACATTTATAACCTCGTGCTGGCCGCACAGGATGCCGCCGTTGCGACCATCAAACCCGGCGCAGGATTCAACGACCCCCACGATGCTGCTGTTCGCGTGCTGGCGCAGGGCATGCTGGACTTGAAGTTATTGAGTGGATCACTCGACGCAGTTCTCGAATCCGAGAGCTACAAACGTTTCTATATGCATCGTACCAGTCACTGGCTCGGCATTGACGTGCATGATGCCGGCGAATACAAAGACGGCGAGGCGTGGACCACGCTGACTCCAGGCAAGATGCTTACCGTCGAACCCGGTTGCTACATTCGTCCCGCCGACGACGTACCCAAAACATTTTGGAATATCGGTGTGCGCATCGAAGACGATGCGCTGGTCACCGAACAAGGCTGCGAATTCATCACGTCCGGCGCGCCAAAAACCATTGCCGACATCGAAGCCTTGATGCGCGATGCAAGAAAATGACTTCTATTCATCAGCCCATGGCAAGCATAGCGAGCCAAATCAGTCACCCTTCCTTGGGAAGGGGATGGGGAATGGTAAATAAATTTGTGGGAACCACCTACGATAGCAACGGGCGGTTGCCCGTTGCTATCGTAGGTGGTGGACCGACTGGAATGGCGCTGGCACTTGCATTGTCACGTTACGGAATTCAAGTCGAAATTTTCGACGCGCGCAGCCGTGAAGAACATCGCAAGGAAAAGCGCGTCCTCGCCCTGTCGTACGGCTCGCGCCAAATTCTCGAATGGCTGGGTGTTTGGAACAGCATCGACACCACGCCCATCACAACCATCCACGTCTCCCAGCAGGGCGGCTTTGGCCGCACGCGCATCACTGCCGCCGCCGAAGGACTCGACGCGCTGGGTTATGTCACGCCGGCAACCAGCCTGATCAGCGCCCTGGACACGGAGGTTCAGCAAGCGGGCTTGATCTGCCGCGAACATACGCGGGTTGAGAACGTCGATGTCAAAGGCGTTGTTGTAAATCTCCGAACCACCGGCGGCAACTGCGAGGCTGCACTGGTCGCCTATGCCGAAGGTTCGGTTGGCGAAGGCGCCGGCATCCGTGCGCGCAATTACGGCCAACATGCCGTGACTTGCATTGCCACTATCGACGCGCCACACGACAATCAGGCCTGGGAACGATTTACCGCGTACGGACCGGTGGCGCTGCTTCCCTATGGCGAGCAGTTGGCGGTGGTGTTCACCTGCCCATCCAACGCGGTGAATGCAATCGCCGCACTGGATGACGCAGCATTTGTTGAGCAACTGCAACAGCAATTCGGACAACGCATGCGCTTCGTCTCGGTTGGACCACGCAATGTCTTTCCGCTCGGTCTGCGTTACCGGCACAGCACCGTCGGCCCGCGCCAGGTTTGGCTCGGGAATGCGGCGCAAACCTTGCACCCGGTGGCCGGCCAGGGTTTCAATCTGGCCTTGCGCGACATCCGCCAACTGGCGCGCTCCCTCGCCGAGGCCACCGATGCAGGCGATGCGACCGTGCTCGCCCGCCACGCGCAGTCGCGCCGCCGGGATCGACGCGCCACGATCAGCGCCACCGATACGCTGGTGCGCCTGTTCAGCAACGACAACCCACTCTTGCGGCATGTGCGTGGCGCTGGTCTGCTGGCGCTGGATTTAATTCCGCCGGCGCGATCCTTCCTCGCGCGCCGCATGATGTTCGGTGCACGCGCCTGGCCATAATGCCGCGTACCCACCCGCCACCCGGTTTCAGATAGAATTCGCGCCTTCCCCCTGAACAAATTGGCATGGACTTTCTCGGCTTTCAGCTGCGCAATAATCTGTTCGTCGCGCCCATGGCCGGGGTGACCGACCGTCCTTTCCGTCAACTCTGCAAGACGCTGGGAGCGGGATTTGCGGTGTCGGAAATGGTTTCATCCAACTCGCTGCTGTATGGCAGCGCCAAGACACGGCGGCGCGCCAACCATGACGGTGAAGTCGCGCCGGTCTCGGTGCAGATTGCCGGCACCGATCCGCAAATGATGGCCGACGCGGCACGCCACAACGTCGACCATGGCGCGCAGATCATCGACATCAACATGGGCTGCCCGGCCAAGAAGGTCTGCAACGTCATGGCTGGCTCGGCCCTGATGCAGAACGAAGCGCTGGTGGCGAAAATACTTGCGGCAGTGGTCGCCGCAGTGCCAGATACGCCGGTGACGCTCAAGTTCCGCACCGGCTGGGATCGCCAGCACAAGAATGCGCCGACCATCGCCCGCCTCGCCGAAGACAACGGCATCCGTGCCGTCGCTATTCATGGCCGCACCCGCGCCGACCAGTACATGGGAGAAGCGGAATACGATACCGTCGCGCTGGTCAAGAGTCTGGTGAAGATTCCGGTCATCGCCAACGGCGACATCGCCACGCCGCAGCAGGCGAAGTTCGTGCTGGATTACACCCAGGCCGACGGCGTCATGATCGGCCGCGCCGCGCAAGGACGTCCCTGGCTGTTTCGCGAGATTGAACACTTTCTGCGCACCGGCGCGGAACTCGCGCCGCCCAGGGTGGCGGAGATCCATCGTATCCTGCGCGAACACCTGACCGACCTCTACGGCTTCTATGGCGAAGAGACCGGCATCCGGATCGCGCGCAAACATATCAGCTGGTACACCAAGGGGCTGATCGGTTCCTCACACTTCCGCCATGCCATGAACCAATTGCTGACGGTCGAGGCGCAACTGGCGGCGACCGACGAATTCTTTCTGGAGCAGGCGGCCGCCAACGATCACCTGCATTACGAGGAGGCGCTTGCGGCATGAGCAATGAACTCGACGATTGTGTCAAGCGCACACTGAACCGCTATTTCCGCGACCTTGACGGCCACGCGCCGCACGCGGTCTACGACATGGTGTTGCGCAGCGTCGAAAAGCCGATGCTCGAAGTCGTGATGCGCCAGACCGACGGCAACCAGAGCGCCGCCGCTGATATTCTCGGCATCAACCGCAACACATTGCGACGCAAGCTCAACGATTACGACCTGCTCTGATTAGATTGACCCGCGGGCAGTGCTAGAACGAACCCCCGGTTTTTATCCGCGTCCTCTTCCGGAAATTCCATGAAAGTCACCCAAACCCTGATCAGCGTGTCCGACAAACGCGGCATCGTCGACTTCGCCCGCGCCCTGAGCCAGCTCGACATCAAGCTGCTCTCCACCGGCGGTACCGCAAAACTGCTGCGCGATGCCGGGTTGCAAGTCACCGACGTTTCCGAATACACCGGCTTTCCCGAAATACTGGATGGCCGTGTCAAAACATTGCATCCAAAAGTTCACGGTGGCATTCTCGGCCGGCGCGATTTGGCGGAGCATGCCAAGACCATGGCCACCCATGACATTCCGCCCATCGACATGGTCGTCGTGAATCTCTATCCGTTTCGCGAAACCGTGGCCAAGCCCGGTTGCACGCTGGACGACGCGATCGAGAACATCGACATCGGCGGTCCCGCCATGGTGCGCGCCGCTGCCAAAAACCACGGCAATGAACAGGGTGGCGTCGGCATCATCACTGAACCCGCCGACTACGCGCCGGTGCTGGAAGAGCTGAAGAGCAATGGTTGTGCTTTGTCATACAAGACCCGTTTCGCTTTGGCGAAAAAAGCTTTTACCCACACCGCGCGCTATGACTCGGCCATCGCCAACTGGCTGACCAGCCTGGATGCCGACAACAAACCCGGCCTCTTCCCCAACCGCCTGCAACTGGCTTTCGACAAAGTCGAAGCGTTGCGCTACGGCGAGAACCCGCACCAGCAAGCCGCGTTCTATCGCGAAACCCCGTCGACGCCCGGCAGCATCGCCAGCTATCAGCAGTTGCAGGGCAAGGAACTGTCTTACAACAACATCGCCGATGCCGATGCGGCGTGGGAATGCGTCAAGGCCTTCGACGCTGGTGACAAAAGCGCGGCCTGCGTGATCGTCAAGCATGCCAACCCTTGTGGCGTTGCGCTGGCCGCGACAGCCGAAATTGCCTACCGCAAGGCTTTCTCGACCGATCCCAGCTCGGCCTTCGGCGGCATCATCGCCTTTAATGTCGCGATCGACAAAGCCGCGGCAGAGGCCGTCTCTGGCCAGTTCGCGGAAGTCATCATCGCCCCGGAGATCAACGTCGAAGCGCGCGCCGTGTTTGCCGCCAAGCAGAATCTGCGCGTGCTGATCGTTGCCGTATTGGCAAATGAGGGGCGCAATAACGGCGCGCTCGATTTCAAGCGGGTCGGCGGCGGCCTGCTGGTGCAATCGGCCGATGAAGCGCATATCGCCACGAGCGATCTCAAGGTGGTCACCAAACGCGCGCCCACCGAACAGGAAATGCACGACCTGCTGTTTGCCTGGCGCGTCGCCAAGTACGTCAAGTCGAACGCCATCGTGTATTGCAAGGACGGCATGACGATCGGCGTCGGCGCCGGTCAGATGAGCCGCGTCGACTCGGCGCGCATCGCCGCGATCAAGGCCGAAAACGCTAAGTTGAATGTGACAGGATCGGTCGTCGCATCCGACGCTTTCTTCCCCTTCCGCGACGGCCTCGATGTGCTGGCCCAGGCCGGCGCTACGGCGGTGATCCAACCCGGCGGCTCGGTGCGCGATGGCGAAGTCATCGCCGCAGCCGACGAACAGAACATCGCCATGGTGTTCACAGGCTTCCGGCACTTTAGACATTGACATGAAGCTTCTCGTCATCGGTTCCGGCGGTCGCGAACACGCCTTGGCTTGGCGGCTGGCCCAGGCGCCCGGTCTGCAAAAAGTCTATGTCGCACCGGGCAACGCCGGTACGGCGCACGAGCCGGAACTTGAAAACGTGCCGCTGACCGATCCCGCGACGCTGGCCGCTTTCGCCGAGCGCGAAAAGGTGCATCTGACTGTTGTCGGCCCCGAAGCACCGCTGGCGGCCGGTATTGTCGACCTGTTCCGGGCCCGCGGGCTGCGCGTGTTCGGACCGACCCAGGCGGCGGCGCAACTGGAAAGTTCCAAGGATTTTGCCAAGCGCTTCATGACGCGCCACAAAATTCCCACTGCCGCCTTTGAAACTTTTTCCGATGCGGCGCAAGCCCATGCCTACATCGATGCGCAAGGCGCTCCGATCGTGATCAAGGCCGATGGCCTCGCCGCCGGCAAGGGCGTCGTCGTCGCCATGTCGCTGGAAGAAGCACATCGCGCTATCGACAACATGCTGTCCGGCAATGTGTCAGGCAATGGGCTCGGCGATGCCGACCATCGCGTCGTGATCGAGGAGTTTCTGGAAGGCGAAGAAGCCAGCTTCATCGTCATGGCCGACGGCAAACATGCGCTGGCCCTGGCCACCAGCCAGGATCACAAACGCCTCAACGACAACGACGAAGGGCCCAACACCGGTGGCATGGGCGCCTACTCACCGGCGCCCGTGGTGACACCCGATGTCCACGCCCGCGTGATGCGCGAGGTGATCATGCCGACCCTGCGCGGCATGGAGCAGGATGGCATTCCCTATACCGGCTTCCTCTACGCCGGTCTGATGATCCGCGAAGACGGCAGCTTGAAAGTGCTCGAATTCAACTGCCGCATGGGCGACCCGGAAACCCAACCGATCATGATGCGGCTGAAAAGCAACTTCGTCGCCCTGCTCGACGCCGCCATCGACGGCAAGCTGGATCAGGTCGACGCTGAATGGGACCGCCGCGTCGCGCTTTGCGTGGTGCTCGCCGCCGGTGGTTATCCGGAAAATCCGAAAAAAGGCGACGTCATTCACGGTTTGCCGCCGCGCCCACTTGAAGATGCCCACGTGTTTCATGCCGGCACCATTGAGCAGGACAAACAAGTGGTGACCACCGGCGGCCGGGTGTTGTGCGTCACTGCGCTCGGTGACACGGCGCGGCTCGCACAAAAGCACGCCTACGAAGTCACCGAGCGGATCCACTTCGATGGCATGCAGTATCGGCAGGACATCGGACACCGCGCGATCAAACGATGAAAAGGGCTCTAACCACAGAGACATCTCGATCCCCTTTGAGGGGACAGAGACACAGAGAAAGGCAAGAAAGCTCTTTGTTTTTCCTCTGTGTCTCTGTCCCCTCAAAGGGGATCGAGATGTCTCTGTGGTGAAGGGTTTGTGTTGTGGATACCCTTCTACTCAAACCTTATTTCACCAATCTCCAGGATCGCATCGTCGCGGCGCTGGAGAAGTTCGACGGAAAACCTTTCCGGCGCGACGAATGGACTCGTCCCACGGGTGGCGGCGGAATCACTCGCGTGATCGAGGAAGGCAATTTCTTTGAGCGCGGCGGCGTTGCCTTCTCGCATGTGATGGGCGAAAACATGCCGCCTTCAGCCACCGCGCATCGTCCGAAACTGGCCGGCCGCCGCTTCGAAGCGCTCGGCGTATCGCTGGTGCTGCATCCGCGCAACCCGTATTGCCCCACGGTGCATATGAACGTGCGCAGCTTCGTCGCCGTGAAGGATGGCGCGGAACCAGTATGGTGGTTCGGTGGCGGCATGGATTTGACGCCGTATTACGGCTTTGCAGAAGATGCCCACCATTTTCATCGCGTCTGCAAGGACACCCTCGCACCGTTCGGCGCAGAGGTGCATCCGCGTTACAAGAAATGGTGCGACGAATACTTCTTCCTCAAGCACCGCAACGAGCCACGTGGCATCGGCGGCGTGTTCTACGACGATCTCAACGAAGGCGGATTCGAACGCTGCTTCGATCTCACCCGTGCAGTCGGCGACAGTCTTGTCGATGCCTATCTGCCGATTGTCGAGCGCCGCAAGGATCTGCCCTACGGCGAACGCGAACGCGATTTCCAGGCCTATCGGCGCGGCCGCTACGTCGAGTTCACTCTGGTGTGGGATCGCGGCTCGCTGTTCGGCCTGCAATCCGGCGGCCGTACCGAGTCCATCCTGATGTCGCTGCCGCCCATCGTCAAGTGGCGCTACGACTGGCATCCCGAGCCGGGCAGCACCGAGGAAAAACTGTATTCGGAATTTCTCAGGCCGCGCGAGTGGGTTTAAGGAATCACTGAATAACATCTGCGGCGGGTCGATGCCTCACACCGGCACAGTGACATTCTTGCCACCAAACACTGCTTGCCAGCTCTCGATCTCGCTGACCACGATGTCATCGGCCGTGTGGGCCAATTCGGAAACGCGCCCATAGTCGAGCGCATGGTCGGGTGCCGCGAGCAGCAGTTCGATTCGGTCCGCCACCGCGTCGAGCTTCTCGGCGGTGACTTCCGAGATCGCCGAGAAGCGCTCGAAATCACCGAAATAGCGGATGCCGGCAATGGCGCCACCAAAGGTCGGCAGCAGGACACCGAAGAAGGTCAGCAACATCGAGAATCGCGAGGCGATCTCGTGGTCGAACCGGTGCAGGGCGCCACCCGCCTTGAGCACGAGGTAGCAGCTTACCGAGGCTACCGCGAGGATGAACATGACCTCGGAAACCTTGTCGAGATTGTGATGGGCATGCGCCAGCCGCTTGGCCTTGTAACGGTGATAGTCACGCTGGCCGGCCACATGGATGAGCAGAAGATTTTTCAGCGCGCCGCGCAAATACGTTGGCGTAGTGACGATTTGCGGCAGGCCCAGATCGCGCAAGCCATGCCGCGCATACCACTCGGGCCACGAAGTTTGCGCGCCGCGCGGCCAGCGTCCGGTCGGACGGGCCACGCCGAGCAACAACAGAATGGGCGCGTGACGAAAATATTCCGCCACGCGGCGCGTTTCGAACCAGCGCGTGTGCCAGCGCTGTTTCTGACCCACGACAGTGATGGCCACGATACTTAAAAGCAGCGCCAACTCGAACAGCGCGAACATCCATTTGTCGTGGGGCGTTGCGAAGGGCAGATAGGCAATGCCGCCCACAATGGCGAGAGCCGAGAAAATGAACGACAACGTCATCCCACCGCGATAGGTGTCGGACAATCGCGCCGAAATGCCGTCGGCCCAGGCGAAGCGGCGCAGCACATCGGTTTCGATCTTGCTCACATAAGCGTCGTCCTGTCCCGGCAACGCACGCGCGCTGGCGATTGCGGCGGCAGCGCTGCCACTTGCAATGGCATCGGGAGCTTCATAGCTCTGGCGCAGATTGCGCAAGCGGCCTTGCAACGACTCCGCGCCGAACAGCGCTTCCACGCGCCGGTAGGCGTGCCAGAACCGACTGCTGCGACCGCGCCAGCGCTCGCCGTCGAGCGCTTTCAGTCCGGCGTGCGGATCGCCTTTGCCGTGACCATGATCGTGCCTCGACTTGCGGCCCTCAGCAGGCTTTAATGCCATGCACACCAACGCCGACAGCGCCTCAGTCTGCTTTTCGCATGTTGCGGCCGCTGAAGAGGAAATCACCGCCAACGCTTCCGGTGTGCGCAGAATTCGCCACGTCTCCGGCGCATTGACATCGATCCACACCACCGGCGCGCCCAGCGCCAGCGCCGCCGCGATGGTGTGCCCGGTGCCGCCGATCAGGGCCTGCGTCGCGCCGTCCCAGACCCCGATCAGGATATCCGATTGCTCGATCATCACCCGTGCCGCCAATGCCACGCGCTCGGAAGATCGCGCGGCGAACGCCTGCGCCTTGCCGAGATCAGTAGGCGCATCGAGCTTGCGCAGGAACAACGCGGCGATAGCATCATCCTGTTCGGCAAGCTCGAAGCAGCGGGCCTTTTCGCATAAACCACGCACTGCCTCCGCGCGCGCCTGCGTTTCGGCATCGGCCGCCGCAGCGCCGTTGAGCAAGGCCCGGGCATCCGCCGCACTGGTCGGCAGTGCGTTGATGGCGACATTGAGGTCATGCCCGAACGGCAGCGGCGCGACCAGTTCCCATCCGCGCGACAGCGCCGAGGTTGCAGCCAACTGATCCACGCCATCGGCAAGCAGGCAATGCAGTCGTGTCGGCGCGGAGTTTGAATAGCCGACACCCTTCACCGCCGTATCGATGGCGTTGAAGATCGCGGTCATGGCCGCTTCAATCCGCTCACGATTCGCGCCAAACACCGCATTGCCCTCGCGATGGCCGGTGACGCCAAGGCAGAGGCGCACGCGTGGCGCCGGCGGCGCGGTGATGAGCACCTTGGCATTCACGCGGCGGGCTCCGTCGCGGCCCAGGCTTTTTGGAAATGAAAGAGCACTTCCTCCAGAAGCGGGCTGCGCGCGAACACCCGGCGCAGACGCAGCTCCCAGAGGACGAACGGAACCTGCGGCTCAACCTCACGCGCCCGCGCCATCGCTTCGCGCGCTTCCTCCGCGCGATCCTCGTGACTGCATGCGATGGCCTTGAATACACAGCCAAAGCTATAACTCGGTTCCAGGACCAACGCTTGTTCAGCAGTCATCGTCGCTTCGTACCAGCGCCCAGCGCTCATATGCGCCAGCGTCTTCCATCCGTATGTGATATAGCTCACGTGCGAGCCGGGCGACAGCCTGATGTCGGCATCGAGATGTGCCAAGGCTTCGTCGCAACGATTGAGCAGGTAACAAGCGACTCCCAATACGTGGTGCGCAAACGCCGCGCTTGAACTCAGCCGAACGGCGCGCTCGGCATGACGGCATGCCACCTCCGGCTGGCCGATA
>JAYUGL010000256.1:0-10713 GCA_043738385.1 Sterolibacteriaceae bacterium
CCGGACTGAACCGCGGCGCGCGGCAAGCGCTTCACTCGTCAGCGTGGAAAGAGTGCGCTTGCTATCATCCGACCATGACCCTGACTGAACTGCGGTATATCGTTACCCTGGCGCGCGAATGCCATTTCGGCCGCGCGGCGGAGAAGTGTTTTGTTTCCCAACCGACGCTGTCGGTAGCGGTCAAGAAACTCGAAGAAGAACTGGGCGTGGCCCTGTTCGAGCGGGCGTCGAACGAGGTGCACGTCACCGAAATCGGCCGCCGGCTGGTGACGCAAGCCGAGCGGGTGCTGGCCGAAGCGGCGCTGGTCACCGAGATCGCGGCAGCCGGCAAAGATCCGCTCAGCGGGCCGTTGCGGCTGGGCTGCATCTATACCGTCGCGCCCTATCTGCTGCCGAAGCTGGTGCCGCTGCTGAGGGAAAGCGCGCCATCAATGCCGCTGTTCATCGAAGAGAACTTCACCGCGCGCCTGCTCGAAAAAGTGAAGCACGGCGAGCTGGACGTGGCGATCGTCGCGCTGCCGGTGGATGAGCCGGGACTAGTGGCGCAAGCGGTGTATGACGAAGCTTTCCGCGTGCTGTTTCCCGCCAGCTATGCCTGGAACAAAACCAAGGTCATTGATGCGGCCTGGTTGCTCGATGCACCGCTCTTGATGTTGGGACCAGGCAACTGCTTTCGCGACCAGGTGCTCGACTTGTGTTCCGGCGCCACTCGCGATGCGGGCAATTCGCCGCAGGTGCTCGAAGGCAGCTCGCTGGAAACCATTCGCCTCATGGTCGCCAGCGGCGTGGGGGTCACGGTCATGCCGGCTTCGGCGGTGGACGGCATTCCCGCCAAGGATCCGCTGCTGCGTGTGCGTCCTTTCGCCGACCCGCAACCGACGCGGCGTGTCGGACTGGTGTGGCGTTCCAGCTTTCCCCGCCATCGCGCGGTTGACGCGCTGCGCAAGGCCCTGCTCGACTGTCGCCTGCCCGGAACCAAGCCTGTCGCATGATAGGCAACCTCTATCAGGATCTATTTCACAATCAATTTGATTGATCGGTACGCTTGCTCTAATCTGCGTTCAGGCATCGAGGCGGCGGCCTGCCCGAGCTGGTGCGACTTTTGCTGGTAGCCGATTTGCAGTAGGTAACAGTTCTCAACCGGGCGACGCTAAATTCGCCCACTGAAGAAAGGAGCATCGACATGGACATTGGCATCAGCAAGAAAGATCGCGGAAAAATCGCTGGCGGATTGTCGCGCCTGCTCGCCGACACCTACACGCTGTACCTGAAGACGCACAACTTTCACTGGAACGTCACCGGCCCGATGTTCAACACCCTGCACCTGATGTTCATGGCGCAATACACCGAGTTGTGGAACGCGCTGGACATCATTGCCGAGCGCATCCGCGCCCTCGACTTCCCGGCGCCGGGTACCTACCGCGAGTTCGCCAAGCTGACCTCGATCAAGGAAAGCGAAGGCGTGCCGAACGCAGAGGAAATGATCCGCCAGCTGGTGGAAGGCCAGGAGATCGTGGCGCGCACCGCGCGCGGCCTGTTCCCGATCGTCGACAAGGCCAACGACGAACCGAGCGCCGACCTGCTCACCCAACGCATGCAGATCCATGAGAAAAACGCATGGATGCTGCGCAGCCTGTTGCAGAAGTGATTGTTGAAAGCACCGGCGGCATTGACGATGGCCCTTGCTGACCTGCACCAGTTCGGCAAGCTGGAGTGATACCGTTGTACAACGCTCGCGCAAAGTGCAGATTTTCCGGAGGAACTCCCCTTTTCACCACGCGGAAATTTGCTCTAGCTGACGCAACAGGCTACCATTTGCTACATTTGTAGCAAATGGGAGAAAATCATGAGCATGCCTGTCCGTATTGATGACGAACTGTATGAACAAGCGAAGGTCGCCTCAAAGGGCGAGTGTCGCACCATCGCAGGTCAACTCGAATTCTGGGCCAAGATCGGCAGGGCTGCACTTGACAATCCCGACCTGCCGATTGAATTCGTCAGGGAATTACTGATTGCCAGGGCGGAAGATCTCAAGCAATTCCCGGCCTTTGAGCCAGGTCAGTTCCGTGGCTGAGATTCGCGTTCAGCAAACCAACGGATTTCTGCGGGCCTACAAGAAACTGCACAACAACCAGAAGGACGCGGTTGATCAGGCTGTCGCCGATATCGTTCACGATCCGGCCATCGGCGAGGCCAAAAAAGGCGACCTCTCGGGTGTTTTTGTTCACAAGTTTGACTGCGTCAACCAACCGTTTCTACTCGCTTACGAATACGACCCCGCATCCCGTCTGTTGCTCCTGGTTGGTACGCACGAGAACTTTTACCGCAACCTCAAACGCGGTTAAACGCGCGCAAGCTGATGATGTACAACAACGTCTCTCAATTCATCATCCCCAGCACCAAAGCAGTCATCACAGTAATCGCACCACTTTCGCAATGACGATTTGCGGCAATTCTGCTATGCCCGTAAAATCTGTACTGTACGCGGGCGTCGTATAACGGCATTACTCCAGCTTCCCAAGCTGATAACGAGGGTTCGACTCCCTTCGCCCGCTCCAGTCCCTCTTCTCCACGCACCTGCGGCCGCGCAAAAGCAATATGCTGCGCGAATCATCCGGTCAAAAGGGGCGCTTCGTGCAACAGCGACAATACAAGTACTACGACTTCGTCATGGCGGCGTTTGTCTGCGTGCTGCTGTGTTCCAACCTGATCGGCGCGGCCAAGGCGGCGCAGGTAACACTGCCGTTTTTCGGCACGGTGGAATTCGGCGGCGGCATCCTGTTTTTTCCGATTTCCTATTTTTTCGGCGACATCCTCACCGAGGTTTATGGCTACGGCCGCGACCGCCGCGTGGTGTGGGCCGGCTTTGCGGCGCTGGCCTTTGCCAGCCTGATGTCGGTGGTGGTGCTGGCGTTGACCCCGGCCGACAACGACTTCAACCGCGAGTACCAGATTCACTTGCAAGGCGTTTTCGGCAACACGCCGCGCATCATGCTCGGCTCGATGATTGCCTTCTGGTGCGGCAGCTTTTCCAACAGCTACGTCTTGGCGAAAATGAAAATCGCCACCCAGGGCAAATGGCTGTGGTCGCGCACCATTGGTTCGACCATGGTCGGCGAACTTGTCGATTCCTCGCTGTTTTATGTCATCGCTTTTTACGGCATCTGGCCGACCGATCAATTGGTTCGTATCGCCATCATCCAGTACGTGTTGAAGACCAGTTGGGAAATTCTGGCGACACCGCTGACCTACAAGGTCGTTTCCTTCCTCAAGCGCAAGGAGCACGAGGACTACTACGACCGTCACACCAATTTCAATCCATTCAAGATCCAGCTCTGAAGTCATCCGGATCGGTTGCGCAAAGCGGCCAAAAACGCGATAATGAGAACAATTCTCAAATCGCTCTGCCTATGTGGTCATGCCCAACTCCTTAGCCTCTCTGCCGCCAGGACACGAAGCCAGTATCGTCGCCGTTCATGCCGAAGAAGCCCTGCATCACCGGCTCGCAGCCATGGGTTTTCGCGCCGGCAAACGCATCCAGCTGATGCGCCGCGGCGCCTTCCTCGGCCCGCTGCACGTTCGTATCGGCAGCACCGACGTCATCATCCGACGACGCGACGCCCGCTGCATCGAAATCGCGCTCTAAGCATGAAAAGAGTCGCCCTGCTGGGCATGCCGAATACCGGCAAGTCCACCTTGTTCAACCGCCTGACCGGCGCTTCGGCGCGGGTCGGCAACTGGCCCGGTGTGACGGTGGATCTGCTGACCGCGAAAATTCTGGTCGGCGGCAGCATGGTAGAAGTGGTGGACCTGCCCGGCATCTACGACCTGCACGGCTATGGCGACGATGAAAAGCTGGTACGCCATTTTCTCGAACAGCAACCGATGGATCTGCTGGTCGTCATGGTCAACGCCGTTCAGCTTGAACGGCAACTGGTGCTGCCGCTGCAACTGAAAGAACTCGGTTTCTCGATCGTGGTGCTGGTCAACATGATCGACGAAGCGCGCAAGCTCGGCATTGGCATCGATCAGGCGAAACTTGCCGCCGGGCTTGGCGTGCCAGTGGTGCCGATCAGCGCCAAGTATGGCGACGGTCGCCAGGAGATGATGCAGACTATTGCGCGGGCGCTCGGCACCAGTAACATCAACGCAGCGCCGAAAGCCCGCGAACGGCTGGCGCAGGACGACGAAATGGAAGCTCGCGTCGCCAGCCTGATGAAACAGGCCGTGGACATGCCGATTCGCCTGCCCGAGCAACACTCCGACCGGCTTGACCGCATCGTGATGAACCGCTGGCTGGGATTGCCGCTGTTCTTCCTCGCCATGCTGGGTGTGTTTTCCGGCGTGTTCTGGCTGGGCGCGCCATTACAGGATTTGCTGCAGCAGTTGTTCAACGCCTTCGGCAACCACGTGCTGACCCCGGCGCTCAGTGACGCACCTGAACTGGTGCGCGGTCTGGTCGTCGACGGTCTCTACAACGGCGTGGCCACGGTCGCTTCGTTCGTGCCGATGATCCTCCTGTTTTTCTTTTTCATGGCGCTGGTCGAGGACTCCGGTTACCTGTCGCGCGCTGCCTACCTGATGGATGCGCTGATGGCGCGTGTCGGGCTCGACGGCCGCAGCTTTGTCATGCTGCTGATGGGCTTCGGCTGCAACGTGCCGGCGCTGATGGGCACACGGGTGATGCGCAGCCGCGCGCTGCGCCTGCTCTCAATGCTGGTGATTCCGTTCTCGCTGTGTTCGGCACGGCTACAGGTCTTTCTATTCATCATCAGCGCATTGTTCACGCCGCATCAGGCACCATGGGTGCTGCTGTCCCTGTATATCTTCAGCTTCGTCGTGGCTTTTTTCACGGCGTGGCTGTTCAAGGGACAAAAGGCGTTCCGTTCCGAAGAGCCCTTCGTCATCGAACTGCCGCCTTATCGGCTGCCGACCCTGCGCCAGGTCATCATGCGCGGCTGGCTGGAAGTGCGGCATTTTCTGGTGCGCGCCAGCAAGATCATCGTCTCCGGCGTGGTGCTGGTGTGGCTGCTCACGCACCTGCCGTCAGGCGTTGCCCCGGCCGGTCCGGACACTTACGCCGGCATGCTCGGCCGCCTGATGCAGCCGGTGCTGGCCCCGATCGGCATCGACCAGCAGATGACAGTGGCGCTGTTGTTCGGCTTCGTCGCCAAGGAAATCGTGATCGGCGCACTGGCCGTGATCTACGGCCTCGAAGGCAGCGCGCTGACCAGCCACATCGGCCACAGCATGAACTGGGTGCAGGCCTACAGCTTCATGTTGTTCACGCTGATTTACACGCCCTGCGTGTCGACCATCGCCACCATGCGCACTGAATCGCGCAGCGTCAAATTCGCCGCTTTCTCCGTCCTCTGGGCGCTGGGCCTGGCATGGGTCACCAGTTTCGTCTTCTTCCAGATATTCCGCCATTTCGTTTAGGCGCTACAGCGCGCCACGAAAAACACCTGTCCAGCCTGTAAAATCGCGCTTTCGCGACATCACAGCATTGGTCATGGCATCACCCACTTTTCAGGAAATCATTCTCCGCCTGCAGGCCTACTGGGACAGGCAAGGCTGCGCCCTGCTGCAACCCTACGACATGGAAGTCGGTGCCGGCACCAGTCACACCGCCACCTTCCTCCGGTCGCTCGGGCCCGAGCCGTGGAAGGCCGCCTATGTGCAGCCCTCGCGCCGCCCCAAGGACGGTCGCTATGGCGAAAATCCGAATCGCATGCAGCACTACTACCAGTACCAAGTCGTATTGAAGCCGGCCCCGGAAAACATCCTCGAACTCTATCTGGGTTCTTTGACGGAACTGGGCTTCGACCTCAAGCAAAACGACATTCGCTTCGTTGAGGACGACTGGGAAAACCCGACGCTGGGCGCATGGGGTCTGGGTTGGGAAGTCTGGCTCAACGGTATGGAGGTGACGCAGTTCACTTACTTCCAGCAGGTCGGCGGCATCGACTGCAAGCCGATCACCGGCGAAATCACTTACGGTCTGGAACGTCTGGCCATGTACCTACAAAGCGTCGAGAATGTATTCGATCTGGTGTGGACACCGGGCCTGACTTACGGCGACGTGTATCGTCAAAACGAGGTCGAGCAGTCGGCCTACAACTTCGAACACAGCGATGCGGATTTTCTGTTCACCGCTTTCGGCGCGCATGAAAAACAGGTCCAGCATCTGATCCAGGAAAAGCTTGCATTGCCCGCCTACGAACAAGTGTTGAAAGCGGCGCACACCTTCAACCTGCTCGATGCGCGCGACGCCATCTCGGTCACCGAACGCGCCGCCTACATCGGTCGCATTCGCAACCTCGCCCGCAGCGTAGCCCAGAGCTACCTCGAAAGCCGCGCCCGGATGGGCTTCCCCATGGCTTCCCGCGCACACGCCGACGAAGTGCTGGCGCAACTCGCAGCCAAGAAGCCTGCCCTGAGCGCAGTCGAAGGGGCGGCGTGCGCATGAGCGACTCCAGAAACCTGCTGGTGGAATTGTTCGTTGAGGAACTGCCGCCCAAGGCGTTGAAGAAACTGGGCGAATCGTTTGCCCAAACGCTGCTGCAATCACTGAAATCGCAAGGCCTTTGCAACGAAGCGTCAGCGACCACTTCCTTTGCGTCGCCGCGCCGTCTTGCTGCGCATGTCTCAGCCGTCGCCGCACAAGGGACTGACAAGTCCGTGTCGCAAAAGTTGATGCCTGTAAGTGTCGGCCTCGACGCGAATGGCAATGCAACACCAGCACTGTTAAAAAAACTCGCAGCACTCGGCGCCGATGCGAGTGTCGCGACAACACTGCGTCGCGAATCCGATGGCAAGGCCGAGGTGCTGTTCCTCAACAGCGTGGCGAAAGGTGCAACCCTCGCTGAAGGCCTGCAAAAAGCCATCGAAGCAGCGCTTGCCGCACTGCCGATCCCCAAGGTCATGACCTACCAGCTCGCTGACGGTTGGACCACAGTGAATTTCGTGCGCCCTGCACACGGACTGGTTGCTCTGCACGGCGCCGATATCGTGCCGGTGTCGGTACTTGGCCTGACGGCAGGTCGCACTACCCACGGCCATCGCTTTGAAGCGAGCGTCGATCCCATCGCGATCAAGGATGCCGGGACTTACGCGAAGCAACTCGAAAGCGAAGGCGCAGTGATTGCCAGCTTCGCCGCACGTCGCGAAGAGATTGTTCGCCAGCTTGATGTGGCCGCAAAGCAAGCGGGGCAAAATCTGGCGCCCGTGGCTGACGATGTCCTGCTCGATGAAGTGACTGCGCTGGTCGAACGTCCCAATGTGCTGATCGGCGAGTTCGAGCAGGCGTATCTGGAAGTGCCGCAGGAATGCCTGATCCTGACCATGAAGGCCAACCAGAAATATTTTCCGCTGCTCGATAGCAACGGCAAGCTCACAAACAAGTTTCTCATCGTCAGCAACATCAGTCCGAAAGACCCAAGTGCGGTGATCACCGGCAACGAAAGAGTGGTGCGGCCGCGTCTTGCCGATGCGAAATTCTTTTTCGATCAGGACCGCAAGAAATCTCTGACTCTGCGCGTAAACGATTTGGATAAGGTGGTCTATCACAACAGATTAGGTTCGCTGCTGGATCGAACTCGCCGAGTGCACGAGATAGCCAAATTGCTAGCGTTGCAACTAGGTGGCGAAAGGCTTGCTGCTAATGCAGACCAAGCTGCTTATCTCGCAAAGGCAGACTTGCTCACCAAGATGGTCGGCGAATTTCCCGAGCTTCAGGGCATTATGGGGCGCTACTACGCGCTACATGATGAGCTATCAGTTGATATAGCAAATGCGATTGAAGACCACTACAAACCGCGTTTTGCGGGAGACGAGTTGCCGCGGAACGAGATCGGTGTAGTCGTTGCTTTGGCCGATAAGTTGGAAACGCTGGCTGGTATGTTCGGTATTGGTCAGGTACCAACGGGTGACAAAGATCCGTTTGCACTACGCCGACATGCTATTGGTATCTGTCGTCTCCTCATTGAGGGAGGACGATCACTGTCGTTGAGTCAATGTATTGAGATCACTCAAACCCAACTGAAGCACTCGCATCAGAAGCGGATTTTAATAGCGTACCAAGCTCAGCAGGATACCTCGGACGACGCCGCATACTTTCCGGCAGGCGGTATCATCGCCTCTTGGGACGAACTTGAGCCTTCGAATGAATCTATGGCTCAGTTAAAAAGTTTTATTTTTGATCGACTCGCCGGGATGCTGAAGGATCAAGGTCATCAGGCCCAGAACGTCGATGCAGTACTTTCTCTTTGCCCCGATTTTCTGTCAGAGGTTCCACTACGTTTAGCTGCCGTGAAGGTGTTTTCGTCACTTCCCGAGGCACCCGCCCTTGCCGCCGCCAACAAGCGCGTCGGCAACATCCTGAAGAAGATCGAGGGTACCGTCGAAGCGAAAGTTGACGCGACGTTGCTCAAGGAGCCTGCCGAAATTGCCCTTGGCGTGGCACTCGCACATGTGAAACCAAAAGCGGATATCGCCTTTGCGACCGGTAACTACACCGCCTCGTTGCAAGCGCTGGCAGCGCTGCGTGCGCCGGTAGATGCTTTCTTCACCGACGTGATGGTCAATGTCAAAGACAAGAAGCTGCGCGACAACCGGCTCGGCCTGCTGGCGATGCTGCATCAGGCCATGAACCAGGTGGCCGATCTGTCGAAACTTTCTACCTGACCGCGACATGCAGAGAAGGCCGGAATTCTCCTTGTATTCTTTCGTGTCCCCGGCGCCCTCCGCAGTGAAAATACTTTCATGAAACTCATCATCCTCGACCGTGATGGCGTGATCAATCACGACTCGGACCACTTCATCAAGTCGCCCGAAGAATGGCTGCCCATCGCCGGCAGCCCGGAGGCCATCGCCCGCCTCAACCAGTGGGGTTATCACGTCGTGGTGTGCACCAACCAGTCGGGCATCGGCCGCGGCTTGTTCGAGATGGACACGCTCAACGCCATTCACGAGAAAATGAATCGCACGATAGGACAGGCGGGCGGGCGCATCGACGCGATCTTTTTCTGTCCGCATACCAGCGACGACAACTGCGATTGCCGCAAGCCCAAGACCGGCATGCTCAAGGACATTGCGCTCCGTTTCAATGTCGATCTCACCGGCGTGCCTGCCATTGGCGATTCGCTGCGCGACCTGCAAGCAGCGCAGGCCGTCGGCGCCCAAGCGATGCTGGTGCTGACCGGCAAGGGTACAAAGACCCGGCTGGAGGCAAGCGTGCCCGGAAGCACGCCGGTATTCGCCGACCTTGCGGCGGCTGTCGCCCACCTCACGCAAACGTGATCGTATGAATTCGCTGCTGCGCTCCACGCTGTTCATGGCGATATTGTCGGTGGTGACGCCACCGACGGCGCTGGTGATCATGTTGTGTTTCTGGCTGCCGCACCGCATGCGACGGCAGTTGGTGGTTCCCTGGGTCGCCCTGGCGAACTGGCTGATTGAGCATCTGCTCGGCATTCGTTGCCGCTTGCTGGGCGCTGAAAATATCCCGCAACAAGCGGTGGTGATTCTTGCCAAGCACCAGTCGGCATGGGAAACCATCGTGCTGCAAACCATATTTTCCGATACCATTTTTGTCTGGAAAAAAGAGCTGAAGTGGGTGCCGTTCTTCGGCTGGGCACTGGCCGTCATCCCGAGCATTTGTATCAACCGCAGCACCGGCAAGGACGCGCTGAAGCAGTTGGTGGAACAGGGCAAGCTGCGGCTTGAACAGGGCTACTCGGTCATCGTGTTTCCCGAAGGCACGCGTGTCGCGCCGGGCCACCATCGCCGCTACAAGGCGGGCGGCGCCTATCTGGCGGTGGCAGGCGGCGCGCCGGTAGTTCCGGTCGCCCTCAATTCCGGCGAGGTGTGGGGGCGCAATGCTTTTCTCAAACGGCCCGGCATCGTCACACTCAGCATCGGCCCCGCCATTGACCCGGCCGGCCTGAACGCAGAAGAGGTCAATAACCGCGCCGAAAAATGGATAGAAACCGAGATGCGCCGCATCAGCCCCGACCTGTACCGCGATGACGGCACGCGACCCGCAACTAGCGCTGCGGTTTGAGGTCGCGCCCAAGCCCGCCGCACGCTGGCGGACGGGCGCGGCGCTCGCTTACCTGGGCGGGCCGATCACACTGCAACTCGATACCGATCGCAAACAGGCTGCGCTCGACGGCACGGTGTTGCATTTGCCGCTGCCACCCGACGTCACCGCGCGCCAGGTGCAGGATGCCGCCGAAGCCTGGCAACGCCGCGAAGCCGGACGGGTGTTGAAAGCGGTTGCGGCGCGATTGACTGCGGCGATTGGCCAGTCCATGCCTGCGCTGACCTTGTCGTTCGCAGCGCGCAGCGGGTGGATTCAGGTCGAAGCTGATGTCTTGCGCTGCAATTGGCATTTGATCGAGCAACCGATGAGTATCATTGAGCAGGTGCTTGCGCGCGCCATCGCCGCCATGCCGCAGTCGAATCGTAATGACGACCTGTTTGCGGCATTCGCATGAACGAACAGCTCCCCCTGTTTCAAAACCGTCCCGAGAAGCCTGCGCAGAAATTGCGCCACGTCCAGATCGGTACCCGTATCGTCGCCTATGCGCTTTCGGTCGGCGGTCGGCGGCGCCTCACGATGCGCATCGACGAACGCGGTTTGCATGTGGGTTCACCGCATCGCGTTACCATCGCCGAAATCGAGGCCTTCATCCACGGCAACGGCGCATG
>JAYUGL010000257.1:0-10698 GCA_043738385.1 Sterolibacteriaceae bacterium
CTGTGGATCGGTTTGCATGGTGCGGATTTTCTTCTGCACTGAATCGACATCTTCGCGCAGCGTGATGGTATTGCCGTAGGACTTCGACATCTTCTGGCCATCCAGGCCCGGCATGCGCGACGCTTCGGTCAGCAGCGCATCGGGCTCGACCAGAATCATCTTGCCGCTTCCTTCAAGGTAGCCGAACAAGCGTTCGCGATCACCGTGCGATAGATTTTGCGCCTCATCGAGTAGTTCGTGGGCCTTGTCCAGCGCCGTTTCGTCGCCCTTTTCCTGATGCAGCGTGCGCAGACTTTCGTAGAGTTTGGCGCGCTTGGCGCCGAGCTTCTTGACCGACTCGCGCGCCTTGTCCTCGAAGCCCGGTTCACGCCCATAAAGGTGATTGAAGCGGCGCGCGATTTCACGGGTGAATTCGATGTGCGGCACCTGATCGTCGCCCACCGGCACCCGATTGGCGCGATAAATCAGGATATCGGCGGCCTGTAGCAAGGGATAACCGAGGAAACCGTAGGTCGACAGATCCTTGTGCTCCAATTTCTCCTGCTGATCCTTGTAGGTCGGCACACGCTCCAGCCAACCCAGCGGCGTCATCATCGACAGCAACAGATGCAACTCGGCGTGCTCCGGCACCTTGGACTGGATGAACAGTGTTGCCTGGGTCGGATCAACACCCGCCGCCAGCCAATCGATGATCATGTCGCGGGTGCTGGCCGTGATATTTCCCGGTGCGTCGTAGGCCGTGGTCAGCGCGTGCCAGTCAGCCACAAAGAACAGGCACGGGTATTCATGCTGGAGCTTGATCCAGTTGCGCAGCACACCATGGTAGTGGCCAAGATGCAGACGTCCGGTGGGTCGCATGCCGGAAAGAACTTTTTCAGCGTACATAAAAATATCAGAGTGCGAAAATCGTGCCGATCAAGGCCATGAATATCCGTAGCAGCGGCATCAGGATATTGTTCAAAATTCCAAAAAACAGCAACGCCAACAAGATCGCGAAACCGTAGCGCTCGATCTGGGCGAATTTCCATGCGGCTCGGTCGGGCAACAGACTGACCGCGATGCGGCCCCCGTCCAGCGGCGGCAACGGCAACAGATTCAGCAACATCAACATGCCATTGACCTGAATGCCCACCTGCGCCATGGTTCCCAGCGCCTGGGTATAGCCAAAACCGGGCATCGCCAGCGCAAATTTAAAAACCAACGCCCAAATGCAGGCCATCAACAGATTGGAGCCCGGGCCGGCTGCCGCCACCCAAAGCATGTCGCGCTTGGGATTGCGCAGTTTGCCAAAATTGACCGGGACTGGCTTGGCCCAGCCAAACATGAAGCCGCCAAGCATGTAGGTTAACGCCGGAATCGCGATCGTTCCCAAGGGATCAATGTGGCGCAAGGGGTTGAGGCTAATCCGCCCTTCTTGCCAGGCCGTCGGATCGCCGAAATGGCGGGCGACGTAGCCGTGGGCGGCCTCATGCAGCGTGATCGCGAAGATAATCGGAATGGCGGAGATCGCCAGCGTTTGAATCGAATTTTCCATGGGGCCGACGGATTCTACCAGAGGGTCACTTCAGGCCAAGCGGCGCCAGCGCCCCGCACCCGGCGCGCACCAGCTCGGGCGCTGCTCCCGCCAGATTGACCACCGTGGTCATTTCCAGCCCGCAATGGCCGGCTTCGATCACCAGATCCAGCTGTTTTTCGAGGCGGTCGCGAATCTGCTCGGGGTCAGTCATCGGCACCTCTTCGCCCGGCAGCAGCAGCGTCGACGTCAGTAGTGGCTCATTCAGTTCCGCCAGCAAGGCCCGCACCAGTGGATGGTCGGGAACCCGGATGCCGATGGTCTTGCGTTTCGGGTGCAACAGCCGTCGCGGAACTTCCTTGGTGCCTTCGAGAATGAAGGTGTAGGCACCCGGCGTAACCGCCTTCAGCAACCGATATCCGACGTTATCCACGCGTGCATAGGTGGCGATCTCCGACAGATCGCGGCACATCAGGGTGAAGTGATGCCGCTCGTCGACGTCCCGAATTCGGCGTATCCGTTCCAGTAGCGCGGTATCGCCGGTGTGGCCACCGAGCGCGTAAGCCGCATCGGTAGGAAAAGCGATCAGGCCGCCCTTGCGCACAATCTCGGCCGCTTGCTTGATGAGACGAGGCTGCGGATGTTCCGGGTGGATCGAAAAAAATTGGGACATGAGGGCGTGTTGGCGCTGGTCAGTGCAGGCGCGTCCACACCGGCACCAGATCTTCCGGCAAAGCCGGCATTCTGCCGAGGTCGATCCAGCTTTCCCCCGGCCCGTGGAAATCCGAGCCGGTCGATGCGAGAAAGCCGAAGGTTCGCGCCAGCGTCGCCATTTCTCCAACGTCAGCGGCCCATTGAGAACCGGACAACACTTCAATCCCGTCGCCGCCATCGGCCTTGAACTCGGCGAGCAGCGAACGCAGCGCAGCCTTGGTCAGCCGATAGCGTCCCGGATGGGCGACAACAGCCACCCCACCTGCATCGTGGATCCAGGCGATGGCTTCTGCCAGCGTTGCCCAGGCGTGCCTTACGTACCCCGGCTTGCCCTTGGCCAGCCAGTGGTCGAATACCGATTTCACATCTCTGGCCAGGCCTTGCTGCACAATGAATCGCGCCATGTGGGCACGACTGACCAGGGCCGGGTTTCCGGCAAAGCGCAACGCACCTTCGTAGGCGCCGTGGATGCCCACCTTGTCGAGTTCAGCCGCCATATGCAGCGCCCGTGCATCGCGCCCGGCACGAACACGGGCAAGGCCTTCCGCCAGTTGCACATTGGCGGGGTCAATGCCAAGCGCAATCACGTGAACCGTCGTGTCGTCTCCCCATGAAACCGAAATCTCGACGCCATCAACGAAGTGCAGGCCCAAGGCATCCGCTTCGGCTTTCGCCTCAGCCAACCCGCCAAGCTCGTCGTGGTCGGTCAGCGCCAGCATGTCGACGCCATTGGCATGCGCGCGCCGCACCACTTCGGCCGGTGCCAGCAGGCCGTCGGAAACCGTCGAGTGACAATGCAGATCTGCCTTCAAATGAAAAACTCCTCTATCAGGCCCGCCACAACTTCTGGCTGATCGTGCTGCATGTTGTGGCCGGAATCGTCCAGCGCCACTTGCTTCACGTCGCGAAAACACGCGATGCGGGCACGATAATCGTCCATGTCGGACTCAAATGTTTTGAGAAACAGGGAGTCGCGCGCGGTCAGCCATAACACCGGCGCCGTTGCCTGCCGCCATGCCGCCTTTGCATCTTCGATGGCGTAGTAGACCGGGTTCGCCCAGAAGTGGCAGGGATCACCGGCGAAACGTACACCGCCGTCACACGGATCCGTCACATGCCGGGCAAGAAATCCGGCCCGTTCCGGCGTCAGGCGCGGATTATCCCGCATCAGGCGCTGGGCAAACGCCGCCTGGTCGGGATAAACCCTGAAACTCCGTTCTTTGCGGACTTGATCGAGCCATTTTCGCGCACGACCCGGTGCGTCGGCATAGGCCGGGCGAGACAGGCCGCCGCCCTCCATGTTCACCAAACGGGCAACCCTTTCGGCGCACAGCCCGGCGTAGATGCTGGAGATGGTGCCGCCCATGCTGTGGGCTACCACGAGGGCCGCCTGATCCGGCGAATAGTGGTTCAACAATGCATCCAGATCGGCAAAATAATCCGGAAACCAGTAGGTATCGTCATTCCATTGCGATTTGCCGAAGCCGCGCCAATCCGGCGCGATCACCCGCCATTCGCGCTGCAAGGCATCGACGACGAACTGGAACGAAGCCGAAGTGTCGCCCCAGCCATGCAGCATGAAAATTTTCGGGGCGGCGGCGTGACCCCAGCTCCTTACGTGAAAGCTGCGTCCGCGCAGTTGAACAAATTCGGAGGTATGAGTTTTCATATCTTAAGGACTGCTATTCACCACAGAGGACACGGAGGACGCAGAGGAATTCAAAACCTCTGCTGTGGTTCTCCTCTGGGTCCTCCGTGTCCTCTGTGGTGGGGTTTTGAGGGTTAATTGAGCAATTTTAGCAAAGCCCTTGCCCTGACCCGTTAAGGCCCGGCATAATGCACCCCATCATCGGGAGAGAGTGAACTCGTTCACCGCCGAAGGCGCAACCCCCAGGAACCGCTCAGGCAAAAGGGCCGATGACGCAACAAAAATCTGGAGAGCGATGGGCGACCATCCACCGACGGGGCACACGAAAGCGCGACTTTCGCAATCTCTCAGGTCCAAGGACAGATGGGGCGAAGACCAAGGGGTCTTTGCCCCTTTTTATTGCCCGGTCCTCATGAACCAACGCACCGCTCTTTACGACACCCATGCCGCCGCCGGCGCGAAAATCGTCGACTTCGCCGGCTGGGACATGCCCATCCATTATGGCTCGCAGATCGAAGAACACCACGCGGTGCGACGCGACGCCGGCATGTTCGACGTGTCGCACATGCTCTCCATTGATCTCGGCGGCGCCGACGCCCTGCCTTTCCTGCGCCGCCTGCTGGCCAACGACTGCGCCAAGCTCACGCTGCCCGGCAAGGCGCTCTACTCCTGCATGCTGCGGGAAGATGGCGGCGTCATCGATGACCTCATCGTCTATTTCTTCAGCCCGACCCGCTACCGTATCGTGGTCAATGCCGGTACGGCCGACAAAGATCAGGCATGGATGCAAAAACAAATCGCGGGGTTTAAGGCGACACTGACTCCGCGTCGCGATCTCGCGATGATCGCAATACAAGGCCCCAACGCCCGCGAGAAATTCTGGATGGCTTGCCCCGCCAGCCGCAATGCAAGCGAACAACTGGCAGTGTTTCAGGCTGCCGAATGGAATGACTGGCTGGTGGCCCGCACCGGCTATACCGGCGAAGATGGTTTCGAAATCGCCCTGCCCAATCACGCCGCAGCCGGCGCCTGGCAGGCGCTGCAAGCTGCCGGCGTCGCCCCCTGCGGTCTCGGTGCGCGCGACACGCTGCGCCTCGAAGCGGGGATGAATCTCTACGGCCAGGATATGAACGAAAGCGTCGGCCCGCTTGAGTCGGGACTGGCATGGACGGTGGACACCAAGGACTCCGGCCATGACTTCATCGGCCGCAAATCCTTGGCAACCCCTACCCGGCAACTCGTCGGCCTGCTGCTGCTCGACCGTGGCGTGCTACGCGCCCATCAGCAGGTGTTCACCACAAAAGGCGAAGGCGAAACCACCAGCGGCAGTTTTTCGCCAACGCTGAACCAGTCCATCGCACTGGCGCGTGTGCCGATCGGCGTTGCGGTTGGTGAAGAAGTCGCAGTAAAAATCCGCGACAAGCGGCTCAAGGCAAAGGTGGTCAAGCCACCTTTTGTGCGCAATGGAAAAATACTCGACAACTGACGGTATCCTGTAGAGATATCTGACCGGCAGAGAAAAATGGCGCTTCATCCTGACTTCCCAACGAGTCCTTATGCCCCTCTGCTCCCCGACCAGCGGTGGTTTCCTGCCGCTGAGGAACTGCGTGCCACTGCCTACGAAAAGCTGTTGCCGCCTCTGGTGGCCAACATTCGCGGCGAAGTCAAAGTCTGGCGGGATTCAGACTACGCTGGCGCATCCGCGACATCCAAAGCCCTGCTGAATTGGTGGTTCAGCACTGAGCACCTGATTGAGCAAGCGGACGGTGCTCTCGCCCCATTCCGCTACTATTTCGCGCAACAGGAAGCGGTAGAGACCGTTATCTGGCTCCATGACGTGCGCGCGGTGAAAGACAAGTTCGACCTGTTGCGCTTCGATGCATCAGGCGCAGTATCGAGCGGAATGTTCGACGAGGACTGGCCGCGCTATGTGCTGAAAATGGCCACTGGAGCCGGCAAGACCAAGGTGCTGTCCCTGCTCATCGCATGGAGCTACTTCCACAAACTGTACGAGCCGGATTCGCGTCTGGCCCGCAACTTCCTGCTCATCGCCCCCAACATCATCGTGCTCGACCGGCTGCGCCATGACTTCGACGGCCTGCGCATTTTTTTCAACGATCCCATCCTGCCCGATAACGGTTTCAACGGCCATAACTGGCGCGATGACCTCCAGATCACCCTGCATATCCAGGACGACGTGCGCGTGGTGCGTGAAACCGGCAACCTGTTCCTCACCAACATTCATCGAGTCTACCTTGGCGACGTACCGGAACCCTCGCTCGAAGACGAAGACCTGCGTGATTATTTCCTCGACCCGTTCGGCCCCAAGCCCGCCGGCAAAACCACCGACAGCAAAACCGACCTCGGCGAAATCGTCCGTGAGATCGACGAACTGGCAGTCTTCAACGACGAGGCCCACCATATCCACGACCCCAGGATGGCCTGGTTCAAGAGCATCCAGGATATTCATCACCGCATGCTGCAAAAGGATTGCCGCCTCGCGCTACAGGTCGATGTCACCGCCACGCCGCGTCGTAACAACGGTGACATCTTTGTCCAGACCGTTTCCGATTACCCGTTGGTCGAGGCCATCCACCAGAACGTAGTCAAACACCCCGTCCTGCCCGATGCCCCCAGCCGCGCCCGCCTGCGGGAAGTGCAAAGCGCCATCTTCACCGAGAAGTATGTCGATTATCTGCAACTCGGCGTCGAGGAATGGCGCAAGAGCTATGCCGAGCACGAAAAGCTGGGCAAGAAAGCCGTCCTCTTCGTCATGGTGGACGACACCCGCAATTGCGACGAAGTGGGCGCTCATCTGGAAAAAATATGCCCCGAACTGCAAGGTGCAGTACTGATCATTCACACCAAGAACAACGGCGAAATTTCCGAAGCTGCCTCCGGCAAGAGTGAAGATGAACTGAAAGTTCTGCGCAAGGCATCCAACGATATCGACACTTGGGACAGCCCGTACAAGGCCATCGTCTCGGTGCTGATGCTCAAGGAAGGCTGGGATGTGCGCAATGTCACCACCATTGTTGGCCTGCGCGTGTATTCAGCCGAAAGCAAAATCCTGCCCGAGCAAACGCTGGGTCGCGGCCTGCGCCGCATGTATTTCGGCAGTGACATTCCCGAAACTGTTTCTGTCATGGGCACTCCGGCCTTCATGGATTTTGTCGAGTCCATCCAGATCGAAGGCGTGAGCTTCGAGCGCGTTGCCATGGGAGGCGGCAGCTCGCGCCAGGATTCTCTCGTCGTGGAGGTCGAAACAAGCAATCCGGACAAGGATGTGGAAACGCTGGACATTGCCCTGCCTCGTCTCAGCCGCCGCTTCAACCGCGAATACAAGGAACTTGACGCGCTCGATCCGGCGGGGTTTGGCAACCCGCACCTGCCACTGAAAATCTTCACCGAAGAAGAAACACGCGAGATCGTGTTCAAGACCATGCTCGATGGCGAGCAGCATCACACCATCCAGCTTGACAGTACCGGGGTGGCGGATTATCGCTCGGTGGTCGGTTTCTTCGCCCGGCAACTGCTCAAGGAACTGCGCCTCGTCGGCGGCTATGACATTCTCTATGGCAAGGTCAAAGCCTTTCTGCGCGACAATCTGTTCGATGCGTCTCCGGTGAATCTCGACGACCCACAAGTGCTGCGCAATCTCTCGGAACCCGCTGCCGGAAAAATTCTCTTTGACAGCTTCAAGGCCGCCATCAATACCCTGACCGTGCAGGACAAGGGCAGCACCCGCATCGAGGATTACATTCGCCTGCGCGACACCCGTCCTTTCCGCACCGAGCACCGCGCCTATATCCCGGCGAAGAAATCACTGTTCAACAAAATCGTCGGCGAACCCAATGCCGACGGACTCGAATTGGCCTTCGCCAAATTCCTCGACGACGCGCCCGATGTCGCCGCATTCGCCAAGAACTATCTCGCCGTCGGCTTCAAGGTCGAATACGTCAAGGCCAACGGCGACCTGTCGAATTACATTCCAGACTTCATCGTGAAATCGACCGATGGCACGGTATGGATTGTGGAAACCAAGGGACGCGAAGAACTCGATCTGCCGCAAAAAATGGTCCGCCTGCGCCAATGGTGTGAAGACGCCACCGCCGCCAGTCAGACCGACGCCGGACCGGCCTATCGCTTCGTCTACGTCGATCAGGAAAGCTTCGAGCGCAACTCGCCTAATAGCCTGGCTGCACTGGCCACCGCATTTACCGAATATCAGCAACACTGAACCACAGACTGCAAAACGGAAGTAAAATGCTAGCACTTCATCACCCAAGTTATGGAGACCGCAAATGAGCGCCCTCGTCATCAAGAACCTACCCGATCACCTGCACGCGCAACTCAAGCTGCAAGCGCAACGCAACCATCGTTCCCTGACCAAGGAAGCCATTCAGTTGCTTGAAACCGGACTGGCGGCCAATACGCCGATCCGGATGCCATTGCCGCCCGCGATCAAGCTGAAAGGCGGCCATATCGCCACCATCGACGAAATCGAAGCCGCAATCGCCGACGGGCAGAAATAACGCATGGTGCTCATCGACACCAATATCGTCTTCGCGCTCCTGGTACAAAGCACGCCATGGTTCGAGGCGGCGCGCGAGTTGTACGAGCGTGACGGCGACTGGCGCATTGAGTCGCACGGCTTGGTGGAGCTGACCAACGTGCTAAGCCGATATGTACGCGCCAAATTGCTCAAGCCCGCTGATGCGTTGGCGGTACTCTCACTAGCTGAATCGCGCCTAGGTTCCCATGTCGTGGCAGTCACCCATCGCGATGCGCTCAACACGGCGCTGAACCGGAAAATCTCCGCCTATGACGCCCGCTTTCTCTGCGCTGCCCAATTGCTTGGCACTCGTCTCGTCACAGAAGACGTAAAGCTGCGCAAGGCCGCGCCCGAACTCACCTGTTCACTGGCCGCCGCGCTGGCAGCCTGACTCGATATCAGGAATAAATCATGACTCCATTATCAGATCAGGAACTTGAAGCATTGCTTAACGATCTCGAATCGGATCGTGCCGAAAGGAAAGAAGCTTGGGCAGGCAGTGCTCCGGATAAAGTACGGCAAGCAATTTGCGCGTTTGCCAACGATCTTCCGAATTACCAGCAACCCGGCATCGTATTCATCGGTGCCAAGAACGATGGAAGTCCCTCGGATATTGAGGTTACCGATCAACTGCTGCTTACCCTGAGCGACATCAAGTCGGACGGAAAGATTGTTCCGCCGCCGACGCTGACGGTAGAAAAACGCCTTCTCAAAGGCAAATCGGTCGCGGTAATTTCTGTGTGGCCCGCTGATTCGCCGCCGGTCCGCTTTGACGGACGCATCTGTATCCGCACTGGCCCACGTCGAGATATGGCATCCGCGCAAGATGAACGCGTACTCAATGAGAAGCGCCGGTTTCGCGACTTGCATTTCGAAGCACACCCCGTTGCGGCGGCAAGTCTCGACGATATCAGCCGCCTCACCTTCGAACAGGAATACTTGCCCAATGCCGTTGCACCGGATGTATTGGAAGCCAATGCGCGCAGCTATGAGCAGTGTCTTTCTTCGTGCGGAATGGTCGCCTCGTCCGAAGAACCAATCCCTACCGTGTTGGGCTTGCTGGTCTGCGGTATTTCGACCCGCACCTGGCTACCGGGCAGCTACGTCCAGTTCTTGCGGATTCGTGGCACAACCCTCGCTGATCCGGTAGTAGACGAGGCCGAAATTGACGGAACAATCAGCATGATCATGCGCCGCCTGGATGAGAAACTCGCCGCGCATCTTACGACCAGCGTGGACTTCACCTCGCAAGACAAAGAGGTACGCACCAGCCACTATCCCTTACCCGCGTTACAGCAGCTTGTACGAAACGCCGTTATGCATCGAAACTACGAAGGCACCAACGCCCCAGTAAGGGTTTACTGGTTCGATGACCGGATCGAAATCAACAATCCCGGTGGCCCTTACGGCAGTGTCACAGTGGAAAATTTCGGCCGGCCAGGGCTGGCCGACTATCGCAACCCGCAGCTCGCCGCAGCGTTCAAGGTGCTTGGCTACGCACAACGTTTCGGCGCCGGCATTACGCTGGCCCGTCAATCGCTGGGAAAAAATGGTAATCCGCCTCCCGAATTCCAGACCGAGCCTAACTTTGTGATCGTCACTGTTTGGAAAGCGCCATGACAACACCCGTACTGACTTTTTTCAATAACAAGGGTGGCGTCGGCAAGACTTCGCTAGTTTTCCATCTGGCATGGATGTTTGCCGAGATGGGAAAAAAAGTCGTCGCCATTGATCTCGATCCACAGGCGAACCTGACCTCGGCCTTTCTTTCCGAAGACGATCTAGAAGTACTCTGGAATCCGGACGACACCTCTCAACGAGCCACGACAATTTACCAGTGCATCCGTCCCCTGACTCAAACGGGAGACATCCTTGAACCAACGACTCAAAACGTTGCGCCGCGACTGCATCTGATTCCTGGCGATTTGAGTCTTGCGGGGTTTGAAGACATGCTCTCACAGGCGTGGACAGGTGCCATGGGCGATGAGCCGCTATACCGCCAATTCAGACTGCTCAGCGCATTCTGGCAAGTCGCCCAGATGGCCGCAAAACGAAAAGGCGCCGACATCATTCTGGCGGATGTCGGACCGAATCTCGGCGCGATCAACCGGTCGGCACTCATCGGCTCTGACCACGTCGTCATTCCTCTCGCGGCAGATCTTTTCTCCTTGCAAGGGTTGCGAAATCTCGGCCCGACACTGCAAAACTGGCGATCCGGTTGGGGAAAACGCATCGACAACTGGGCCGCTCCCGCATTCGATCTGCCTT
>JAYUGL010000258.1:0-3808 GCA_043738385.1 Sterolibacteriaceae bacterium
GCTTCCGGTCAACCGCGGCGACGAGGTGGGCGATCTGATCGATGCGATGAATCGCATGGCGAGTACGCTGAAGAAGCGTGAAAAGGATCTCGCGATCAGCCGTCAGCGCTATTTTCACGAGGAGAAGATGACCACGGTGAAATCCCTTGCCGCTGGCATCGCGCACGAGGTCGGCAATCCGCTCGAGACAATTTTGATCGTGGCGCAAAACATTGCCGATGCGAAAGAGAACTGCTGCGAGAGCAAGGGCACGCAGTGTAATCCCGGTCTGATCATCGAGCAGACACGAAGGATAGGAAATATCACTCGTGAAATCTCGAATTTCACCTCGCCGAGCGTACCTTACGCAACGCTGCAGGATTTGAATGAATTGATCCGCGGGGCGGGCAATTTTATTCGCTATGACCGCCGCTATCGCTCGGCCGAACTGGAACTCGACCTTCAGGCCGCGATACCGGCGGTACGCATGGTCGGAGACCAGTTCCTGCAGGTCATGCTCAATCTGCTGATCAATGCGGCGGACGCTTGCGAGGGATGCCGTGAGCGCGCCACCCGGGTGGTGATCCGCACCCGGCGTTGCGACAAGGGGGTTACGGTGAGCGTCATCGACAATGGCTGCGGGATGAGCCAGGAGACGCTTGATCACGCATTCGACGCCTTTTTCACGACCAAGCCGGCAGACCATGGCAGCGGTCTCGGACTTGCGGTATGCAAGTCGATCATCGAGGCGAACGATGGCAGCATGCGCCTGGAGTCCCGAGAGGGCATCGGATCGACGGTGGAAATTTTTCTGCCCGCCGATTGAATGGAACGGATACCAACATTGAGCACAATGCACATGACGGCGGCTGCCGTCCGGAGGACGTGCAACGCTGCCGGCGATTGCGATATCGGGTACGGAGTGTCGGGTGGCGCTGTTGCGATCACCGACGCAATCAGCCGACACCCATCGCGCAAGGTTCGCGGTCAAATGGCGACTACCGGTAACGGATTCCGCGATGGCAAAATTTAAAGTTCTCGTGGTGGACGACGAACTGGCTTTCTGCCAGCTTCTGGCGAGTGCCATTCGCGAAGCCGGCTACGATGTCAGCACCGCGCTCGATGCGCGCTCAGCCATGGTGATACTCGCCGCCGGCGACACGGAACTCGTGTTATGCGACGTTCATCTCCCCGATAAGGACGGGATCGAGTTGATCGCACAGGTACGTGCCGCTGGCATCGATACACCCTTCATTATGTGCACCGCCTTCGCCTCCGTGGACAGTGCAGTGCGGGCTCTGAAGGCCGGTGCCACCGATTACATCGTGAAACCCGTAAGTGACAATGAGATCGTGCACAGGATCCGGCAAATCGAAACCGTGCGTAATCTGCAGTCGGAGAATATAGCGCTGCGCGAAATTGTCATCGGCCGCGAAGACGAACGTTACCGTGCCATGAGTGCGCCGATGCGCGAAGTGGAGCGCCTGGTCGACAAGGTGTCGCAGACCGACAGCACCGTACTGGTCACCGGCGAGAGCGGTACCGGCAAGGGCCTCGTGGCGCGCATGATTCATCAGCGCAATGCGCAAAGGAAGGGACCATTCATTCCTGTCAACTGCAGCGCAATCCCGCATCAGCTTCTGGAGAGTGAATTTTTCGGGCACACCAAGGGCGCGTTCACGGGTGCCGACAAGCCACGCAAAGGGCTATTCCTTGCAGCCGACGGCGGCACGCTGTTTCTGGATGAAGTCGGAGAATTGCCACTCGACCTGCAGCCGAAGCTACTGAATGCGATCGAGGACAAGAAAATCCGTCCGATCGGTGCCGAGCGGTCGTTCGAGGTCGACGTCAGGATTATTACCGCGACCAATCGCAACCTGGCCGAGCTGGTCAAGCAAGGGCAATTTCGCGAAGACCTTTTCTTCCGCCTGAGCATGTTTCAGATACGGGTTCCGCCACTGCGTGAACGCAGCGAGGATATCCCAGGAATGATCCAGTTCTTTCTCAACCGGTCCCGCAAAACGGGCGTGACTGCGAAGGGATTCACCATCGACTCGGTCGCGGAGAAAATCCTGACGTCGTATGCCTGGCCCGGTAATATCCGGGAGCTTGAGAACGTCATAGGCCGGGCATGCATTATGACGAACTCGCAACGCGTCAGCATCGCCGATCTGCCGCAGGAACTCACGGCGCAGGTGGCGGATCAAACTGCGGACGGCACACCTTCGAATTCAGGCGACGGCTTGCGGGTGAAACTGCGCCGCATCGAGGCGACGATCATTTTGGATACGCTTCGGGAATGCGGTGGGGATCGCAAGGCTGCCGCCGAATTGCTCGAGGTCAGCTTATCGAGTCTCTATCGCAAGCTCGAGGAATGCGCGGAACTCGGATTGGCGTAGCGTGAAACGCTGCAGCATTCGCCGCCAAGCTAATTGAGCCATTAGCAGCGCGGGGAAATACGAGACTAACGTAACTGCTGGATCGAGCGACTTGGCGACTTCTTTAGTCACCAAATCACGCTCGGTGAAGATACCGAGCGGCCCACCCCAAGAAAAAAGAGTGCCGAAAGTAAATTAATAGTGAGCACCAGTAGTGTCCGGTTAAATGTTGAACAAACTCAACTGGTTGGCGTTCATTGATGATTCGGGGGTAGCTGGATCGAGCTGCAATGCCCGTGAAATCTCAGTTTTCTCGAATATCGAGACCGATAGAATCTGTAGCAATGTGTATAACGAGGCATCAAATTGAAGCTCCTTCTTGACGATGGCGATGAGCACATAGGTGGACACCGCTACCAAAATTTGCGTCTTCACTGCGTTCTCGCTCGTGCCAAGAAACTTCTTGATGCGCAGATGCTGCTTGATCCATTTGAAGAACAACTCCACCTGCCAACGGCTCTTATAAAGCGCGGCAATGATCAGCGGCGGCAAGGGCGTGTTGTTGGTCAGGAACGCCAGCGTCTTGCCGGACTCGGGGTCCGATAAGCAACAAAATGAACGAAGGGATAGAGTGGCTGGTCCGTTGTCCGACGACGGTCGATCAGCAGACCAAACTCAAAGTCCGCTTCCGCCGACTATGCGGCGGTTGGCGGCTCGCCGCCCAACCATGCTTTGCACGAGACAGCCTGGCACCGTTAGCAAACTAAGAAACGAGCACGAACTGAAAGTGCGGCAGCCGAAAACACTCAGTGCCGGTACCATATTTTTGGGAATCGAGGTACAAATACGGTACAATGCGGGTTCGATTCTGAGGTACTTGTTTCTTCTCAGAAAAGTGCCTAAGTATCGGTAACTATTGGAATAAATTTTTCGACCTTTGTTTTTCAGGGGCAGGAACATGGCCTGTTAATCCGCAGGTCCCTGGTTCGAATCCAGGTCGGGGAGCCAACATTCAATGACCTGGCCAACTGCCTAAGTGGGCTTCTTCTCTAGCGCTGGTGTCAACAGCGTGCACGTTTTTCCCCGTTACTGTGGAGCATTTCAGATGAATGAAATCATGCAATATCTCAAAAAGAATGGTCAGCGCCTCGACTCGGAAATTGCTGCAGCAACCGGTATGCCACTGGTGAAAGTGCGCAATTTACTCACCGAATTATCCGCGCAAGGCGAGATTTCGAAGTGCAGCTTCACGCGCTTCGATCAAGGCAAGAAAATTGAAGGCGTGCTCTGCCGGGTCGCAGGCTATGTTCCGCCGAAAAGCCCTGGCCGGAAACCGGGCTCTTAGATTAATTTATCTGGCAAAGTCCTTATCTGGCGCGGCTCTGCGAGGCATATTGGCTGGAAACGCGCACCAGTTCTAGGTTTTGTCGTATTTATGCTGCGGCATGTCA
>JAYUGL010000259.1:0-3799 GCA_043738385.1 Sterolibacteriaceae bacterium
CGCGTGGGCTGCGCGGTCGCTGGCAATCGGCGCGGTGTCAACCGGCTCTTCCATGAACATGACCTTAATCATGCGCAGGTAGTAGAACGCGCCGATCAGTGAGAACAGCACCGCCACCACCGCGAGCCACACCAGATTGGCACCGACAGCCGCTTGCAGCACCGCGAACTTGGCGTAAAAACCGGCGGTGGGCGGAATGCCGGCCAGCGAGAACATGACGATCAGCATCATCCACGCGAACCACGGGTTGCGGGTGTTGAGGCCGCGGAAGTCATCCAGATTTTCGGCTTCAAAGCCCTTGCGCGCCATCAGCAGGATCATGCCGAACGAGGCGAGTGTGGTCAGCACATAGACGATGGCGTAGAACAGGGCTGAGCTGTAGGCATCCACCGCATTCAAGCGGTTGCCGTCAACCACGCCCGACAACAAGCCCAGCAGCAGGAAACCCATGTGCGAGATGGTGGAATAGGCCAGCATGCGTTTCAGATTGGTTTGCGCAATCGCGGCGAGGTTGCCCAGACCCATCGACAGCACCGCCATCATCATCAGCATGCTTTGCCAGTCGGCTGCCACGCCGATCAGGCCATTGACCAGCAGGCGGATGGCGATGGCGAAACCGGCCAGCTTGGGTGCTGCGGCAATCATCAACGTCATCGCGGTGGGCGCGCCGTGGTACACGTCGGGAATCCACATGTGGAACGGCACCACCCCGAGCTTGAACGCGAGGCCAGCGACGATGAACACCAGACCGAACAGCACCATTTGTTTTTTGGCCTGGCCTGACGCGATGGATTTGGCTACCACGCTGATGTCGAGGTCACCGGTGCCGCCGTACACCATCGACAGCCCGTACAGCAGCAAGCCGGAGGCTAAGGCACCGAGCACAAAATATTTGATCGCCGCTTCGGTCGAGACGGCGGAGTCGCGGTTGAGCGCGACCATGGCGTAGAGCGACAGCGACAGCAATTCGAGGCCCAGATACAGCAGCACAAAATGGTTGGACGACATCATCACCATGATGCCGAGCAGCGCGAACAACGACAGAATCACGAACTCGCCGGTCAGCAGCTCGCGCTCGATCAGGTAGCGGCGCGAGTAAATGAAGCTGGCACCGACCGCGATGCAGGAGCCAATCTTGAGCAGGTTGGCCATCGGGTCGGCGACGAACATGTTGGTGAAGGCATAGGCACGTGCGCCTGAGGCGAGCAGCGCGCAGCTCATGATGCCAGTCAGCGCCAGGGCAATCAGCGCCATCCACACCAGCACCACCTTGCGCTCTTTGGGCAGGAACAAATCCACCAGCATGATGATGGCGATGCTGATGCCGAGGATGAACTCGGGATAGGCCGGGATCATGCTCTGTGCCGCCTGCACGCCAGCCTGCACCGGCACCAGCACCGGCACGTTGATAATCATTTCATTGGCCATTGGAGTAACCGTCGGGATAAGCATCGGGGTTGCCATGGCGCGTCACTGCATCTTGCTCTTGGCCACGTGCTTGGCCAAGGCGTTGACGGATGCATGCATCACGTCGGTGAAAGGTTTGGGATAGACGCCCATCGCCAGCACAGCCGCCGCCAGCAGCGCCAGAATCGAAAATTCGCGCGCGCCGATGTCTGTGAGCGCCTTGACGTGATCGTTGCCGATGGCACCGAAGATGACGCGTTTGACCATCCAGAGTGAATAGGCCGCACCGAAAATGAGCGTGGTGGAGGCGAGGAACGCGACCCAGAAATTGAACTTGACCGCCGCCAGAATCACCATGAACTCGCCGACAAAACCCGAGGTGGCGGGCAGGCCGCTGTTGGCCATCGCGAAGAACACCGCGAAGGCGGCAAACTTGGGCATGGTGTTGACGACACCGCCGTAGTCGGCAATATTGCGCGAATGCATGCGGTCGTAGAGCACGCCAATGCACAGAAACAACGCGCCGGAGATAAAGCCGTGCGACACCATCTGCACAATCGCGCCTTCAACCGCCAGCGGCATCACAGTACCGCCCACAAACATAAAGAAGCCGAGGGTGACAAAGCCCATGTGCGCAATCGACGAGTAAGCCACCAGTTTTTTCATGTCGGTTTGCACCAGCGCTACGAGGCCGATGTAGACCACTGCGATCAGGGACAGCGCGATCATCAGGAAGGCGAGCTCGCGGCTGGCGTCCGGCGCAATCGGCAGCGAGAAGCGCACAAAGCCGTAGGCACCGAGTTTCAACATGATGGCCGCCAGCACCACCGAGCCGCCGGTGGGGGCTTCGACGTGGGCATCGGGCAGCCAGGTATGCACCGGCCACATTGGCACCTTGGCGGCAAAGGCGAGCAGGAAGGCGAAGAAGATCATTTTCTGCACCGGCAGCGGCATCGATAGAGCGTGCCAGGTGGTGATGTCAAAACTGCCGCCGGACTTGAGATACAAGTAAATGATGGCGACCAGCATCAGCAGCGACCCGGCCAGCGTGTACAAGAAGAACTTGAACGCAGCGTAGACCCGGTTTGGCCCGCCCCAGACGCCGATGATGACGTACATCGGGATCAGCGTGGCCTCGAAGAACACATAGAACAGCGCACCATCGAGGGCGCAGAACACGCCGATCATCAGGCCTGACAAGATCAGGAACGCGCCCATGTATTGCGCCACGCGCTTCTCGATCACCTCCCACCCCGCCAGCACCACCAGCACGGTGATGAAGGCGGTGAGCGGCACGAACAGCATCGAGATGCCGTCAACACCCAAGTGATAGTGAATGTTGAAGCGTTCGATCCAGACCGATTTTTCGACAAACTGGAAACCGGCATTGGCGTTATCAAACCCGGAGAGCAGCGGCAATGTGACCGCAAACGCAGCCAGCGCGCCAGTCAATGCCAGCACCCGAGCCAGCCGGGCATTGCTGTCATTGCCGGTGGCGAACACGAGCAGGCCGGCCAGGATCGGCACCCAGATCGACAAACTGAGAATGGCGGAAGCGTTGGCTTGCATCGTTATTTGCCCGCAGGCGGAAAGCCAAACAGAGTCAGGGAGAACAGCACCGCCACAATCATGGTGATGGCGTAGGTATAGAGATGGCCGGTCTGGAACAGGCGCGTGATCGAAGCGAACCAGCCGACCAGGCGCGCTGAACCGTGGATGATGATGCCGTCAATGACGCCCACATCACCCCCCTTCCACAAGCCGGTGCCAAGCAGACGCGCGCCGCCGGCCAAAAAATATTCATTGAAGCGGTCGAAGTAATACTTGTTGTCAAGCAGGGTGTGGATGGCTTCAAAGCGCTGCTTGATCGCAGCCGGCAATTTCGGATTGACCATGTAGCAGTAATACGCAAAAGCGACACCACTTGCGGCCAGCCAGAACGGCGCGGTCGTCACCGCGTGCATCGCCATCGCGGCGGCGCCATGAAACTCTTTGGTTAAATCAGCCATGGCCTCGTGCGCCGGGTTAAGCGCAATCACACCTTTGAAATAGTCAGCGAACAGCATCGGCGCGACGGTAAAGAATCCGATCAACACCGAGGGAATCGCGAGCAAGGCCAGCGGCAGTGTCACCACCCAGGGCGATTCGTGCGGGGTGCCGGCGTGGTGCCCGTGGTCATCGTGGCCGTGCTCGTCATGCGGCACCTGGTCATAACGCTCCTCGCCCCAGAACACCAGGAAATACATGCGGAACGAATAGAAGGCGGTCACAAACACGCCCGCCAGCACCGCGTAATAAGCGAAGGTGGCACCGGGCAGATGCGCGGCGTGCGCGGCTTCAATAATCAAATCCTTGGAGTAGAAACCGGAGAAGAACGGGGTGCCGATCAAGG
>JAYUGL010000260.1:0-3795 GCA_043738385.1 Sterolibacteriaceae bacterium
CTGGCCGCCGCCGCGGCCCGGCTGGGGCAGGCCCTGCATCCGCGCACGGCGGCCAACCTGGCCGGCCTGGTGCGCATCATGAACAGCTACTACAGCAACCTCATCGAGGGCCACAACACTCGGCCCAGGGAGATCGAGCGCGCGCTGGCGGGGCGCTTCGACGCCGACCAGGAGCGCCGCAACCTTCAGATCGAGGCCGCCGCGCACGTGCGCGTCCAGGCCGCCGTCGACCTCGCGGCGGCCGAAGACCGCATGCCGGAACCCGCCTCGGTCGAGCTGATCGCCTGGCTGCATCACGAGTTCTATCGCGATGCGCCCGAGCAAGCGCTGCGCATGCGCGGCAAGATCCGTGAATTCGTCATGACGCCCGGCGCCTTCCGCGCCAAACCAGAACACGACGTCACTGTTGGCAGGCACCATCCCCCTTCCAGCCGACGGGTCGCGGACTGCATGGATTATTTCGCCGAGCGTTACCGGTTCGACCGCATGGGCAAGGGCGCGCGCATCATCGCCATCGCCACCGCGCACCATCGCTTCAATTTCATCCATCCGTTTCCGGACGGCAACGGCCGCGTCAGCCGGCTGATGAGCCACGCCATGGCGCACAGCGCCGGCATCGGCGCCCACGGCCTGTGGTCGGTTTCACGCGGGCTGGCGCGCGGCCTGGAAAGCCGTGGCGACTACAAGCGCATGATGGATCACGCCGACATGCCGCGGCAGGGCGACCTGGACGGTCGCGGCAATCTTTCGCAACGCGCGCTGACCGACTTCATCGCATGGTTCCTGCACGTGTGTCTCGACCAGGTCAACTTCATGACCAGCCTGTTCGAACTCGACACCCTGGTGCGGCGGTTGCGCGCCCATGTCGAGCGCAGCGAAACACTCAAGCCCGAAGCCGCGCGGCTGCTCGAAGAAGCGCTAATCAGGGGCGAATTCGAGCGCGGCGAAGTGCCGCGCATCACCGGGCTGCCGGAACGCACCGCGCGGCGCGTCTTCAACGACGTGGTCGCCGCCGGACTGCTTGCATCGGATACCCCCAAGGGGCCGGCATCGTTGCGCTTTCCCGTCGAAACGCTCGACACCCTGTTTCCCCGTTTGCTTCCAGAAACCTAGCTCCACCTGTTCCTGGTACGCAGAAACAAATAGGGCAAGCGTTTCCTGTTCGACCACGCCTATTTCCCGAACGCAGCCGCTACTCCACGATGTTCGAGTGCATGATGCGGTTCAGTTCTTCGATGCGCTGGACGAGAAACGCATGAAGGGCCGCATCCCCGATCTCTTGGGCGAAGCTGCGCGCCTCGTGGTGAAAGGCGTTATGCACTGTCCTGCCGGCGATGGTTCGAATCCGTTTATCGAGGTCGATGGGGAGACAGTGCGTTGCGCATTCAGGTCACCGATGCGCTTCAGTTCAGACCTACTCCACACTCACACGAACGAAGATTAGCGGCCTGTCCGGCTTGCCGTTCTGTCGCTCGACGTTGGCACTGACGTGGTGACCACGAAGCCAGTTGGAGAAGGTACTTCGTAACGCACGGTTCACGTAGCCAATTGGGCGGCCGTTGTGCATGACTGCAAGAGCATCGCGGTCAACCGGGTTTTGCGCATCGACTTCAAAGCTGATGGGGTCGCCTTCATGAATCGCCGAGATGTCGATCCCATTCACGTGGCGCACACCGGCGACTTCCATCAGGTAGTCGCACGGAACGGCATTGTTGGGAAACACCGGTACCAGGGCAAACCCGTCGCTCGGCAAGCGTGCGCCGGTATAGCCAAGCAGCGCAAATTCGGAATACTCAAACGGCGATGGCAGCCGGTGCTGAGCCAGATACTCGGCAAAGTCTTCGCGACCGCGCGGTGGGAGACGGCGCAAAAACGATTCGATGACGCCCTTTTGGAATATTTCCTCGGTGCTCTGGAAAGCCGGGAAACCCATGAAGCCGGCATCCTTGGCCGCCTGGTAATCCGCTGTTCCAGTCAGATAGTGGAATGCGGCTGTTCCGTCTTCCAGCTTGAATACCTCACCCACAACGCGCCGGGTACGTGTTGCGGCCTGCTCATCGGCGGGTTGCCATGTAAGCAAAAGACTTTGCGGCTCGACAATGTGCGATAGGGGGTTCATTCAAGCAATGACTTCAACAACTGGTAGCGACGCGTTAGCAAGCTGAGCATAAATGCGGCACGATCAGCAGACAACCTCACCGGCAAATCAATCTCCGTCAGATCGACAATAGCGTCAGATAGCTTTGAAACATCGAAATTCAAGCGCTGACGCGCAACTTCCTTGGTGTCGGGCCATTCCTGTATGACACGCTCCAGCAGAGCAAAGTGCCCCTGCAATGGCTTTGAATCTGACAGAGACCATCTTACATGATGCCTCCCCTTGACGATATAGCGCTCAAGGTCTGCGCCAGTCCAAGTGAGGAACTTGTTCGGGAATCGCTCATGGCCCAGGCTGGTGCCATTGTCGAACAAGGGCGCAAGGCGAAACTGCCCGGCCGCATAGACGAAGCCCCAGTTGTCCTGATGGCGGTCGGTATTGCCGATCAGCGCATCGAACAACAAGGCATCCACCCACCATTGCCGCCAGTCACCCTTGAGCATCTTCGCCAGGCTGAATGCCCGCATCAGAATGATGTTGTCCTTGAAGTTGTGCTGCTCGCCTTTCTCGCGATCAAAATCAGGATTGATCTTGAGCAGGTAATCGCCGGCCAGCAGAAAGGATTCAGCACCGTCGGCATAGAACCACTCGATCAACGCGGCGCTGATGCCGGTTATCGAGTTCCATGCAGCAAACGCCGGTGGCACATCCACCCCCAGCAGGCAACCGATCCGGTAAGCCACGATCTCGCCCCAGAACTGATCCGGGTAACTACGCTTGGACCGTTTGAAGAGATAACGCTTGCCGGGGACGATGACAGGGTCAGTCGGCGCATCGGGTGCAAACACGGCATCCTTGGCGCGAGCACCTTGGGGGAACACACCGAACTCGGCATCCGGTTCCCACAACGCAACGTCAAATGCTTTGGCCTGAATCCTGGGTTCGATAGGCATGACCGAACTCAACCCGAAACAGTATCCGGCAACTCAGCGGCCTCTTCCACACCCCGTGCCCGTTCCGTCGTCGGTTCGTCTTCGCCCCAGACGCGGGCAAGGGTGGCCTGGATTTTTTTCTCGAAGCGGGTGATCAGTTCGCGGTTGGCGGCGACCAGCGCTTGCTCGGCTTCGATCTCGGCGACGATGGCTTGTTGCGTAGCGAGGGGTGGGAGGGGAATCTGAATCCCGGAAAGGATTTCCTGATTGAGATTCTTCATGGTGACACCAATCGCCTGTTCTTCGAGATACTGCTTTACCTTCGGAGACGCGATTTGAAAATACGCGAAGCGGGCAAGGCACTCGTCCTTGAGGCGAATCACAAAACTACCGGTGCCACAAAGCCAGCCGCTCATTTCGGAAGTGACTACACCACATCTTCCCATCTCGCCGCGCCGTCCGATGACGATATCGTCTGCGCGGATAGCAAACTCCTTGAGGCGGTCACGAGTTGCAGGGGCAACCATCTTCACACCGTCAATGCTGATCGTTCCGTCGATGATGTTCGCTGGATTGATGACGGGGATACCGTCATCAACGTAGTCGGTCTGGTGAAGCGCGCTGCCGAACGGGCCTGTAACGATGGCCTCGCAGATTTCACCCAACTCCACCATCGGCCAGTCGGGGTGGATGGGGATGTGGGGGCGGTAGTGGTCGAGGACGGCGCGGGCGCCGTTGATGACTTTCTGGTAGCCCTCGATCTCC
>JAYUGL010000261.1:0-3757 GCA_043738385.1 Sterolibacteriaceae bacterium
CATTGATCGGGATGATCTGCTGGTCACGCATCCACAACTCCAGCTTGCTGCGGTACGACAGGGTAATCGACGCCGAATGTATTCCCGCCAGCGGCGCGAATGGACCGATGCGGTCGATTTGCAGCCGACGATTCCCAAGTCCGACAGGCTCCTGACCATTTGCGCACACTTTCCACCGCTGCCTTGTCGGTATCAGGCGAAGGATGCGGGCGGTGAAATACCCTGCGATCTATAAACAGCTTGACGCCGACCCGAGAGCCCTCGCGCTCCGTAACGTCGGCCCCGAGCGCGACCAGTAAAGCCTCGATGTCACGCCACTTGATGCTCCCTGACACCGGGCGCGCAAATATAAGTTCCAGCGTTTTTTGGTGTTTGCGATACATTTTATGTGATACTATTTTTTAGTGTCAATGTAAGCTGATCCTTGGTAGTGTCTCAGTTTGAATTTCGGCTAACGGCCAGAAGGCGAAACGAAATCGTCTATGACTGTTGAAGACTGACTCCGGACTTTCAGATTTCCAGATGGCAGTCGTTCAACGTCGGAGTTAGGCCGCGCGTAGCCACTCTCGCATGGCGATTCGAATTTAGGTAGAGATGCAGAGATTGTCCAGATAGTCATCTTGGAAAACCGCTGGATCAGCTACGTACAGCCTCAGAAGCTTGCGTGCTAATTCGTAGCAGGCAAGCTCGTGCTGTGCGAGACGGGTGTCTGTCCCTCCATGAACAAGCTTTGACCGAATAGCATAGAACATCTTGGCCTGCTGGAAAAAGTCCTGAGGATCACCAAAGCCGAACTTGGCAGCGATCTTGGCAACGCGCAAAGCAAATCTGAACGCAAGCTCGGGCGACTGCTTCGGAAGGAGAAGCATCTCTAACAACGTAGATACCTCAACGAATCGACTCTCCTGACGCGGTGCATCGGACATCGAATACATCCAGATGTCTCTCATGAGCGAGAGCTTGGGATCTTCCGCTCTCCTGCCGACCAAGTCCAATATCTCTTTCAGTTCCGTCACGCCCGCTGCATCCAATCGAAGTCTTTGCCTACCGAAGTAGCAAGGCGGCGCTTGGAAGGCTACCGCTTCCCCTTTGTAGCCGATATACAGGGAGGACTTCGACAGGCCGATCAGTTTCAGGGCAAAGTTGAAGTCGCGAGCAAGAGTCGTGCTGCCGGTCGACAAGACAAAGTTGCTCGAATAGAACTCGATAGTCCTGTCCAGATCGGGGGACATGAGCTGGTCAAAGGAGGAAGAGATGTAGCTCTTGAGGCGGCCTTCCTCGTCCCATTCAACGTTGTAAATCTTGAGCAGCGCCCGACGCGTTCCCTCGTCCAGCGCTCGGAGCCACAGATCATTGCCAAGCGACACTGAGTCCAGTTCGCTATGCAAGGAGAAAGGGTAGTGGTACGGCTCTTCCGGGGTGCTCATGAACGCGGCCTAACGTGATGTAGATCGGCGAATATCCTGGGCGCCCAGGATGTCCGACTGGATAAACTCGAATTCCCTCCCCGAATACGAATAATCCATCAGCCGGCGAGACACGTACAGACTCGCTTTGCCCCCAAATACCAAGAAAATCGAAGTCATTTGCTTACCCCAAAACCTTGTCGTCTATTCTGTCCAAATTGGGTAGTGCAGAGTTGACTTCCCGACATTTCACGTGGTTACCACTGTAGCCCAGTAGGAAGTCTGCCCGAATGACTCCTTCCGCTGCAAAGCCGCCACTCAGGCGCACGCCGCTGACCAACGCCTTAAGGTCTTAAGCTGAATTCAAACTGAGACACCACATCATCCTTCGCCATATCAGTAAGTCATTAAACCTAGAAACGGCAATTGACCGCTTGACAACTTCAGAAAAGCTGCATGCACACGGACTCTTCCGGCTTCGATCGCGTTCACCTGATGGGTGACAGCGCTATGCATCCGATTGCACCGCGCTTGACGCGCCAATCACGGCACACTCGGGCGCATCCAACTGCCGTTTCTAGGTTAAACAGTGGCCTTGACCGCCCGCTCAAGATTCAACGCCAGCAGCCGCTTGAGGATTTCTTCATCAGGCATTTCGGCGCTGTAGTCGACCCAGCCGTAAGCTGCGGCCACTGCGGCTTCCAGCGCCTTGTGGGCTGCGTCGAGCCAGGCCGGGCGCTGGTTGTAGAGCTTGGTCAGCGTGCGCTCGGCGAGTTCTTTTTCATGGCCGTGTTTGGGCAGAATGCGGTCGGGGTACGGCGACGCGTCCATTCCCAGCGGAATCACCTCGGAAACGCGCTGCGTCCATTCGGGCGGATTGAGCCAGCTTTCGCGCAGGTCGTTCAGGCGCTTGGCGGCGATGGCGATTTTTTCGGCGGCTGTTCGCGCGTCGCCGGAAAGACCAGCAGGAATGATTCCGGCGTCCCCGGCTCCCGCTTCGACACTTGCTCCCTCTCCCGCCGGGAGAGGGCTGGGGTGAGGGCTCCCCCCGACGCGCTCGGTGCGTTGGTGCGCGGTGTCGGCGGGGGTCAGGCCTTCTGGGAAGGGGAAGGTTTCGAAGCAGGACTTGGCGTTGTAGGTCGGATCGTTGCCAACGCCGTGCATTGACGCCTGCGCCAGCGACCAGACTTCGTGAATGCGCGAGCTGAGAATTCCAAAACTTGCGTCATCTGAACGAGCGAAAACATTTAAACGAGTGTCCGGCAAAACCGTTGAATTCAAAAAACAGAAGTAACGATGCTTTGATACGCGAACCGTGGCGACATAACGGGAAAGCGGCAACATGGCAATGCGCATTGCTCCGCGCGGACGTTCATGCAGCCACCAGTTGTCAAGTAACTTTGCTTTCACCCGTTCGCTCTTCACCAAGCCCAGCACATATGCAAAAGGCGCTTCATACAAAGCGGCCTCGGATTCGCTTGCCTTGGCGCCGAAATCAATGATCCAGGTGTCGGTAGGCCTGTTGGCAAGCCCTTGTCCGTTACGCCACGGCTTGACCACGTCGGAATTGGGTCGCCCATGCGGGTTGGGCTGGCGCAGCCACGAGCGAGCCAGTTCCCCCGAAATATCGAAATCGCCGTATTTCTTGGTCCCTTCAAAGCTGGCGCCGGCATTTTCAGGCAGCGGCTTCGCAAGCGACATGTCGCTTTCAACCGAACTACCCAACTCGGCAGTAATCTGCTCGACGGGTTTACCGTTCAGAAAACAGACTCCACCCGCGCCAAAACATATCAGTGACACGCGCACGGCGGCGCCTTCGTTCACCCAAGCCTCGTCACTCCACGCATCGAAAATGCGGGTTTCTTTTCTGATGGCATCGAGCACCGCACGGTTTGAACCGCTTCGAATGCTTTGCGTGGCGACCATTCCCGCAGCGCTCAAGCCCTTGCCTGCAATGGCCAGGCGGGCTTTGTCGAACCAGTAGCAAACCAGGTCCGCGCCTCCCGGAACACGCCCCGAAAACACCGTGTCCAGCGCTTCAAAGTACACATCGCCCAGTTCCCGGCGCTTCTTGCTGCCTCCCAAAAACGGCGGATTCCCGATCACGATATCGGCTTTCGGCCAAGCGGCTTCAAGGATGCGGGGGCGGCCCTCACCCCTGCCCTCTCCCAGGGGGAGAGGGAGTTTATTCGGGGATTCGCTGGGTGGTTCAGCGGGGAAATCCAGCAGCGCGTCGCGGCACTCGATATGGTCGAGCGGCTCCAGCACCGGATTGGTCTTGAACTCGTAGCCGTGCAGCAGCCGCCACTGCAGCTCGCCAATCCACACCGTCACCCGCGCCAGCTCGGCGG
>JAYUGL010000262.1:0-10445 GCA_043738385.1 Sterolibacteriaceae bacterium
GGATATCGCGGGCAGTCCCGAGTCCACACAATGACCATAAACAGGAGACAGAATTCATGAGCAAAGCCATTGAACGTTTTTCGCTGGTTGGCAAGACAGCGCTGGTGACCGGGGCCAGTAGCGGCATGGGTCGGCATTTCGTACAGACATTATCCGAAGCCGGTGCGCGCGTGGTCTGCGCGGCGCGACGCAAGGATTCGATAGAGGCCTCTGCCAAGACCGTTCGCGACAATGGCGGCCAGGCAGTGGCCATCGAACTGGACATCGGCAACACCGCGAGCGTGACGCGGGCATTTGACGAAGCGGAGAAGGCCTTCGGCACAATCGACATCCTGGTTAACAATGCCGGGCAGATTGTGTTTGCACCATTTCCCGACATCACCGACGAACAATGGGAAAACCTGTTCAATGTGAACGTGCAGGGCTCGATGCGCATGGCACGCGAGTTTTCCAAACGACTCATCGCCGCCAAGAAACCCGGCTGTATCGTCAATATCACCTCGATTACCGGCCAGCTGACCAAGCCCTATCTGTCCATCTACGGCAGCGCCAAGGCGGCATTGATCCAGTTCACCAAGCAGCTGGCCATCGACCTGTTGCCGCACAACATCCGCGCCAATTCGATTGCGCCGGGCTACTTCCGTACCGAAATGGTCGATTGGTATTTTGACAGCCCGGAAGGTAAGATTGAGGTCGAGAACCTGCCGGCCAAGCGGGTGGGGCGTCTGGAAGAACTGGATGGCCCGCTGTTGTTGCTCACCAGTGAGGCCGGTTCTTATCTGAATGGCGTGATTCTCCCGGTGGACTACGGCCACGTCGTTCGCATCTCCGTTACCTGACCATTTCGCAAGGAGTGTCCATCATGAGCGCCCAACCAAAATTCGATTTTCCCCTCAATCTGAATGCGCCTCCGGGATCGTTGGAGGGTAACTCGCCGCGCATCGACAACGGCCTCGACGTGGTTGATCCTTCCCGCCATTACTCGTCCGAATTCATGCAGAAGGAATGGCAGCACCTGTGGCCGCACGTCTGGCTGCTGGCGGCGGTGACCGCAGATATTCGCGAATCCGGTGACTACACGCTTTTCCAGCACGGACATGAGGAGTTCCTGATCGTTCGTCAGGAGGATGGTTCGATCAAGGCCTTTTATAACGCCTGCCCACATCGTGGCAATCGCGTGTGCCAGGTGGATCGCGGCACCGCCGACAGCTTCACCTGTGCGTTTCACAGCTGGCAGTTCGGCTGCGACGGTGAACTGCAAAAGATCGTCGACGAAGAGACTTTCAACCGAAAACTTATTGCCCATCGCCCGGGCCTGACTGAAGTCCGCTGCGACACGATGGCCGGCCTGGTGTTCATCAACATGGATGGCAAGGCACCCCCGTTGCACGAATGGATGGGCCTGCCCGAAGGCTATCTAGAATCCTACGGCATGGATACGATGAAGCTGGTGCGCCACACGCGCAGCGAGTGGAAGAGCAACTGGAAGACCGGTGTGGATACCTTCTACGAGTCCTATCATCTGCCGCACATCCACCCGCAGACGCAAGGGTCGATCGAGGAGTTCAGTCAGGTCGACCTTTATAAGAACGGCTTTAGCCGCATGATCATGATGTTCGGTATCAAGTCGCACCGGCACGAGGTTCCGCATGTACGCGCGATCGACGAGGGGACGAAGATATTCCTGCGTGATGCCGGCATTGACCCCGAGACCTATACCGGCACCGTGGCCGACACGCGCCGTGATATTCAGATCGCCAAACGCGAGCGCGCCGCGCGACTTGGCATCAAGGAGTGGGACCAACTGACCGATGGACAGTTGAGTGACGGCTGGATCACCGGCATGTTCCCCAACGTGCAGATGGGAATGCACGCCGAGGGCGTCTTCATCATGCGTTTCGTGCCGCATCCCACCGATCCGGAACGTTTCTACTACGACAACATCCTGCTTTACCGCCATGTTGATGAACCGAATTACGATGTGCCGGCGTGGATGGCGATGCCGAAGGAACTGGACGTCACCGGTGAAACACGGCCGGATATCGAGCGCTGGCCGGCCGATGTGACTCCGGAAATCGGGCCGGTACTGTTGCAGGATTTCGAGCTGGTACCGAATATTCAGCAGGGCCTCAAGTCGCGCGGTTTCAAAGGGCCGCTTTGGGGAGAACAGGAGCAGCGCGTGCGGTACTTCCATCGCGAGGTTGATCGCTACATCAATGGCGAAAAATAATTCGAGTCACAGCACAATGGAGCGATGAGCAGCCTCCGTCGGATCCCGGTGATGCAACTTTCCGATTTGCCGGAGAACAGCAACAAGGCGGTTTCCGTTGACGGATGTTCGGTCCTTGTTTGCCGCACGGAAAAAGGTGTTTTCGCCGTCGAGAATAGGTGTTCGCACATGATGGCGAAGCTTGAGGGCGGACGAGTGAGGGGCGTGCATTTGTTCTGCCCCAAGCATGGCGCGCGCTTCGACCTCAGGACCGGTGTGCCGGCAGCGCTTGCCAAGACGCCGATACGGACGTATCCGGTGACCGTGTCAGACGGGATGATCGAAGTTGAGGTGACCACATGATGTGGCGCATGGATCGTTCAGACTGTTTCTGTTGAGCCCCTGTTAGTCACCCGACGAAATTCTTTGGCACGCTATTGTGAGATTCACGCATTTTTGGCGTGGCTTGTTTACCCCGAATATGGAGAACAAAAATCATGCGTCAGGAAGAACCCAACAAGCAAGTCGTCACGCAGTTTCTGGAAGCGTTCTCCTCGGGAGATGTTGCCCGAACCATGGGCATGATGGCCGACTCCGCCACCTAGTGGGTTGCGGGTACGACGCCGATCTCCGGTACTATGACAAGGCCGCATTCACCACGCTGCTGATGGGCGTGGCAGATACCCTAAAGGGCCCGATACTCATTACGCCCAAGGTGCTCACCGCGGAGGGGGGCTGGGTGGCGGTGGAAGCTGAATCGCTTGCCCACACCAACAGCGGGCGGACCTATAACAATCGCTATCATTTTCTGATCACCGTCCATGATGGCCTGGTCACGTTGGTCAAGGAATACCTCGATACCATGCACGCCAATGCGATCCTCTGTACTCCTTGAAGTGCTTGGCCTGATGGTGATGCAGGCCACCCGTATTAGCGGGGTTTGAGTATCGTATCTTTCGCTGTCGCCAGTGTTTTCGGATAGTCCGGACTGAAATGCAGCCCGCGGCTCTCCTTGCGCTGTTGCGCGCTGCGCACAATCAGGTAAGCGCTGAGGACCAGGTTACGCAGTTCGATCAAGTCATTGCTGACACGGAAGTTGGCGTAAAACTCCTCGATCTCCCGCTCCAGCAGATTGATGCGATGCACGGCGCGTTCCAGCCGCTTGTTGGTGCGCACGATGCCGACATAGTCCCACATGAAGCGGCGCAGTTCATCCCAGTTGTGGGCGATCACCACTTCTTCGTCGGCGTCGGTGACGCGGCTTTCATCCCAGCGCGGCAGCTTGGGCTGTGTTGCCGGCTCTTGCCTCTCGATATCTTTGGCGGCCGCCTGGGCGAACACCAGACATTCAAGCAACGAATTACTGGCTAATCTATTGGCACCATGCAGACCGGTGCTGGCCGTTTCGCCAACGGCATAAAGACCCGGCAAATCGGTGCGTGCGGCCAGATCGGTGATCACTCCACCGCAACAGAAGTGGGCCGCAGGCACCACGGGTATCCATTCCTTGGTGATGTCGATTCCCAGGTCCAGACAGCGGGCATAGATGTTGGGAAAGTGGCTCTTGATGAATTCCGCGGGCTTGTGGGTGATGTCGAGGAAGACGCAGTCCACGCCGCGTTTTTTCATCTCGAAGTCGATGGCGCGCGCCACCACATCGCGGGTCGCCAGTTCGGCGCGCGGGTCGTGATCGGGCATGAAGCGCGTGCCGTCGGGCAGGCGCAGCAGGGCGCCCTCGCCGCGCACGGCTTCAGAAATCAGGAAGGACTTGGCTTTTGGATGATAGAGGCAAGTCGGGTGAAACTGGATGAACTCCATGTTCGCCACCCGGCAGCCGGCGCGCCACGCCATGGCATAGCCATCCCCGGTGGCCGTGTCCGGATTGGTGGTGTAGAGATAGACCTTGCCACCACCGCCGGTGGCCAGCACGGTATGCGCGGCACCGACCGTGATGACGTGATTGCTGTCGATGTTGAGGAGGTAGCCCCCCCAGCATCGATTGTCGGTCAGGCCGAGCTTGGCGCCGGTGATCAGGTCAATGGCGACGTGGCGTTCAAGTACATCGATGTTGGGATGAGCGCGGACTTTTTCGGTGAGCGTATGTTGTACCGCCGCGCCGGTCGCATCGGCGGCATGGATGATGCGCCGTTGACTATGTCCGCCCTCGCGCGTCAGATGAAACCCAGTGTTCGAGTCGTCACGGGTGAACGGCACACCCTGGTCGATCAGCCATTCGACAGCGGCGCGGCCGTGCTCGACGACATAGCGCGTGGCCTTGGCGTCGCAAAGGCCGGCGCCTGCGGTCAGCGTATCGTTGATGTGGGAATTGACTGAATCGGCTTCGTCCATCACCGCCGCGATGCCGCCTTGGGCCCAGGCCGTGGCGGTGTTCTCCAGATTCAACTTGGTCACAAGGGCGACGCGACGGCTTTCAGCCAGACGCAAGGCCAACGACTGACCGGCCAGGCCGCTGCCGATGACCAGCACGTCGTAATGGAGGATGGCGGAGGATTTCATTGTGGCTGCCAAATATACCACCCCACTTGCTTTCATCAGCAATGGAACTAACACGGAGTGGGCCGGTCTGTTGCACAGGTGGGAAAATGCTGCGCGTAGGCTGGACAGCCTAGGTATACTAAGTCAGCCCGGTCCGTGAGGGCTGCCGACAAAAACAGGGATAACCCCCAATGGGAGAGCGCGAAGCAGATCAGGCGCTGGTGGAGCGCGTGCAGGCGGGTGACAAGCAGGCTTTCGGACTGCTGGTCACCAAGTATCAGCGCAAGTTGATCAGGCTGGTGTCGCGTTTGGTTCGCGATCAGGCGGAAGCGGAAGATGTGGCGCAGGAGGCTTTCATCAAGGCTTATCGCGCGTTGCCCAACTTCCGCGGCGAGAGTGCGTTTTATACTTGGTTGTATCGCATCGGGATCAATACCGCCAAGAACTGGCTGGTGGCCAATCGCCGCCGTACGCCGACCAGTTCTGACGTAAGTAGTGAAGACGCAGAACAATACGACGAGGGAGAATTGCTGCGCGATGTCGACACCCCTGAACGGGTGCTGATGTCAAAGCAGATTGTGGAAGTGGTGAATGCGGCGATGGAACGGTTGCCCGATGATCTGAAGACAGCCATCACGCTGCGCGAGATTGATGGGCTGGCGTATGAGGAAATTGCGCAAGTGATGGATTGCCCGATCGGCACGGTGCGTTCCCGAATTTTTCGGGCTCGTGAAGCCATTGCCGCGGAGTTGCGCCCCCTTTTGGATACGGCGCCGGATACGAGGTGGTAAACATGGAAGAAAAAATTTCCGCACTTTTCGATGGTCAACTCGATGACGATGAGGCCGCCCGGTTGTTCGCATCGTTCGCAGACAATATCGCTTTGCGACAAGGCTGCCGCAGTTACCAGTTGATCGGCGACGCGCTGCGCGGGGAGGCCGCGTTTGGCGCCGATATCACCGATACCGTGATGATGCGGCTGCGTGAGGAGCCGACCGTTCTGACGCCCAAGCCGCGTCGCGCATGGCAGCGCCCGACACTGGCGCTGGCGGCCTCTTTGTCCGGAGTGGTGGTCGTCGGATGGTTGGCTATGCAGCAGTCCCATGAGGTTGCCGTTCCGACCGTGGCGCAAAATGCGCCCGCCGCAGTTCGAACCGTCGCCGCGCATGACATGCAGGAATATGTCATTGCCCATCAGGCGCAAAGCGCCAACATGCAATTTCAGGGTGGTACGGAACATATCCGTACGGTTGCCCTCGGCTTCGGGAAGTGATGCTTTACAGGGTTTTCTTTTTGTTGCTGGCCGGATTCGCCGTGCCGGCGCTGGCCCAAAGTTCCGCCGATGCATTGCGCTGGATGCAGCGGGCCAATGAGGTTTCCCGGTCGCTGACCTACACCGGCACCTTCATTTACCAAAGCGATTCACGCACTGAAACTTCCCGCCTGGTGCATGCAGTGGACGGTGGCCGAGAGTTGGAACGGTTGGAAGTGCTCGATGGCAGCCCGCGTGAAGTGACGCGCGAAGACAACGAGGTCAAATGCTATTTGCCCGACAGCCACTTACTGGTGCTCGAGCGGCGCACCACCCGGCGCAGTTTTCCCGCGGTGTTACCGGAAGGCCCGGGCGGACTGACCGAGGTTTATCTCATTCGTTCCGGCACACCCGCGCGTGTAGCGGGATTCGAAACCCAGTCGATACTGGCCGATCCGCGCGACGAATTCCGCTACGGCCGGCAGTTCTGGGTGGATGCGAAATCCGGTTTGCTGTTGAAGGCCAGTTTGCGCGCCGAACATGGCGAGTCTCTGGAAAGTTTCACCTTTACCGAGCTCCGCATTGGTGGCCCGATTGATCGCGAGGCGCTCAAAGCACGCGCCAACACTCGTGATGGGGAATGGAAGGTACACGACCTGCGCTCGACCGAGAGCGTTGGCGACGATGGCGCCTGGGTATTCCGCAACCAGATCCCCGGCTTTCGCCGTGTCTCGGAGATGAAGCGACCGTCGCGCCCCGACGCGCCCGAGAGCAGGCATGTGGTGTTTTCGGACGGACTCGCGGCAATCTCGGTGTTCATCGAACCACTGCTTGAAGGCAAGCCAAAACCCGAGATCGGCATGTTTGCGATGGGCGCCATCAACGTCTACAAGCGGCTCGCAGGCGGTGTTCTGGTGGTGGTGATGGGTGATGTGCCCGTCGCCGCCTTGAAGAGACTGGGCGACGGCATCGAAGCGGGAAAGCGGTAGAGGATCTGCGGTATCGCAGCGTTGGCAATTGCGTTTCACACAACATCACTTTCAGAAGGAAACATGAATATGCTCAAACGTCTTGTTGTATTTCTTGGACTGTTGGCCGCGACGGGGCTTGCCGGTGCGCAGATGAAAGACCTGCCGGATTTCACCGGGCTGGTCGAGAAGCAGGGCGCCGCGGTGGTCAACATCAGCACGACGCAGGTCGTCAAGGGCAATCGCATGATGCAGGGCGGATCCCCCTTGGATGAAGACGATCCGGCCTTCGAATTCTTCCGCCGCTTCGGCCCGGGGCAGGGCCAAGGGCCGGGGCCCGGCATGCCGAGAGAATTTGAAAACCATGGTACCGGGTCGGGTTTCATTGTGAGTGCCGATGGCTATATCCTGACCAATGCCCACGTTGTCGCCGATGCCAGCGAGGTTGTCGTCAAACTCACCGACAAGCGTGAGTTCAAGGCCAAGGTACTCGGCTCGGATCGGCGCAGTGACGTGGCCCTGATCAAGATCGAAGCATCGGGCCTGCCGATGGCGACCTTGGGCGATCCGAACAAGCTGAAAGTCGGCGAGTGGGTCCTGGCCATCGGTTCGCCGTTTGGACTCGAAAACACCGTGACGGCCGGAATCGTCAGCGCCAAGGGGCGCTCACTGCCCCAGGAAAATTATGTGCCTTTCATTCAAACCGATGCCGCGATCAACCCGGGCAACTCCGGCGGGCCGCTGTACAACATGCGGGGCGAGGTCGTCGGCATCAATTCCCAGATATACAGCCGCAGTGGCGGTTATATGGGTCTTTCGTTCGCGATTCCCATCGACATCGCGATGGAAGTGAAAAACCAGCTGCTGGCGCATGGCAAAGTCAGCCGCGGCCGTATTGGCGTGGCGATCCAGGAGTTCACCAAGGATCTGGCCGAGTCCTTTGGCCTGGCCAGGGCCCAAGGGGCTCTGGTGGCCGCGGTGGAAAAGGATACCCCGGCCGATAAGGCCGGCATCGAGGAGGGAGATGTCATCCTCAAGTTCGATGGCAAGCCGGTTGGCCAGTCAGCCGATCTGCCGCGCATCGTGGCCATGACCCGGCCGGGTAACACTGTGCCGGTGGAGCTCTGGCGCAAGGGCGCGTCGCGCAATCTTTCAATAACGGTTGCCGAAATGCCCGACGATGGCGCTCCGGCACAGCGCAGCGGCAAGCGGCGCAACAAGCCGAGCGAGGCATCGAGCGCCAACCGGCTCGGTCTGGTGGTGTCGGAACTCAGTGGCGAGCAGAAGAAACAGTTGGGCATCGACGGCGGCGTGATTGTCGAGGATGTGCGCGATGCCCGCCTGGATCTCAGGCCGGGCGATGTCATCCTGACCTTGATCCACAAGGGCGTCAAAACATCGGTCAAGTCGGCCGCCCAGTTCGATAGCCTGCTGTCGCAGCTAGACAAGTCCGCCACGTTCTCGCTTCAAGTGCGGCGCGGCGACAACCAGACCTACATCACGATCAAGGGGTTTGGTGCCGGCAAGTAAGCCTGCCCTGAGCAAGGTCGAAGGGCCTGTTCGGGCAAAGTCGACGGGACGCCGCAACTGACGCTTTACAGCCGGACCTACTGTCATTTGTGTGAGGAGATGCTCGCCGCGCTTGAAGCTTTGCGCGGCGAGCATGTTTTTGAAGTGAACGTGGTCGATGTCGACGCGGATCCCGCGCTGGAAGCTAAATTCGACGAATGGGTGCCCGTGCTCGAAGCCGAAGGTCGCACACTCTGCCATTACTATCTGGATGAGCAGGCGGTACGTGCCTATCTGGCCGGTTTCCGCTAGAATCCGCGCCTTTCGCAGGTTTCCCAAGGCGCCACAACGGCGCGGTTGTTCCGCATGGATCACATCCGCAACTTCTCGATCATCGCCCATATCGATCACGGCAAGTCAACGCTGGCGGATCGCATCATCCAGCGCTGCGGCGGCCTTTCGGATCGGGAAATGGAAGAGCAGGTGCTCGACTCCATGGACCTGGAACGCGAGCGCGGCATCACCATCAAGGCGCAGACCGCCGCGCTGCGCTATCAGGCGCGCGACGGCAAGCGCTACAACCTGAACCTGATCGACACGCCGGGGCACGTCGACTTTTCCTACGAGGTGAGCCGCTCACTGGCCGCCTGCGAAGGCGCATTGCTGGTCGTGGATGCGTCGCAGGGCGTAGAAGCCCAGACCGTGGCCAATTGCTACACCGCGATCGAGCAGGGCGTTGAGGTGGTGCCGGTGCTCAACAAGATGGATCTGCCGCAAGCCGATCCGGAAAACGCAAAGCGCGAAATCGAGGAAGTCATCGGCATCGACGCCACAGACGCCATCCCCTGCTCGGCCAAGACCGGAATGGGCATCGACGATGTGTTGGATGCCGTCATTGCCCGCATCCCCGCGCCCAAAGGAGATTTAAAGGCGCCGCTGAAGGCCCTGATCATCGATTCGTGGTTCGATAACTATGTCGGCGTGGTGATGCTGGTGCGCGTGGTGGATGGCAGCTTGAGAGCCAAGGAAAAAATCCGTTTGATGTCCACCGGCACCGTGCATTTGTGCGAACAGGTCGGCGTGTTTACCCCCAAGGCGCTGACCAGGGAAACGCTTTCGGCAGGTGACGTGGGCTTCATCACCGCCGGTATCAAGGAGTTGAAGGCGGCCAAAGTCGGCGACACCGTGACCAGCGCCGAGCGGCCCGCCAGCGAAGCGCTGCCAGGTTTCAAGGAAATCAAGCCGCAGGTGTTTGCCGGCCTGTACCCGATCGAAGCCAACCAGTACGACCAGTTGCGCGAGGCGCTGGAAAAACTCAAGCTCAACGATGCCTCGCTGCAATACGAGCCCGAAGTGTCGCAGGCGCTGGGGTTTGGGTTTCGTTGCGGCTTCCTCGGCCTGCTGCACATGGAGATCGTGCAGGAGCGGCTGGAGCGGGAGTTCGACCAAAACCTGATCACCACCGCGCCCACGGTGGTGTATCAGGTGCGGATGACCGACGGCAACGAGATCCTGGTGGAAAACCCGGCCAAGCTTCCCGAGTTGCAGAAGGTCGAGGAGATTCGCGAACCGATCATCACCACCAAAATTTTCATGCCTCAGGAGTATCTGGGCGCGGTGATCACCCTGTGCGAGGTGAAGCGCGGCCGGCAGATGGACATCGCTTATCACGGCCGCCAGGTACAGTTGACCTACGAAATGCCGATGGCCGAAGTGGTGATGGACTTCTTCGACAAGTTGAAATCGGTCTCGCGTGGCTATGCTTCGCTCGACTACGAGTTCAAGGAGTATCGCGCCGCCGACGTGGTCAAGCTCGATACCCTGATCAACGGTGAAAAGGTCGATGCGTTGTCGCTGATCGTGCACCGGAGCAACGCGCCCTATCGCGGCCGGGAGTTGGCCGCCAAGATGCGCGAACTGATTCCGCGCCAAATGTACGATGTCGCGATTCAGGCGGCCATCGGCTCCAACATTGTGGCCCGCGAAAACGTCAAGGCGATGCGCAAGGATG
>JAYUGL010000263.1:0-54249 GCA_043738385.1 Sterolibacteriaceae bacterium
AGCAGCGCCTTGTCGGGCCGGTCCTGGATCTTGTCGAGCAGCTTGGAATAATCCTTGGCAGTCGGGCTGTCGCCGCCGCCAAGCTGCAGACCGAAGGTGCCGAGGAAGTCACGCAGCTTGGTGACCTTTTCCGGTTTCGGTTCGGGATGGATGCGATACACCACCGGCTGTCCATTTTCGCGCAAGTACTCGGACGCGCAGACATTGGCGGCCAGCATGCATTCCTCGATCAGGCGATGGGCGTCATTACGTTCGTAGGGTTCGATGCGCAGGATCTTGCCCTTGTCGTCGAACACCATGATCGTTTCGGCGGTGTCGAAGTCGATGGCGCCGCGCTTGCTGCGCGCGCCTTCGAGGATGCGGAACAAGCGGTCCAGCGTTTCCAGATGCGGCAGCAGCGCGCCGAGCTTGTTGCGCGCGGCCGGTATTTTTTCGTACAGGGCCGCCGCCACTTCGGTGTAGGTGAGGCGCGCCTTGGAATGCATCACCGCCGGATAGAAACGATAGTTCTTGATCACCCCGGAGGATGAAATATCCATGTCGCAGACCATGCACAGGCGCTCGACATTCGGATTGAGCGAACACAGGCCGTTGGAGATTTTTTCCGGCAGCATGGGAATCACGCGGCGCGGGAAGTACACCGAGTTGCCGCGTTCATAGGCGTCGCGATCCAGCGGCGAATCGATGGTCACATAGTGCGACACGTCGGCAATCGCGACGATCAGGCGGAAGCCCTTGCCCTGCGCCTCGCAATACACCGCATCATCGAAGTCGCGCGCGGTTTCGCCGTCGATGGTCACCAGCGGCAGACTGGTCAGATCTTCGCGCCCCTTCCAGTCGGCCTTGGTCACCACGTCGGGAAGTTTCTTCGCCTGCGCCAAGGCCTCCTCGGAAAACTCGAACGGCAGGTCATGCTTGCGCAGCGCGATTTCGATTTCCATGCCGGGATCAGCGTAGTTGCCGAGCACCTCCACCACGCGGCCGATGGGCTGCGAGGTCTTGGAAGGCTGTTCGATGATGTCGACCATCACCACCTGCCCGGCCTTGAGCTTGGGCGCCTTGCTGCCCTTCTCCGCTGGCGCCAGCAGGATGTCCTGACTGATGCGACGGTTCTCCGCGACGACGAACCATACGCCATGTTCTTCGGTGACGCGACCGACGACGCGGCTATTGGCATGATCGGTGACCTCGACCACCTTGCCTTCGGGCCGGCCCTTGCGATCGGTGCCGATGACGCGAACGATGGCACGGTCGCCGTGCAGCATCTTTTCCATTTCCTTGGTGGAAAGAAAGATGTCAGCGCCGCCGTCCTCGGGCACGAGGAAGCCATAGCCGTCCGCGTGGCCCTGCACCTTGCCGCGAATCAGGTCAGCCTTGGTCGGCAACAGCCAGTCGCCGCGCCGGTTCTGCATCAATTGACCATCGCGCGCCATGGCGCCCATGCGGCGTTGAAAGGTTTCACGTTCGTCGGCCGAGACATCCATCAGTTCGCAGACTCTTTCGAAAGTCACTGGAACGCCCTGCTCCGCCACTACGTCGAGCACGTACTCACGACTCGGCAATGGATGATCGTATTTCGCGCGTTCCCGCGCCAGATGCGGGTCAGCGGCACGTATCCTGGATAGTTTCTGGTTTTTCTTGTTTGACAATTTTCTGGTTTCCTTTAGAATCCGCCGCTCTTTTGCAAGCCCCTTGCCCAGGTGGCGGAATTGGTAGACGCACATGGTTCAGGTCCATGCGCCGCAAGGTGTGGAGGTTCGAGTCCTCTCCTGGGCACCACGGGAACTTAGCAACGATTGATGAATGGCAAGGCCCCGCAAACCCCAGGTTTCCGGGGCTTTTCTGTTTCCGGGTCGCGCTGCGGCAATGCAGATTCTATCAGGGCGCAGTCTTTGTTTCGAGGCTGCCGTTGGCCTTGGGATAGATCACGATGCCCCAGGGCTTGTTGAATCCGGGAATCGTTGTGGTGAGCTGATAGCTGGCGGCATTGATCACTTCCACGTCATTCGATGTGCCGCAAGCCACCAGGATGCGGCGCTCGTCCGGCGTGAAGGTGAAATGCCAGCAGCGCTTGCCGATCGCGATGTCGGCAACGGACGCATAGGTTTCCGCATCGAACACCTGCAATCGCCCGCCCCGCGAGGCCGCGACCACGATCCGTTTGCCCGCCTTGTCGAAGGCCACGCCGTAGGGTCCGATGCCGGTCGGCACCGATTTGACAACATGGAAGTCTGTGTCGAGGATCAGCAAGGCATTGGAGTTTTCCAGCGTGACGACATAGTGTTTTCCATCCGGCGACCGCTTGATGCCGCGTGGCCGATGACCCCAGGTGCTCAGATTAATCGTCCTCAACAGCTTGCCATCGGCGGTGGCATAGACCGTCAGGGTATCGTCGCCTTCATTGGAAACGACGAGCTGTTTGTTGTCGACACTAAATTCGATGCCCTCGGTTTCCGGTGCACCTATGATCGAAGCCACCACCGTCCACGTGTGCAGGTCGATCACCGCAACATGCGCCGGTGTTACGTCGTCGTCATCATCGTTGCCGCCCTTGCCGCCCTTGCCGCCATTACCACTCGGGGGGCCACCGGAAGAACCCGGCTCATAGGTGACGAAAGCCTTGCTACCGTCGGGCAGTATGCGCATGAACTCGGGATTCTTGCCAATCGGAATGCGGCGCACGATTTTCAGTGACTGGGTGTCGATCACGGCAACGTCGCCGCTCTTCTGATTCGCGGTGAGCAGGAGTTTTCCATCAGGCGTGACCGCCAGGCCACGCGGCGCGCTGTCCGACAGGTCGATGCTGTCCAGTATCACCAGGCTTGCCGGATCGATGCGACTGACACCGCCAGCCTGATTGCTGACGTAGGCGATGTCCCCTGCAATCGCGGTTGCCGCAAACAGCGTCAGCAGAGTGACCAGCCCGATCCGTTGCATCGACTCAGCGCGAACCGACGAACGCCGCCACGTCGGTGACGTCCTGTTCATTCAGTACCGACGGATACAGCACCGGCATCGGCGGCTTGGGATTCTTGATCGCGCCCAGCAGTTGCACGGCGTTGAGTCGCTTGCCGATTCCCTTCAACGGCGGGCCGGACTGTCCTTCTCCGGAGGCGCCGTGACAGGCGATGCAAATCCGGTTGTAGATCGCCTTGCCGTGCACCGCATCGGCGACGAGGTGGGCCGGGGCGGCCGCAGCATGTTCGGCCGGCTTGTCGCCATCCGGTGAGGGCAACGGCGCGGTGGAGCCCGCATCCGGTTGCGGAACATCACCCACCGTATAGATAATGACGCTGGGGATGCCGGCATTGCCCCATGGCACGCGCGAAATATTGCCCGAGTTGAGCGCGACATATTGCTTGCCCGCGATCGTGTAGGTGACGATGCCGCCCGCGATCGGCCCACCAGTCTCGAGTTTCTTGAGCACTTCGCCATCCGTGCTGCGCAGGGCATAGAAGCTGCCATTCATGTCGCCGGCAAAGACGATACCGCCGGCCGTCGGCGTGATGCCAGAAACCACCGGCGCTGGTGCCGCGTACTTCCAGCGCAGCTTGCCGGAGTCGGCGTCGAAGGCGCTGATCCAGCCCTTGCCAGGCGTCTTGTCCAGTTGCCAGGTGCCGCCGTAGTAGAAGTCGCCGTACTTGTACTTCGTCTTTTTCGAGGTAAAGGTACCGCACCAGTCCACCGAACCGACCACGATGGTCTTTTGCTGCGGATCGTAGGCTGGTCCGTTCCACTGCACGCCGCCCAGAGAGCCCGGGCAGACGTGTACCCCCTCGGGGGTGACCCTCGCGTCGACGTTGCTGATGGTGGTCACTGCTTGCTTGTACAGCAGTTTGTGGCTTTCGCGATCAACCACGTGGAGATAACCATCTTTGGAACCGGCTGCCACGGCCTTGCGCCCGTCGGCCATCGTAAACAGCATCGGCGCCGCGCCGATATCCCGGTCCTTGTCGTCATTGATGGTGGCCTGGTACCACCATTTGAGCTTGCCGCTGCGCGCATCCAGCACCACTATCGAATCGGTGAACAAGTTACTTCCATGCCCCCGGTCCGACTGGTCAAAGTCGGCCGCCGCGTTGGCCACCGGAATGAACAGCTCACCCGTGGCCTCATCCAGCGTGACGGTCGACCAGGTGCCGCCGCCGCCCGTCTTCCAGGAATCGCCCTTCCAGGTGTCGACGCCGAATTCCTTGCCCTGCGGCACCAGATTGAAGTTCCACAAGCGCTTGCCGGTCTTGACGTCGAAGGCCATGATCCGGCCCTTGATGCCCCATTCGGCGCCGGCCACGCCAAGAAACACCATGCCGCGCCAGACGATCGGCGCCGCAGCAAACCACTCGACCTTGGGATCGCCGGCGACCACGCGCCACAGTTCCTTACCGGTCTTGGCATCAATGGCCAGCACCCGATCATCTCCGGTGCCGCGAAACAGCCGACCGTCCGCATAGGCAACGCCGCGATTGTTGAACCAGTGTTCCGGCTTGTCCGGGGTGTAGATGTTCTTCCAAACCACATCGCAAGTCACCGGATTGATCGCCTCGGTGATGAGATCCGTGGTCACGTACATGATGCCGTTCACGATGATGGGGCCGGAGTGCAAGGACACGCCCTTGTCCACCCGCACGCGGCAGACTTCGCGCAGCGCGCCGACATTGCCGGCATTGATCTGGTCGAGTGTCGAGTAACGCTGGCCGTCGTATTGCTTGTTGTACATTGGCCATTCGGCATCGGGCGTGATCTTTGCCGCAGCAGCCGGAGCTGGTTCACCACCGGACTCGCCGAGCGCAAGTGCTGCGCAACTGTAAGCAAACAGGATGGCGAATAGCGTGTTGATCAACACGCCGCGATCAATCGACAATCTCATTGTCTTCCTCCGAGAGATTTTTTATTTTTGCGATTCCGTTACCGGAATCCGCATGCCTGCGAACTGCGCCAGAGCCTACCACACGGCCGCAGCAAAAAAAACGCCATCCCCTTGCGAGGATGGCATTGGTTCCTGACTTTGCGCCGTTGCGGCGCAGCACGATCAGAGATACTTCTTGAAATCCGGCTTGCGCTTTTCGTTGAACGCGCGCACGCCTTCCTTCGACTCTTCGCTCTGGTAGTAGCCCTTGACCGCGGCCACGCCCATGAAGCTGATGCCGCGAATATTTTCGCTGTCGGCATTGAACGAACGCTTGGCGATGGCCAGCGCGGTCGGGCTCATGGCGTTGATTTCGGCGGCCCATGTTTCGCACTCGACATCGAGCTGGTCATGCGGCACGACCTTATTGACGAGGCCCCATTCGTAAGCCTGCTGCGCCGGAATACGACGACACAGGAACCAGACTTCGCGTGCGCGCTTCTCGCCGATGATGCGGGCAAGGTAAGCGGTGCCGAAGCCGGGGTCGACCGAGCCAACCTTGGGACCGACCTGACCCAATTGGGCCTTCTCGGAAGCGATGGTCAAGTCACAAATCGTGGCGAACACATTGCCGCCGCCGATGGCGAAGCCCTGCACGCGAGCGATGACTACCTTGCGGCAGTCGCGGATGGCGGATTGCAGTTCTTCGATTGGCAGGCCGACCATGCCGCGCGGGCCGTAGAGGCCGTCTTCGGAGAGGTGCACCTTCTGGTCGCCGCCAGTACAGAACGCCTTGTCGCCAGCACCGGTAAAGATCACGGTATTGACGGAGCGCTCTTCGTCAGCGCGACGGAAAGCCAGGATCAACTCTTCAACGGTCTGGCTGCGGAAGGCATTGAATACTTCGGGACGGTTGATGGTGATGCGCACCGCGTTCTCGCCCACTTCATAAAGAATATCTTTGTAAACTTCGGACATCATTTCCTCGTTTCTATGGTGTGTCGTTAATCGAAAATTTTTAACCGTGCATCGTCAGGCCGCCCGAGACGCTGATGGTCTGGCCGGTGATGAAGGCAGCATCGTCGCTGGCAAAGAACGCCACCAGGCCCGGATAGTCGGTCGGTTCGCCGATGCGGCCCAGCGGCATGCCACGCACCATGGCGTCGCGTACCTTCTGGCCCTTTTCGTCGGCACCGACGAAGGCATCCATCGCCGGCGTGTTGGTGGGCCCTGGGCAGATGGTGTTCGCTGTGATCTGGTAGCGGGCAACTTCACGCGCCAGGGCCTTGGCAAAGGCGATGGTGGCGCCCTTGCAGCCGGAATAGACGACTTCGCCGGTGGAGCCGACACGGCCTGCATCGGAGCCAATGAAAATGATGCGGCCGCCGCCACGCTGGGACATGCCATTCGCCACCACGTGGGTCATGTTGAGCGGGCCGAAATAATTGATGTTGATGATCTTCTGCCAGAAGTCCGGCGTGGTCTTGAGGAAGGTGGTCGGCGTATCCCAACCCGCATTGTTGACCAGCGCCCAGGTCGGGCCAAGACGCGATTCAATCGCAGCAACGGCAGTTTTTGCGGCCTCGGGGCTGGTGATGTCGCAGGCTTCCGAATCGGCCTTGCCGCCGGCCGCGCGAATCTCGGCAACGGCCTTGGCAGCCGCTTCGGCATTGATGTCAAGCACGCCGACCGCCATGCCTTCTTCAGCGAGACGTTTGGCGATGGCCAGACCGATGCCACTGGCGGCGCCGGTTACGAGAGCTACTTTGTCTTTCAATCCACGCACTTTGCTTCTCCTATACAGATTTCATGAAAACTCTTGATTCGCCGCAGAACACCATTACACGGTGCGCTGCGCCTTGGATATAGCACTGGCCGCTTTGGCGGCATCGCGCGCCTTGGCCCAATCTTCGTCGGTCATCTTGCTCAGGCCGGCGAAGGTCGAAGGCGCGGCGAGATGATGGCCGCCGTCAATGACGATGGCGTCACCGGTGATGTAGTCACAGCCATCGGACATCAGGAGCAGCACCAGATTGCCGAGCTCTTCGATCTCGCCATAGCGTCCCATCGGCACTTGATCGGCCTGGGTTGCTCCCACTGAGCTATCGCTGGTCGGGTTCAACATCTGCCAGGCATACTCGGTGGGGAAAGGCCCCGGCACCACAGCATTGATGCGGATGCCATACTTGGCCCACTCCACCGCGAGCGACATGGTCATCGCATGCACGGCGGCTTTTGCCATGGCGGACGAGGTGACATAGGGCGAACCGGTAAATATCCATGTCACCAGGGTCGAAACGATCGACCCCTTGAGGCCCTGATCAATCCAGCGCTTGCCGCATGCCATGGTCGTGAAAAAGGCGCCGTCCATCACGGTCGAACGGATGGCCTCATAGCCGCGCGGGCTGAGATCCTTGGTCGGCGCGATGAAGTTCGCCGCCGCATTATTGATAAGACCGGTCAGCGGTCCGTGCTGCGTCCAGATCACCTCGACGGCGGCATCGACGCTGTCGAACTGGCGAATATCGACCGGCTGATAGTTCGCACGTTGCACTCCACAGGCCTGATTGATCTCGTCGGCGGCCTCTTTCAAGACTGCCTCGCGGCGGCCCCACAGATGCACGTTCGCGCCGTGCTGCGCCAGATGCTTGGCCATGCCTTTGCCAAGGCCGGTGCCGCCCCCGGTGATCAGGATTCGCTTGCCGCCAAGTGCGTTTTTGTCGAACAGTGCCATGCCATACCCCCTCGCTATTTTTGATTGCCCGTCCACCGAGGACGGTATCCGTGACGGCTTCGTCTGCTCCAGTGCGGCACCGCCAGTGCCGCTCCCGCTCCATGCTCCGTCGATGATCTTCTGACGGCGCTCATTCGCACTTGGGCAGCATTAATTGCACTACGGCTCCATGGCAATCCCGTATGTTACCGTACCAATAGTTCACGTCCAGAACGCTTGTTTGCAAAAGTGTTCCGATACGAACGCGGGCGGCAAATTGTCATTCTCGGCCGCATATAATGCATACTCGGTAGTAGCAGCCGGTATTGATCTTACTGAACAATATCAACATCAAAACTGCCCCGTCCAACGGGAACAACGGGATTGGAGAAAACATGAGCACAGCAGGTCAGGCGCAAAAAGCCAGGGCAGCCGTCGTCCGCAAAGCAGGTGGTCCATTCCTCATCGAGGACATTGAAGTCGGCAGTCCGCGCGATGACGAAGTGCTGGTGCGCATGGTCGGCACCGGCGTCTGCCACACCGACATCGTGTTCCGCGATGGCGCTTTTCCGATGCCGATGCCGGTGGTGCTGGGTCACGAAGGCGCGGGCATCGTCGAGTCGGTCGGTGCGAAAGTCAAACGCGTCAAGCCGGGTGACCATGTCGTGCTGTCTTTCAATTCCTGTCATACCTGTCCGAACTGCATCAAATCCGAACCGGCCTACTGCTTCAATTTCTATCCCTACAACGTTGCCGGATCCCGCGCGGCGGACGGCTCCAGTGCCTTGAGCAAGGGCCAGGAAATGTTGCATGGAGAATTTTTCGGCCAGTCTTCGTTCGCCACCTACGCAATGGCGCATGAAGCCAACGCGGTACCCATTCCTCACGATCTGCCTCTGGAAATCATGGGGCCGCTGGGCTGTGGTGTTCAAACCGGCGCCGGTGCAACCATCAACTCGCTGAAGATGAAGCCGGGAGATTCACTGGCCGTCTTTGGCGGCGGTGGCGTCGGCTTGAGCGCGATGCTCGGCGCACTCGCGGTGGGCGCGGGTCCGGTCATCGTGGTCGAACCCAACCGTGCACGCGGAGTGCTCGCCTTGGAGCTGGGCGCTGCCCACGTCGTCAACCCCACCGACACGCCGGATGTGCTGGCCAAGATCAAGGAGTTGAGCGGCGGCGGCGTCAACTATGCCGTCGACACCACTGGGATCCCTGCCGTCATTGGCGTCGCAGTCGAAACATTGCTGCACAACGGCATGTTGGGCCTGCTCGGTGTGCCGCCTCCCGATGCCACGCTGCCAGCCAACTTGCTGAGCATGTTGATGCGCGGCGTCGGCGTGAAATACATCGTCGAAGGCGACAGCGATCCGCAGGAATTCATCCCGCGTCTGGCGGCACTGTTCAAGGCTGGAAAATTTCCGTTCGACCGCCTGATCAAAAAATTCCCGTTCGAAAAAATCAACGAAGCTGCGCGCGCCTCGGAAACAGGTGAAGTCATCAAGCCGGTGCTGATATTTTAAGGTTTCAAAACCACGCGCAGCGTCGAACAGGAGAATCCAGATTGGATCGCAGCATCAGTCTCACTGAATCATACTGGTCCGCCGACACGTCGGAAGATCTGCTCAACCTCAGCCTCGGCGATCTTTTGCGCCAGGTCGCCAGCGAGGTGCCGGACCGCATGGCGCTGGTGGAAGGCATTCCCGACGCAAGCGCAAGGCGGCGCTGGACCTATGCGCAGATGCTGGCTGCTGCCGAACAGCTCGCACGCGCCCTGCTCAGTCGTTTTGAGCCGGGCGAACGCATTGCCGTCTTCGCGGCGAACTGCCCGGAGTGGGTGCTGCTGCAGCACGGGGTAAGTCTCGCCGGGATGGTGCTGGTGCCGGTCAACCCGGCCTACAAGGCAGCCGAAGTCGAGGTGCTGCTACGCAGTTCACAGACCGTGGGAATTTTCCACGCGGATGTTTATCGCGACAACGATCTGCGCAAGCTCATCGCCGAAGTGCGGCCACGCCTGCCGCTGCTGCGCGAAGTGGTATCGCTGTCGGACTGGGATACGTTCATACAATCCGGTGACGCAGCAACGCCCCTGCCCTTCGTCGCGCCGGAACAAATGGTCTTGATTCAATACACCTCGGGCACGACCGGCATTCCGAAAGGCGCCTGCCTGCATCATCGCGGCGTCATCAACACCTCGCGCCAGGTTGCACGCCGCGCCGGGTTTGAGGATGGCGACGTGTGGGTGAACGCCATGCCGATGTTCCACATCGGCGGCTCGGTGGTGACCGAGCTCGGCACCATTACCAGCCGTGGCACCTACGTGATCATGCCCGGGTTCGACCCTGCCCAGATGCTGGAAGTCATCGAAAGCGAACGCGGCAACGCGACGCTGATCGTGCCGACGATGATCCTGAATCTGCTGGAGCATCCGGCATTTCCCAACCACGACCTGTCCAGCATCAAGACCATACTGTCCGGTGCCTCGGCCGTTCCGGCAGCGTTGGTACACCGGACCAAGGAAGCACTCGGATGCCAGTTCACGATCCTGTTCGGTCAGACCGAACTCAACGGCGTCGTTTGCCAGACACGCGTCGACGACTCCATCGAAGATCAATCCCAAACTCTGGGTCAGCCGTTGCCGCAGGTTGAATTGAAGATCGCCTGTCCGGAAACCGGTGAGGTGCGACCGATCGGTGTCTCGGGTGAAATCTATGCGCGCGGCTACCAACTGATGCTGGGCTACTTCGGCATGGACGAGGCGACGCAAGCCACCATCGGCGAAGACGGTTGGCTGCATACCGGCGATCTCGGCATCATGGACGAGCGCGGCTACGTGCGCATCGCCGGACGACTCAAGGACATGATTATCCGCGGCGGGATCAACATCTATCCGCGCGAAATCGAGGATGCGCTGTTCGATCATCCGGAAGTCAATCAGGCCGCCGTTATTGGCGTGCCCGATGAAAAATGGGGCGAGGTCATCGCCGCGATCATTCTCCCGAACACGCCACAGAACCCACCGTCAGCCAGCGATCTGTTCGCCTACTGCCGCGACAAACTGGCGTCACACAAGGCGCCGACGCTGTGGTATTTCGTCGATGCGTATCCGCTCACGCCGTCGGGGAAAATCCAGAAATTCAAATTGCTGGAGTGGGTCGACAGCGGCTTAATCAAGCCCGTGGCCTGGGAACGGCCGGCAAGCACTAGCCGGGGCTAGCGCTTGTACGCTTGCCCACGCTCCGTTGGTGACTTGCTCTTGCCACAAGCAACGGGTAGTCAAGACAGCGAGACCTTTTTTAAATTAGATCACGAGATAGCCAATGCCCAGTGAAAAGGCCCCTGATCAAGCACTCGAAGAATCCTTCAAAAGCAATGGCGATTTTTGTGAATGGTTCCTCGGAAAAACAAAACTCGGACTCAACTACGCCAACTACGTATGGTCTCGCTCCAACCACCCATGGGGCAAGGTAAAGCTCTTACTCCCGAACAAAGATACCGGAGCCCTTGAGATGGTTGCACGAGAGGGAGAGACCGATGTATTGGTGGTGTTTGAGAACTCCGCAAAGCGCCGACTTGGCATACACATCGAGAACAAGCTAGAGCGGGGACACTTCACACCGCACCAGCCTGAAGTCTGCGCGGCTTGAGATGGGAGACATGCATGCGTCGGTAGATGCCGCCGACCACGAGGCCTTCTTCGCTCCAGTCAAACTGGAACGCTTCGCCTAGTTCGAAGCTCAGGGGGACGAAGGCGTGCGGAGCTTTGCCTTCTTGCCCGCGCCATGCGCGGATGAAGGCAGTGAGTTGGCTGTAGCCGCCCACGTAACCTTCGGCCTTGATTTGCGCAAACAGATCCTTGGCGATGCGCCGGTTCTGTTTGGCGCGATGCGCATCCGCTTTGAGTGCCTGCTCCAGTACCGCGTGGAATCTGGTGAGCCTGCTCGGTGCGTGGCCCCTGCGGTATTTCGGTGGGGCCGCTTCCTCGGGTGTTCTGACCCATTTGCGTATCGTGTTGCGTGATAAGCCCGTGCGCTTCGTAATTTCATGCAGCGACTGTTTATCGCGGAAATACATCCGTCGAATCTTGCCTAACATTTCCATGGTGATCACCTTTTATCTCCTGCCTAAAAATTAGGCAGGACTAGTGGAACACCTGGGTCAGTTTTACGCCGGCATTACCCCTTTGCTTGGGTCAGTATTCGGTCAGCGTCAACAATCGCCTCGCTTGCGACCCTCAATCCGTCCTTACTCCAGGCAGAGACGCCCAGACGTTCCCGGACTGCCTGGCGGTACCGATATAGTGTTCGCAACTCCACGTAGGAAGGCGGCACCTCGGCATCCATGCCGCTCGCCATCCTCACGTGCTGCACGATGGCCTGGGGTATTTTCTCCGCTGCGGGGAAATACCCCCGTCGCTGAAACGACTTCAACAGTAAGAGCAATCCCAAACGGGGTTGCGCCTTGCGCGCCATCGCTCGGGCAAAATCCAACTCGTCTTTGATCGGGGGTGTAAAGAGCATCCAGCTCCTTGACCAGCGAGTTTCGCTTGAAGCGCGGGTAGACGGTGCGTTCAATTGAAGCCATTCAAATGTCTGAGCAGTTGGTGCATGGTCACTCGGTTGCAGAAAATCTGCAGTACCGCAGCGCTAGGCTCGGCATCACGAGCAGATTGAGCGCGGTGGAGGTAAATAGCCCGCCCAGAATCACCAGTGCCATCGGCCCCTCGATCTCGCGCCCCGGATCGCCGGCACCGATCGCCAGCGGCAACAAGCCTAACGCCGTCACCAAGGCCGTCATCAGAATCGGCACCAGGCGCTCGGACGCGCCGCGTATGGCCGCATCCGGTCCCCAGACCATGCCTTCGTCTGTCACTAGATGTTCGTAGTGCGACAGCATCATGATCGAATTGCGCAAGGTTATGCCAAACAGCGTCACAAAACCGACCATGGAGCCGATCGACAGCCAGCCGCCGCCAGCAAATACTGCGAGGATGCCGCCGACCAGCGCGAACGGCAAGTTGACCAGTACCAGTAACAAATTTCGGCCGCTTCCCATGACCATCGACAACAGCAGGATCAACGCGATGCCGGCCAGAAGGGAATGGACAATCAAATCATGCGTGGATTGCGCTTGGGCCGCCGCGGCACCGGTAAATTCGACATAGCTGCCGGCCGGTAATTTGACGTTATTAGCAATTTGCGCCTTTGCGTCAGAAACGAACGAATTGACGTCGCGTCCGCTCACATTGGCGGTAATCGTCTGCACGCGTCGCGCGCCGTTGTGCAGCACGATGTAGCGCCCCGATGTTTGATAAATATCCGCCAACTGGCCCAATTGAAGATAGACGCCGTCGGGGTTGCGTATCGGCAGTGCGCCGACATCGTTGATCGTCCTGCGCCGACTCGGATCGAGAATGGCGGTGACGCCGAAGACGCGATTGCCGTCATACGTTTGGCCAACGGATTCGCCATCGAAAGCGGTACGAACCACATCGAGGACCTCCACAGAGGTCAGCCCCCAGCGCGCGATTTGACCCGGCCGCAACCTGACTATCAATTGCGGCGTTCCGGGCGGTGACTGGACCTGAATTTCTGTGGCGCCAGACACGAGCCCTAAGACTTTTGCCACCTCCTGCGCTTTGACATCGAGGATATCGAGATCATTGCCATAGATGTTCACGACCACAGCTGCGGTATAGCCGGACAGGGTCTCTTCAACGCGCTCGGTCAAAAAAGTCTTGACCGAGAAATTCACACCGGGGAAAACTGCCAACGCCTTACGTATTTCGGCCTGTGCCGACTCAGCGGCATCACCTTGCAACGGCTTCAAATCCACATCCATTTCGCTGTAATGGGTGCCCCAGGTGTCGTCCGCTTTTTCGGCACGGCCGACACGCTGACCAACCGCCCGAACGAACGGCAGCTTTAATAACTCTTGCGTGACTTGCTGACCCAGGCGTTGCGACTCCTGCAGCGACGTGCCCGGTACCGCAGACATGTGGACAATGAAATGTCCCTCTTTCAGCTCGGGGATGAACCCGCCGCCAAAATACGGCAAGGTCGCCAGGGTCGCCACGGTCAACACGACCACACCAATAATGATGGATTTATGGTGCTTCTCGATACGGGTGAGCGCTTCGCCATATTTTGTCTTCGACCAGCGTACAACCGGCGGCTCGTGTTGCGCCAACCGGCGACTTTCGAGCAAGGTCAAACATAGCGCTGGCGTCACCGTCAATGCCACCAGGAGAGACGCCAAGGTCGCAACGATGTAGGCGACGCCAAGCGGCGCGAACAGGCGCCCGGCGATGCCGGACATGGTCAGTACCGGCACGAAGACCAATGCGATGGCCAGCGTCGCGTACACGACGGCGCTTCGCACTTCCCATGTAGCGGTCAGTATCACCCCCAACACTGGCTGCGGTTGATCGAGTTCGCTGTTTTCCCGCAAACGCCGAAAAATGTTTTCGACAGTGATCACTGCATCGTCGACCAATAAGCCGATCGCAATCGCCAGTCCGCCCAAGGTCATCGTATTGAGGCTATATCCCCAATATTCGATGACAGTGACCGCCGCCAGCAACGACAAGGGAATGGCTGCAATGGAAATCAGCGCAGTCCGGAAATTGAACAGGAATAAAAATAAGACGATGACAACCAGAACGGCACCGATCATCAAGGAATTTCTGACGTTGTCGGTTGCAATTTGGATGAAATTGGCGGGACGGAACAGATCGGTCTTCAGTGCGATGCCTTGCGCCTCAATCGCGGGTCGCAATGCTTGCAGCGCCGCTTCGACTCGCTGCGTTACTTCCAGCGTATTGGCGCCGTACTGTTCGGATATCACGATTTGGACGCCGACTTTGCCCATGATCGTTGCTGCGCCAATCGGCTGCTCGGGCGCCTCGACGATCTTCGCGACATCCCCGAGCGTGATATTACTGCCGTTCTGATGCAGCACGACTGTCTTTGCAAGCGCCTGCGGCGTCAATGCCTGCCCCTCGGTCTGCAAGACAATTCGCTGATTCGGGTTATCGACGAATCCCGCGCCACGTACGCCCGTTGCATTGCGTGCCGCCGCCAGCACTTCGCCAACCGACAATTTGTACTGAATCAGGCGCTCCGGCACGATCTGGATCTGTAATTGCTTGGCTTCACCGCCGAATACAGCGACTTTTGCAACACCGGAAACGGCCAGCAACTGCTGCTTGATTGTCCAGTCGGCGAGTGTGCGTAAATCCATCAACGACTGCTTATCGGACGTCAACCCAATGGCCAGCACAACACTGGTCGACGAGGTCAGCGGCGTCATCAGGGGCGGCTGGACGCCCTGTGGCAATTGTCCGGTCAGCGAAGTCAGCCGTTCGGCGATGACTTGCCGGTTGCGATAGATATCGCTGCTTGGACCGAAGGTTGCCGTAACCACCGACAAGCCCTGAATCGAATTTGATCGCAACGATTCGATACCTGGGACGCCATTGATCGCATTTTCCACCAGCTGCGTGACCAAGACTTCGACTTGCTCGGGTGCCAGACCTGGCGCCTCGGTTTGAATCACCACTTGCGGCGGCGCAAATTCGGGAAAGACATCGTATTTGGCGCGCGACAGCGAATATAGTCCGAAGCCGATCAACACCGCAGCCAAAACGAGGACGACACCACGGAAGTGAAGCGAAAATCCGATGACACGGCCAAGCAACCCTTTGCCGGTCGCGTTCATTTGCTGGCCCCTTCTTCGCCGACCTGAATTTGCGAGCGGAATTCCTCCGACAACATCAGCTGCGCGCCGTTGACCATGACGAGATCATTCGGGGTCAATCCGCTCCGTACGACAAAGCCGCTGTCGACCGGCTGATCGATTGGAATTTCACGCCGAGCGAATCGGTCGCCATTTTTTTGAACATAAATCCATGCTTTGCCCTGCCACCAAACCACCGCTGATTGCGGCACGACGACGCCTTTTGCTTCGTTTTTCGTCGGCAGGAATGCCAGTACATTCATGCCGGGCACCAGCATCTGTGCGGGGGCAATATAGAAATAGCTGATGCCCTGAATGCGCGGATCTAGACGCGGCGAGCGGGCAATCAAATTTGCCGTGACAAATACGTTCTCTCCGCTCTGGATTCGGATCGTCTTGGGCGCGGTGATATGGGACGCATTCACCGGATACGTCACCTGGACTAGCACGTCCTGTTGTTGCAAAACGCGTTTTAACGTCGGCGTATCGTTGACAAGCCACGCCGTTATGATGTCGCCATAGCGTTGGGCGACAGTGTTGGCAGCGCTTTGTACGGCCGCTTGCGCCGCATACACATTGGCTTCTTCGGTTTTCAGCGCGGCAGCGCCCGCCTGGAATACTTTGTCGGACACGTTACGGTCATCGTTATGCAATTCGTTAAGCCGTTGATAGTCCTTGCGTGCGACATTGAGGCTGGCTTTGGTTTTCTCCAACTGCGCCTTCATGCTGACATACGTATTTCGCGCATCGGACAAGTCCTGCACCAGCAGCACCGTCGCATAGGCTTGTTGCTCCAATGGCGTGATATTGGCTTTTAATGCGGCGACCCTCATGCCGCTTTTCGCCTGCGTGGCGCTGTCGATTGCAACGACTGGTTCACCAGCATCCATCGACACACGCGATGGCGTTTTCACAGGTGCTTCACGTTCTTTTTCCTTGGCAAATTCGGCCCGCCTCTGGATAAACGCAAATATTAAAAGAGCAGCCAGAGCGATCAAAACGACGCTCACCAAAAGTGATTTACGGTTCATTGATTGTTTTCCTTGGTTTGGCGGGGATTGTCCTGTACTGCGTCCAGCAGCAAAGCCGGTGCAATCAGTGGCCGCTGCACCGCATCTTCGAGCGCGCCCAGTGCCTGCTGCGTTTTTGCCAAAACATCAATACGTGATACCGCGATCTGGGACATCTCCAACTGTGACCCCAGAAGGGTTACCTTGTCCGTTTGGCCGGCCTTAAACGACGCCATCGCGTTCCGAATTTGCTTGTTTTGTGCAGCTAGCAAAGTATCGGCGGCGGCCAGCTTGGTTTGAATCGCGCGATAATTGGCCAAGCCGGCATCGATCTCGCCGATGGCACGGGCCTGTGACGCATTGAAAGCAGACATGACTTGCAAACGAAGGGCTTTCGCTTCGGCAATCGGTCCCTGGTTTTGATTAAAGATTGGTAAAACCAGCGATAGTCCTAACGACCATTTGCGCGCGCCAGCATCCCAGCTATAGCCAGGACCGAGATGAAGGTCAGGGTATTGCTTGGCGATTTCGAGTTGCAAAGCACTTTGGCTCGCCGCATATTCTGCTAGTGCGCTCAAAATATCAGGGCGGCTCAGTAAGGCTTGTTGCCGCACCTCCATCGCCGGAAGCTCGGGGATGGAGGTGAATATGTCCGAAGAAATCGAGATGCTCTCTATCGCTTTACTACTCACGCCCAATGCGCTGGCTAACTTCGCACGCGCCTCCGCCTGGAGTTTTAGTGTCTCGTTAAACGCTAACGTCGTTTGATTCAACGCGATCCGCGCCTGCGTGATCTCGGGCTGCGAAGCCATGCCAAGCGCTAACCGATGCTCCAGTAAGACCACGTTGTTTTGCTGCAGAGCCTGCTGCTGTAACAATACCGTTTGCGTCTGTTGCGCAAAATACAGATCCAGCAGGGTGCTACGCACCCGGCTTCTGACTTGCCAAGCCGTACCAGCAATTGCCAGGCGTGCCGCCTCGGACAAATAGTGCGCCCGGTCGATACGGTATCCACGTTTGCCGGCTGTCTCGATCAGAATATCAAGATTCAATCCCACCGTCCACGGCGAGGTACCACTGGGTGCGTCCATATTGCGCTGGGCATTCAAGTTAATGCTGGGATTGGGCCGCATGCCGGCAGTCGACAAGCCTGCCTGCGCAACGCCCCATTTTGCCCGCGCAACGTCAAGATCAGGATGATAATAAAGCGCTGCCAAGGTAAGCAGATCAAAATCCCACTGCGGCAACGGCCATGTGACGACTTCGCGCTGACTATTTTTTTGAATGAATGCGTGCAGATCGGGATTGTCCAGCGTACGCGATTCATAGCGGGCGACGGTGCCGGCCGGTGAAATCGTTTGTGGCTCGAAGCTTGCGCAACCGCTGAATAAACCAAGGACCAAACATGAAACGGCAGTGATTTTCATAATTTTGAATTTGTCATTATTTATACGTCTGCTGATTATTATGAGGGGTCGCCTCATACCAGCATCGCGTGTGCTCCAACTTGAAAAAAATCATATTGAGATCTAGCCAAGCTTGCCGCCCAAGAACGGCTCCGCGAAAAACTTGACGACGTATAGGACCGCCACCGTGATGTGAATGTATTTGATCTGCTTATAATAGCGCATGAGCTGTCGGTGTTCGCGCCGATTGAATCTTGACCCAGGGTGCCGATTGAAATATGACCCAGGACTGGTAGCTGCTGTTTGAGTTAGCAACTGTGGATAGGTGTAGCAAATGGTTGGTGATGTCATTCTCCTTTCTCTGTCTCGCTGGTCAATCGGAATGCGCGGGGAAAGACGCGCAGGGCGTCCCACAGGGATTTCCTGCGGTCATAGCCCGAAGCGGATTTCCCCGCACGCACCGACTCAGAACGGCTCGTCAGACGGCGCTTCTTTGCCACCCTTGCGTTTCTGCTCCCGCGATTTGATGCGCGACTTGGCGGCAATGCTGCTGTGCTGGAAGCGGTAGGACTCGTTGCCCGTCTCTACGATATGGCAATGATGGGTGAGCCGATCCAGCAGTGCCGTCGTCATCTTGGCATCGCCAAACACGCTGGACCATTCCGAGAAGCTCAGGTTCGTGGTGATGACCACGCTCGTGTGCTCGTACAACTTGGACAGCAGATGAAACAGCAAGGCGCCGCCAGCCTGGCTGAACGGCAGGTAGCCAAGTTCATCGAGAATGACGAGATCCATTCGCAGGAGCGACAGTGCTATTCGCCCGGCCTTGCCATCGCGCTTCTCCCGTTCCAGCACATTGACCAGATCCACCGTGGAATAGAAGCGCACCCGTTTGCCCTGCAAGGCAATCCCAGACACGGCAACGGCGGTGGCCAAGTGCGTCTTGCCCGTGCCAGGCCCACCAATAAACACCGCGTTCTGCGCCGTGTCGGTAAAGGACATCGTTGCCAGTTCCTTGATCAGGTGTTGATCGGCACAGGAAGCATCGAAGTCAAATCCCGCCAGATCACGATGCACGGGGAATTTGGCCGCGTTCATCTGGTGACTCACCGATCGCATGGCCCGGTCCGTAGTTTCGGCTTGCAGCAGGTGCTCGATCAACCATCTTGACGACTCTGTTGATGTCGTCCCCTGGGTCATCAAATCGGTCCAGGCGCTGGCCATGCCATGCAACCGCAGTTCCTTGAGTTCAATCGTGACATCACCCATGGTTCACCTCCACTGCGGCGGTCACCACGTCATCGGTACCCCGTAGGCTGTCGTAACGGCTGGTGTTGGCCAGAGGTGCTTCCTTGAGCTGCAAACTGGTCTCCACGCAAGCCGGGGTTGGGCTGGCATTCAACCGCGCCAACACGTTGAGGATATGCTCGGCACTGAGCGCACCGGATTCGATCACCAGTTCCACCGCCACCAAGACCGCATCCAATCCCGCCGTCGGCACAGCGGCCAGCACCTGCGCCATGACCTTGTCCCCACCCGTGTGTCGCATCAGACCTTGCTTCAACAACTTGAGGGGCGCAGGCAAGTCAGCGAATGGTGCGCCATTTCTGAGCGCCCCGGGTTTGCGTTCCACTAACGAGATGTAGTGCTGCCAGTCGTAGCAGATCTCGCCCCGCTCGGTCAGGCGATCATGACTGGCGACCACGGCATCTCCGGCCACAATGCTGACCCGGTTCGGATAGAGCCGAGTGCTGACCCGCTGCCCTGCAAACTCGCAGGGCACCGAGTAGCGGTTGCGTTGGACACTGACCAGGCAGGTGCTCGATACCCGAGCCGGTTTCTCCACGTAGCCGTCAAACGGCGTGGGCATCGGCATCATCTCGGCGCATTCCTGCTCCAGCATTTCCGCCACGCTGAAGGCCTTGTACTCCGGATGACGCAGCTCACTCCACAACAACCGGCAACGCTCACCCAGCCACACGTTGAGTTCCGTGAACGACCGAAATTGCCGATTCTGCGCGTCCAGCCAGATGCGCCGCCGACTGTCCTGCACGTTCTTCTCGACCACACCTTTCTCCCAGCCGGAAGCCACGTTGCAGAAGTCGGCGTCAAACAGGTAGTGCGCGCACATGACGGCAAAGCGCGCATTGACCACACGCCCCTTGCCCTTGTTGACCTTGTCCACCGCCGTCTTCATGTTGTCGTAGATACCGCGACGAGGAATGCCGCCCAGTGCAACGAAGGATCGCGTGTGGGCATCGAACAGCATTTCGTGGCCTTGGCTCGGGTAGGCCACCAGCCAGAATGCTCGGCTGGCGCACAGCGGCGCGAGCCGATTTCTGGCTCCATAAATCAGACTATGGAAACTACGACGAATGGGAGACTTTGCTATTGGCGCCCAAGGCCTTCTATGAACGCAACACTAACGAAGCTCGCAAATTCACAACGTTCATCGCACATGAAGAAATCGCTGCCCACATCCCCGCCTTCGGGGTTGCGCTTAAAAATTTTTAACTCTTCGATTATACAGACGTGCCAGAAGCTGCACTTTTTTCCGCTGCCCTAGCAACACGTTTGGATTAGTGGTCACCATGGATCTACTGGACACCCATGATGAGTTCCGCGCCAATGTGCGGCGCGTGGCTGAGGAAAAGATAAAGCCGCATGCGGCGGCAGTCGACGACGAGGCTGCGTTCCCGACCGCATCGATTGCCGCGTTCAAGACGATGAGACTTAATGGTTTGCCATTTCCGGAAGAGTTGGGCGGCGGCGATGGTGACCTGCTCTCGCAAGTGATTGCCGTCGAGGAAATTGCAAGAGTCTGCGGCTCATCCGCGTTGGTGCTGTTCATTCCCTGGGCGGCCTTGACGCCGCTGGTATGGTTTGGCGACGACGCGCTGAAGAAAAAGGTCGTACCCTCCATCGCCGCCGGTCAGGCGGGAGCCAGCTTTTGTCTCACCGAACCCGGCGGCGGCGCGGACTTGCCGGGGCTTAAAACCAAAGCCGAGCGTGTCGGCGATGGATGGCTGCTCAACGGGCAGAAGCGCTTCATCTCGAATGTCGGCTGGTCGAATTGGTATGCCGTGCTCGCCCGCGTCGACGCGAAGAAATTTGGCGTTTTCATGGTGCATCGTGACGATCCAGGGTTTTCGCTCGGCAAGCTTGAGCGCAAGATGGGCATGCGCGGCAGCCCGACCTCGGATGTTTTTCTGCAGGACTGCCTGATCCCGGAAGACCGCGTGGTCGGCGATCCGACCAGGGGTTACGACTACATGATGCAGACGCTGACCTATACCCGTCCGCTGGTATCTGCCCAGGCGCTGGGTCTGGCGCAGGGTGCGCTGGATGAGGCGGTGCAATACACCGCCGAGCGGCAGCAGTTCAATTCCAAGGTGTCGCGATTCCAGATGGTGCGCGGCATGATCGCAGACATGGCGATTGCAGTGGAAGCGGCGCGCAGCCTGCTCTATCGCGCGGTAGCCATCGCCGACGGCAACGATGATCGGGCAAGGAGCTTTGCTTCAATGGCGAAAACGTTTTGCTCGGACACCGCGATGTCGGTAACCACCGACGCCGTGCAACTGCACGGCGGCTATGGCTACATGAAGGATTACCCGGTCGAACGAATGATGCGTGACGCGAAGGTTTCGCAAATCTGGGAGGGCACCAACCAGATCCAGCGCCTGCTGGTGGCAAAGCAGGTATACGGCGACTAAGCGGCGATTGAGCCTTATTGCTCGATCACGGCGCCTGCAACGACGGTCCGTAAATGCAACGCAGTACCGCTTCCTCTTTCTGATTGTCCGCACCCGCCTCTTCGATGGTTTTGAGCGCATCAAGGCCGCGGAGGCCAAGGTGGGTGGGGCGGCCATTGTCGACCATCACATGGCGCGCATCGACCCGATAGGCCTGCATGCCCTTGAACGCGGAAAAGGACGTCTTGGCGCATTCGTTCAAGCCCGTTTCCGCTGTAGCGTGATCCGTCCAGTCCAGTTGAATCGCGACGCTGTTCTTCGCACCCACCACTGCGTTGTTCACGCCCGGCACCGTGCTCCACAGACTGGGGTCACCCGAGGTCAGCAAATGGGTACGCAACTTCACCAGGCCGAGCAGGTTTTTCAACATTGGCACCAGCTCCGCGTTCAGCGCCGTGGAAATTGCAGTCGGCGAACAGTCGGTCGGTGATTGCACGATCAGGATGTAGCTGGCCTGTTGCACGCCGCCGGCATCAACCGGTGTGCGGCTTGCACCGGCTTCAAGACTGTAAAGCAGCGTCCGGCTGAAGACATTCTTTTCGTCGATCTGGATCAGCCCGGTCACATCACTGGTGATCAGACCGTTGCGGTCAGCGTCGTTGCTGAAGATGACCTCGGCCAAGCCATCCATCTGCAAGGTATCGTCATTGGCAACCGCAGGGGCCGACTTCAGCACAAAAGGTTTGACGTGAAATTGCGTGTACGACCAAAAGCCCGGAATACGCGCCGCCAGCACGCCATGGACATCGCGCCAATAACGCGAAAAAAGCGAATCGGACAAACCATCCTTGCGCTGCAGCAGCGCGATGGTCGAAACGCTTTTGGCGTCATTCGTCATGCCTGACTGCTCCTCTGACTATTCTTGATTTTCGCGACTGCCGAATCACGCCGACCAGAGTCCACCTTCGAGCGGAATGACTGCACCCGAGACATAGGCACCAGCACGCGAGCACAAGAAGATCGCCAGGCCGCCGACGTCCTGCGGTTCGCCGAGGCGTCCGGCGGGAATCATGCCGATGGTCGCTTCCTTCGATCCGGGGTTGGCCGCGAACAGGCCGCCGGTCATGTCGGTGGGAAAAAAACCCGGTGCGATCGCGGTGACGTTGATTCCGGTCGCGGTCAGGTCGGAAGCCAGGGTGCGTGTCAGTTGATGCAGGGCGGCCTTGCTGGCGCCATAGGCATAAGCGCCGGTACTCTTCGGCCACAGCGCGGCAATCGAGCCGATGTTGACGACCCGAGCCGGATCACTCTTGCGTGATGCGGCTTTCAATAACGGCAGCAGTTCTTTGACGAGGAAAAACGGCGCGCGAACATTCAGCGCCATCTGCTTGTCCCACTGATCGCTGTCGACTGAGGGAATGTCGCTGGCGCTGAACGCACCGGCGTTGTTGATCAGGATATCAAGCTTCGGTGTCAGTCGCTTCACTTCGGCCACCGCTGCATTTATGCCCGACATCTGCGATAAATCATGCTTGAGAAAAGTGAATGAATCTCCCGGCACGCCATGAACGGCGGCTCCCGCAGGCATCTCCGAGCTCGACACGATGATCACTTTGCATCCGGCGCGCGACAGCGCGGCGGAAATCATCGCCCCCAAGCCCTTGGCGCCGCCGGTGACCAGTGCGGTCTTGCCTTTCAGGGAAAACAGATCTTCAAGTATGTTGGACATCCAGGATCCTCCTTGGTTATTTTTTTGATATTGACTTACGACATCTCAGTGAAATATTTTACGACGCCACACGCTTGAGAACAATAGTCTTCGCGGTATCGGATGGATGTTGATATTGCTGCAACAACGCGGCTTCCAATTTTTTGACTTTTTCTACATTCTCGTGCTTGATATGCCCGAATCCGCGCATATGGGTTGGCAACGCGGCAAGCTCGATGGCGGTGGCATGATTCGTCGTCGACAGCGTCGACAAGAGACCCTTGATCATCGTTTCATATTCGTCGATCAGGCGCCGCTCCATCTGCCGTTCCGCGGTATACCCGAACAGATCGAACGGAGTGCCACGCAGAAACTTGAATTGTGCGAGCACCGAGAACAGGCTGCCCACCCAGGCTCCGAATTCGCGCTTGATCAGATGCCCCTGCGAATCACGACGCGAAAACAGCGGCGGCGCCAGGTTGTAGCGCAGCTTGACGTCGCCGGAAAAAGTCGAGCGCAGTTCCTCGCGAATTTTCGTGGTGCTGTGCAGACGAGCGACTTCGTACTCGTCCTTGTAGGCCATCAGCCTGGCAAAGTTGCGCGCCACGGTTTTGGCTAGTTCATGATCACCGGCAGGCATGACTTTTGATTCAGCCGCTGCGACAGTTTCCACCAGGCGACGATAACGCGCAGGATAAGCGGCACTCTGGTATTCGGTGAGCAGGCCAACGCGATGGGCGACGATGTCGTCCAGGTTTTGCAGCGGCTCTTCGACCTTGATGGATTGCACGTTTTGAATTGCCGCCGCTATCCCCTGCGGATCTACCACCTGCAACCGGCCCAGGCGAAATGCCGACTGATTGAAGGCCACGGAAACGGCATTGATCTCGATGGCGTGCTCGATGGCGGCCGGTGAAATGGGCAGCAATCCAAGCTGCGACGCATAGCCGAGCATGAACAGGTTTGTACCGATGGTGTCGCCGAGCAGCGCCAGTGCGAGCCCGGTGGCATCAAGGGTGCGCAGATGATCGTCGCCCACCGCCTGACGAAAGCGACGAACCAGCAAGGTACCATCGACATTGAGATCGGGATTGCGCTGGAATGCCGGCGTGGGTGTTACCCGGGTATTCACCACTGCGGTGGTGCGACCGTGGGCCAATGTCACAAACGGTTCCTTGGACAATCCTCCGACCGCGTCGAAGGCCAGCGCCAAATCGGCTTCGCCATAACCGACGCGCTGGGCGCCAAGCTGGTCGCGACTCTGCGCGATGCGCAGATGACTGAACACGGCGCCGTTCTTCTGCGATAGCCCGGTCATGTCGAAGACGGAGCAGGCTTTGCCCTCCAGGTGCGACGCCATGGTGAGCAAGGCGCCGACGGTGACCACGCCGGTACCGCCGATCCCGGAAATCATCAGGTTGTACGAACCGTGCGTAATCGGGGCGAGCACCGGTTCCGGCAATAGGGCGATGGCTTCGGCATCCAGACTGGCCTTTTGCGGCTTGCGCAGCTCGCCGCCAAGAATCGTGATGAAGCTCGGGCAGAAGCCCTTCACGCAGCTGTAGTCCTTGTTGCAGCTCGACTGGTCGATCTGGCGCTTGCGTCCCAGTTCGGTTTCCTTGGGCCACAGACTCACGCAGTTGGACTGAGTCGAGCAATCGCCGCAGCCTTCGCAGACATCGGCGTTGATGAACATGCGCTTGGCCGGATCCGGAAATTTTCCGCGCTTGCGCCGGCGGCGTTTTTCCGCAGCGCAGGTTTGTTCGTAGATCAGCACGGTGACACCCGGCACCTCGCGCAACTCGCGCTGGATGCGGTCCATCTCGTCGCGATGAAATACCTCGACACCCGGCGCCAAATGGCTTTCAGGACCATAGTTCTGCGGGTTGTCGGAAACGACGACGCAGCGTACAGCCTGTTCGGCCAGCACCGACTGGCTGATCGCCCCGACCGAGATGGGGCCGTCCACCGGCTGACCGCCGGTCATCGCCACCGCGTCGTTGTAGAGAATCTTGAACGTGATATTGACCTTGGCCGCCACCGCGCCGCGAATGGCCAGCAAGCCCGAGTGATAGTAAGTGCCGTCGCCCATGTTCTGGAATATGTGGGGCATCTTTGAGAACCTGGACAAGCTGTACCAGTGCCCGCCCTCGCCGCCCATCTGGGTGTTGGCGAGGACGCGTTCATCGCTGTACATCGCCATCGAGTGGCAGCCGATGCCGCCGCCCACATAGCTGCCGTCCGGCTTGTTCATGCTGGTGTTGTGCGGGCAGCCGGAGCAGAAATAAGGCGAGCGCACCGCCGCATCCGGCTCGATACCGGCAACCGCCTCCAGTTGCACACGCAATTGCTTCGCACGTGCCTCCAGCGCATCGTTCGAAACACCGAGCAAGCGCAACCGGTCAGCAATGATCAGCGCCACTTCGATCGGCTTGAGCTGCATTTCGGATGGCTGCAGGAACTGCTGCTTCTCGTCCAGCTTGCCGACGATGCGCGGCGCAGCCTCGCTGCTGTAAAGGATGGCCTTGGCCTGCTGTTCTGCGATCGGTTCCTTTTCTTCGACAAACAGCAATTCCGACTGCCCGGCGGAAAATTCGCGCAACCCCTTCTGCGCTACCGGATAAACGCAGCCGAGCTTGAACATCGATATGCCAAGATCGGCTGCCTGATGGTGATCCAGGCCTAGCATCCGCAGCGCCTGCAGCGCATCCTGCACCGCCTTGCCAGTCGAGACAATGCCGAGCCGCCGTTGCGGCGCATCGATCAACACACGATTCACCGGATTGGCATCAAGAAATTTCTCGACCAGTGGCCAGCGGTAGCGCTTGAACACGACATCAGAGCGCTCCCGATTGACGTGGGTCGGCATATTGTGGATGCCCTCGGCAGGCAGCTCGCCGCGATCCGGCAACACGACAGGCCGATTCAGCGCGTCGAGACTCATGGTCATGGTCTGCTCGAGCACTTCATTGGTCAGCGTGAAGCCGACGTACAAGCCACAGTAGCGCGACAGCGCAAAGCCCAGCAGGCCGAGCTCCAGTACGTCCTCGGCGTTGGAGGCGGCGAACACCGGCATTCCGCAATGCATGAGCGCGGTTTCGCTCTGATGCGCCACCGTCGATGACTTGCCGGCATGGTCGTCGCCGGCTGCAATCAGCACTCCGCCGTTGGGATGCGTGCCGGCGATGTTGCCGTGCCGGAATGCATCGCAGGAACGGTCCACGCCCGGCCCCTTGCCGTACCAGATGCAGAACACGCCGTCGACGGTCGGTTCCGGAATGCTGGCTAGAGTCTGCGTGCCCCAGATCGCAGTAGCCGCCAGATCTTCGTTGAGGCCGGGTTGAAAGATGATGTCGTGCGCCTTCAGATACTTGCCCGCGCGCCACAACTCCTGATCGTAACCACCGATGGGCGAGCCACGATAGCCAGAGATGTAAGCCGCGGTATTGAGGCCGGCGCGACGATCCAGCTCACGCTGCATCATGGGCAGCCTTACCAGCGCCTGGGTGCCGGACATCATCACGGTGCCTTCGGTGGCAGTGTATTTGTCGTCGAGGTTGACGTTGCGCAAGGGTGCGTTCATTTTTTCATTTCCACAGTTGCTGACGAATCCGCAGAATGCGGCTCCGTGAATATTCCGCCGCCCAGACTCAAGTCGTAGGCTGCGCCTTTGTCCGCCAGATAGCCGCGAAACACATCCAGGAACTCCGCTGCCACGATACGCGTGCTTTCACGCGCTGTCATCAGGTGCGACCATTCGGCCAGCCCGTCGATACGCTCGATCAAAGACCAGTCATAGACAAAGCGCGTCAGACGATCCGCCAGATCGACGCAGTACAGGGTGAACAGGTCGGCACACGTCAACGTGTCACCGAGCAGGAACGGACGAAAAGTGAACAGGCGTTGCAGTCCGTTGATCGTCACTTCGAGCGTCTGACCGGTGGCCTGTATCACCTCCGCCTGATTGGAAGCACCGAGGTAGACGCCGGGGTAAAGCCGCCGCACCTGCATGTCGAGATACAACTGCACGATGTTCATCACCTGCCGCACCCGGCCGCGCTGCAAGGGATCCACAGGATAGAGCGGTGGTCCGTCCACGCATTCCTCAAGATATTCGAGGATGGGAATGGTTTCGCTCAACGGACCGGATGGTGTTTCGAGGAACGGGATTTTGCCAAGCGGACTCATGCGCAGGAAGGCCTCTTCCTTGCTGGCGCGAACCCGCACGATGTCGAATGGCGCCCCTTTCTCAATCAAGGCGGAGCGAGCAATGTTGAAATAGTTGCTGACCGCATAGCCATGCAATCGAAGCGGAACAACGACGGCGGGCGATGGCCGCTCTGTGGTCATCGCTCAAGCCGCCTTTTGTTTGGGTGCAGCTTGCGTGCTGAAAATCTTGCCAGGATTGAGGATGCCCTTCGGATCCAGCAGGCGCTTGATCCCCAGCATGAGATCGATTTCAGTCTTGCTGCGGCTGATACCCAGATAAGGCTTCTTTTCAAGCCCGATGCCATGCTCGGCGGAAACCGAGCCGACGAACGGGGCCAGCGGTTCATAAACGCAGGCTTCAATTCCTTCGCGGTCTCTCGCGCTACCGGCACCTATCGCAATATGCAAATTGCCGTCGCCGACGTGGCCAAGGAATGCGATCTGCCCTTCCGGCCAGCGGCTGTGCAAACGTTTCTTGACCTCGGCCATGTAGGGCGCCATTTCCCCGACCGGAAGGCTCACATCAAAAGCATAGAAGGGCTGAAAATCATGAATGACGTGCTGCAGGTCTTCACGTACCGCCCAAATATCTTCCCGCTGACGATCGGAACGCGCGAGGACGGCGTCAACAAACAATTCCTTCTCGCTGGCCTCAGTCAGTGCCATCTCGAAAAGATCAGAATCGCGCGTCTGGTCAGACCCCAGTGCTTCGATGATCGCGTAATAGGGTTTGTCGGCAGCCAGTGGTGCTGTGTGCCGGCCGCTCTTCGTGTTGACCGAATAGAAGCTGTTGTCGATCAGTTCAAATGCGCTCAGCATGCCGCCCATCGCGGCATCCATATGCCGCAGCAAGCCGACAATCTGATCGAAGCTGTCCGCCGCCACCAGAGCCGTGTTATTGCTTCGCGGCAATTCGCGCAGACGCAAGACCAGGCGGGTGATCACGCCCAACGTTCCTTCGCTGCCGATGAACAGTTGCTTGAGGTCGTAGCCGGTGTTGTTCTTGATCATCCGGTTCATGGACGAAACAACTTGCCCATTCGCCAGCACCGCTTCGACCCCGAGGACCTGCTCGCGCATCATGCCGTAGCGAATCACCCGCATTCCGCCGGCGTTGGTCGAAGCGTTACCGCCCAGATGGCAGGAACCACGGCCGCCAAGATCGAGCGGAAAGGACAAACCGAATGGTTCCAGATGCTCCTGAAACGTTTGCAGGATCACGCCAGCTTGAACCATCGCTGTCCGATTGATGGGATCGACTTGTTCGATGGTGTTCATGCGCTCAAGCGACAGAGCCAGCTCGCCTGCCTTGGTCTGGGTCGCCCGTACCCAGCCGGACATGCCGCCTTGAACCACAACCGGCTGACCATGCTTGTTGCACAGCGCCAGTATCTTAGAAACCTCTTCCGTAGATTTCGGACGCACGATCGCATCGGCGCCGATACTCGTCATGAAAAAGCCGGGGTAGCGGCTGGTCACGTCATCGCCGGTGAGCAGATTTGCATCACCGACGATTTCACGCAGTTGTTGGAGCAAGTCTTGATTCACGCAGTCACCAATTTAGTTCGGGTTGGGGCACCACGTTCACAGGCGTGGGGGAACCCTCACAACAAGACGAAGATGTCCTCACCCTCGATCTGGACATCAAACAGCGGCAGGCGCACTTCACTGTCTTCCTCGCATGCCCCGGACTTCAGGTCATAGGTCCAGCCATGCCACGGACAACTGAGCATTGATCCAGACAACTCGCCCTTGTGCAGCGGGCCACCAGCATGAGGACATTTTCCTTCTGAAGCAATGACCGCACCGTCGACCATGAATACTGCTATGGCCTGCTTGCCGATCTTTGCCGACAAACTCTTGCCACCGGCAAGCTCGGACAAGGTCCCGACGCGATGTTTCTCAGCCATGGCTCGCCCCCGCTGTAGCGTTTGTAGCTACGGCTTTGCCCGCATGAGCGACAAACTCCATCGGCAAAGTGGTCGGGCCACGCGCAAAGTACGAGTCCATCCATTTCACGTCTTCATCGACGGCACGCAGCACGTCAAATCGCTCAAACAAGACTTCGAGCGCGATCTTCGATTCCATCTTCGAAAGATAGGTGCCAAGACAGAAATGGGCACCATTGCCGAAAGACATCACCTGACCTCGCGCACGATCAATGTCGAAAACATCGGGCTTGTCCCAAACACTTTCGTCGCGATTGGCGGAACCCAGCAGCGGCAATACCAGCGATCCTTCCGGAATTTTGACGCCGTTCAGCACTGTGTCTTTCATCGTATGCCGAAACACCATTTGGACTGATGTGTCGTAACGCAGCACTTCTTCAATCAACGCCGGGATCAGCGTAGGATCGGCCTTCAAGCGCGCCACCAGTTCCGGGCGACTGCGCAATATGGTGAAAATGATGCCGAGCAGATTGGTCGTGGTTTCCACGCCACCGATCAAGAGCAGGATGCCGAGGTTCAACACTTCGACTTTGCTAAGTCGTTCACCGTCAACCTCGTTGTGGATGAAGGCGCTGATCAAATCGTCCTTGGGGTCCGCCAGCCGCTGGGCATAGAGATCCTCAAAGTAGGCACGCAGATCCCTGGAACTCTTGCCGATCTGCGCCAGACGCTCCGGTCCGTAGGAGGCCCGATTGCCAGCCGACAGCACGTCATCAACCCAGTGCTTGAAGCTTGATCTTTTTGCAACATCGACACCCAGCACATCCGCAACCACCGTGACCGGAAACAACGCCGCGAATTCCCAGGTGAAATCGAAGGTACCGGATGTGCCGTTCTTGCTGACGATGTCGTCGACCAGGGCATTTGCGATATCCCTGATCTTGGGCGGAAACTTGGCGATGCTCTTGGGCACGAAGGCGGTATTCGCCAACTTGCGAATTCGCACGTGGCCAGGCGGATCCATGGAGATCATTGGCGGGACTTCAGGCACCGGATCGAATTCGCCCAGCAACGCAGGCCAGAACTTGGACGAAGAATAGGTTTGCGCATCGCGCAAGACCTCGACCACGTCATCGTAGCGGGACACCGCGAAGCCGGCCAGCGACTCTATCCATTTGACCGGCGAGTTCGCCCGCAATTCGGCGTAATGCGGATACGGATTGCAGGTCACCGCCGGGTTCAAAGGATCATATGCCATATGCTTTACCTCTTACTTGAGAACGCCAAGCTGACGGAAGACCGGAATGGCATCCCAGATACTGCGTTCGAGGATGATCTTGCCGTTGTTCCAACCCATGACGGTAACGCCCCGAGTCTTGGTGACCTTGCCCTTGGCCGGCACGCCGAGGAAATCACCGGCATGTTTGGTTTCCCAGGTCCACTGGAATGAGCCGAGCCGGTCGTCACCAACATAGTCGAACACGTCGAACTTGTTGTAGCTCTCCGCCGGATTGGCGATGATGAAGCCTTCAAAAAATTTCCGCAACGCCGGCAGGTCGTTGTTGATCTGAATGTCGAAATTAACGTCTTCGAACTGGAACTTGTCGGAATACAGCGTCATCAGTTCGTCGGTGTGGTTGGCGAAAAGACCAATCCAGTACTGCGACCATTTAAGATTCATTGATTTCTCCTGTTATCGTTGTGGTTCGGCCTTGGCTGATTCAGCGTAGCCGAACGTATCTTAATATTCTATTCCGGCCGTAGCCGGGAAGACGATGGCCGCTGAGGCCACCAGTGCGCCAATCGTGCCAATAGCACGGCATCGCCGTCTGGAACACTCACCGAACCTGCACAATTTGTCCCAATCGGCGAAGCACTGGCTTTGCAGGCCATTTCAGCCTTGGGACCGGTTCATCATACTCCCGTATATGATGCCGAGCGAAGCAACGGCTTGAACAGAAAGCGCGTATTCAGCGCTCATAGCAACCTGAGGAGAAAATCAATGTTTGATTTGAATGGCAAGGTCGCAATCGTCACTGGCGGCGGTTCCGGAATCGGCACCGCCACAAGCCAGCGTCTGCGCAAAGCCGGGGCAAAAGTAATCATCGCCGACATCACCGACTGCAAGGCGAAGGCCGCTGAATGGGGCTGCGACTATCATCAAACGGATGTCAGCAAGCCAGCGGAGGTGGCTGCGCTATGTGAAGAAGCGATCAAGCGCTTCGGTCGCCTCGACATCATGGTCAACAACGCCGCCATTTCCAGCGGTCACCCGCTCGCCGAGGCTGATGAAGCCCGTTCCCTGAAATTCTGGCGCGTCAATGTGATGGGTGTGCAGATGGGCATCAAGGAGGCTGCGGCACGAATGAAACCAGGCAGCGCCATCGTCAATATTTCATCGATCACCGCGGTGCTCGGATTCGCACAATGGGGCGAATACGGCGCCACCAAAGGTGCGATCATTTCTCTGAGTCAGACTGCGGCAATAGAATACGCATCGCTCGGCATTAGAGTGAATTGCATCTGCCCGGGTATTTTCGATACGCCGATGGCGATGAGTGAAGCACCTGACATGGTGCACAAGAACACCAATGTATTTTCGCTCGTCGGTCGCATTGGTCGGCCCGAAGAGCTCGCTGCGGCGGTACATTTTCTGGTGAGCGACGATGCCAGCTATATCACCGGACAAACACTGCTGGTCGACGGCGGCTGGAGTACCGGTACCTCGATCAAGGCCATCGGGCTGGCCTTGAGCAGCTAGCCAGGGTTACTGCCAGCCGAAACGTTGGCAGCCTTCTCGCCATTCGCTCGGGCGCTTGCCGGTCCATTGCACGAAGGCGCGCGAGAACGTGCTGCTGCTGGAAAAACCTAACAGGTCGGCGATCCTTTGCAGGCTGAGATCATGGCGCCGGAGATATTCGTAAGCCAGCTCCTCGCGCAATTTGTCCAGCAGTTCCTTGAAAGTCGTGTTCTCTTCGCGCAGGCGCCGGAATAAGGTTCGCTCGGTCATGTTGAGCGCACGAGCGGTCTCGGCCTTGCTCGGCTGACCATGGGGAAGCTGGGCCACCAGCGAATCGCGCACCTGCCGTGAGAACCGGCGGTCGAAGCGCAGACCCAGATATTTCGATGCCATCTCGTCAAGCAGCATGGCCAGTTCTTCGTTGGCTGAGGGAACCGGCTGATCAAGTTCGCTGGCCCGGAACAGGATGCTGTTGCGACGCTGACCATAGAGAATGGGGCAGCGAAACACCGAACGATACTCGCTGTCATCCTTTGGCTTCTTGTGCGTAAAGCTGACCTCAAGCGGCACCAGCGGCTTGTCCACGATCCATTCGCACAGCAGCAGAAAGCCAGCGAGTATCGTATCGATGGTCTGATAGATGGGCGGTTCCCCACCGGTATTGAGATCGACCTGCAGCCGGTATTCATCTTGCAGGTGGACAAAGTCAACCGTCGCGGAATCCGAAATCAGGCGCGCCGAATGGGCGAATCGTTTGCTCGCGCGCGTCAGCGTCTCGCTGCAAGCCATCGCGTAGCCGACGACGTGAAATGTCGAAGGCCGGATGTGTCGCGCCACCTTCAAACCGAAGCACGGATCCCTGGTCTTTGCCACCGCTGCAATCCACAGCGCCGTGACCTGGTGTTGTAGATACCGATGATTCAGGTCACCGACGCGATCCGGATCCATACCGAGTTCGCGCAACAGGGATACGTGATCGACACCCGCGTCCTCAAGCGCATGGACGATGGCCAATATCCATGAAGACAGGCCGGTGTTGAGCGCCATGGCCGCCTCTTTTACCTCGTGAAACTTGCGGGAATTCGTCTCACGCCTTTGACTCAAGGCGGGATGTCACTTGCTCAAGCCTGGCGATGACCTCCTGCAGCGCATCCGGCGAAGCCATGACAGGTTTTACGACCATTCCGCGATAGATAATGGCCGCGATCCCGTCCGCCGCCGCATCGACGGAAAAGTCTCCGATGCCGCGCAGAAAGGCCCAGGTCTGGTGCTCGATGCAACCGAAAATCATGTCACGCAGCAAGCGCACCGGTACATCGTTACCAAACTCCCCCGATGCAACGGCATCATCCAGCAGATCGCAGACGATGGCGGTGAACTTGCGGTTGAGTTCATAGATATGGGTGGATTTGTAGGTTGGGTCAGACCGCAAATCCATGAGGATGAATCGGGTCAGCGAAGGCTCCCGGCGCACCATGGAAAGGCTGTACCAAATCATGTGCCGCAGGCGCTCGTGTACGCCCCGTCCCATCATCACGCGCTGATTTTCCGCAAGCAGTTCCTCGAACCATTGCTCCGCGACTTTAGTCAGCAGTTCGCGTTTGCTGTCGAAATAGCGATAGATCGTGCCTTCCGAGATATTGCACCGCTCGGCGACCTCGGCAGTGACAATGTTCTCGTATCCCTTCTCGGCCAGCAACTCGCGCGTGGTCGCAAGAATTTTCGCGATTCGTTCGTTCGGCGCTAACCTGGAAGTGGCGCGCAGCGGCCTTATTCGTGCCATAAGAGTTCCTTCAACCCACTTTCATGAACGGAATTTGTCAGGAGATCGCACGGGTTTCCTTCAACGCATCGATTTCATCTGGCGAGAATCCCCAATCAGCCAATGCCTGCATCGTGTCGGCTCCAGGCTCGGGAGGTACATTTCTCAATTCCGACGGTGTTCGACTGAAACGTGGCGCCGGCTGCGGATTCAAGACACCGTCAACCTGGGTGAACACCTTGCGTGCGACATTGTGCGGGTGCGTGACGCATTCATCCGCATCAAGGACGGGAGCAAAACAGGCATCGGTGCCTTCGAGAAGCTCGCACCACTCGGCCCGGGTACGAGTTTTGAATATCTCGGCGAAGCGGGCACGCATATGATTCCAGCTTCCCCGATCATGTTGGTCCGGCAAATCGGCCGCATATCGGTCATTTTGATCGGGCAGATCGTCCGCATTCAACCCGATGTGGTCGAGCAATTCCTGGTAGAACTTTCCCTCGATGGCTGCGATCGAGACGTAACGCCCATCCTTCGTCTCATAAACATTGTAGAAATGGGCACCACCGTCCAGCAGGTTGGTTCCGCGTTCGTTGGTCATTGCGCCCATCTGCTTCATTGCATAGTGCATCGTCAACAGACTGGAAACCCCGTCCACCATCGCCGCATCGACCACCTGTCCGACTCCCGATGAGCGCGCTTCAATCACCGCGGCGAGCACACCCATCGCCAGGTAGAGCGCACCGCCACCAAAATCGCCAATCACGTTAAGCGGAATGGCTGGTGGCTGCCCCTTTGGTCCGATCGCATGCAGGACGCCGGAAAGCGCAATGTAGTTGAGGTCATGGCCGGCAGCCTGACTCAGTGGTCCATCTTGCCCCCAACCCGTCATGCGTCCGTAGACCAAACGTGGATTGGCGTCCAGACACTGCTTCGGCCCCAAACCCAATTTTTCCATGACGCCCGGCCTGAAACCCTCAATCAGCACGTCAGCCCTGCCAAGCAAGCGACGAAGCGAAGTCAGACCTCGCTGCGATTTGATGTCGATCACGACGGAGCGTTTATTGCGATTCAGCAGATCCAGTTTGGTCGGGATGGCCACACCAGGATCCGCAGCGTTCGGTCGGTCGATCCGCAGCACATCGGCACCCATGTCGGCAAGCAACATCCCGCAAAACGGGGCAGGACCGATTCCTGCCATTTCGATGACGCGTACTCCATTCAGCGGTCCCACTTGACGTCCCCTTTATTCATCACCTTTAGCGTCGCTCATTGCTCGACTATCGGCCTCAGCCGTACCCGCCATGGGTCAAGTCTTGAATGACACCGTTGTCGATTTTTTTCCGCAACTTGGCGCGCACGCTTGGGTAGCAGCCAGTTCCTTCTCGAGTTCATCTTCAACCCGCTGATCGTCACGCCGTCTGCTGGCCCCTTCGTTGCGCAGGTCATCCAGCGCAAACAGCGCGGCGCCCAGGGCACCTGCGAGTTGTGGCTCGCGCGGCAGAATGAGTTTGATCTCCAGAGCTTCCTCGATGTAGCGCACGGCTGCAATGTTCTTTGCCACACCACCGGTCATCACTACCGGCCCCAGCTTGCCGACGCGACCGACGAGGCCGACGGTGCGGCTCGCAATAGAGCGGTGCACACCCGAAAGCACGACTTCCTTGGAGCGTCCTTCCGCCAATAGCGAAATCACTTCCGTCTCGGCAAACGTGGCGCACATGCTGGTGATGTTGACCGTCTCCTGTGCGTCGAGCGCCATGGCGCCCATGTCTTCCAGATCGACATTGACCGCACGCGCCAGCACTTCCAGAAATTTTCCTGTGCCTGCCGCGCAACGGTCGTTCATGGCGAACCGGGCGACAAGGCCATTGGCATCAATCGCAATGACTTTGCTGTCCTGGCCGCCGATATCAATCACCAGCCGCGCTTCCGGAACCAGCCAGACCGCACCCCGCGCATGGCAGGTGATCTCGGTGATGGTCCGGTCCGCGATATCGAGCATGCGCCGACCATAACCGGTACTCACCACTCGACCAATCGCCGACAATTCGATACTGGCCTGCGCCAGTGCCTCTTGCAGAGCAGCCTTGACACCATCATCACTGACGGCGCCCTTTTGGGAAACGCTGGAAGCGACCACAGTTCCAGCCTCATCAAGGATCACCGTTTTGGCGGTCGTCGATCCAAAATCAATCCCCATTGCATAGGATTTCATGGCGCTCTCCTCTGCGAACTTCGGTTTAACGCATCCTGGCGCGGCTGGCTTCGATGGCTTCCAGCATGGCCTCGACGCGGCTGTTGACCACTTCGTCTTTGTAGTACGACTCGTCGACCATGTCACCCTCGAACATTGCGACCGGCAAACCGAGTTTCTTGCCCACAGCGTCGGCAATCAGGTATTGCGGATAGGAGAACGCCCGGCAGGTACGTGCACCGTGCAGGATCAAGCCATCAAGTTCATAGAACTCGCAATGCTCGATGATCTTCTCGATCACCTGCGGCGCCGAGATGCTGATCGGGCAGGTCAGGTAGTTCTGCGCCATGCCGTCCAGTGGATCCTTGACGTCGATCACTTGCGGCTCCTGCCAGAACGCCATGTGTGTGTAACGACCCGCGACCATGCAAGCATCGTAACCGGCGAACTTGTCGGACAGATAGCCGATCTTGTTCCAGTTCATGATGCCATCCCACCACAGCCGGTATTTCTCGACCGGGACCGAGCCGATGCCGGCATCGACACGCGTCTGTATCTCGGCCTTTTTTGCAATAAAGTAATCGACGATCTCCTGATTTCCGGGGAGGAAGTTCACCGGCGCGATGCTGTTGGTCCACTCGAAAAAACTCGCCGGCGACGGCTTCGCCTTGCACAGCTTCATCGCCTCCAGGCGAATCTCTGCGGCCCTCTTGACATAGCCCATGATGTCGCTCAGGCGATCCCAGTCGTAGGGCTTACCAGTAATCCCCTCGATGAAGGTCACGCAATCGCGCAATTGCTTCTTCAGGAAAGCGACGGACTCCCGGTACTCGGGGCCGCTCATGTATTTGGCCGAGGTTTTGTTACCCCAAATCCAGTTCAGCGACATGTTGAAGATCGGCACCTTCTTGCCGAAGGTCCGATACAGCTCGTTATCCCACTGCTGGCCGGTGCTGCAGAAAGGGTAGGCGCTGATGATCATGTCAGGCGGAGGAATCCGCGATCCCAGCGATCTGGCGTCGGTGCCCTGCATCACTGCTTGCGCCTCCGGACTCGCGGCCTGATTCATCACGCCGCAGCCGATATGCGTGCGCGCATAGGAACAGAGTTCGCGGTCGTAGCCTTTCTCTTCCATGAACTTCTGCGGTTCGTCGGCCTGCTTGCGCGCCGCCAGCAGGGCCGCCGCCGCTTCGCCGTGGCACCAGGCAATGTCGGCGGCCTGGAGGATGGGATTGAGCTGTACGCCTTCGGTCCAGCACACCAGCCGGCCCTCCTCCGGCGCACGGAACAGGTCTTCCCAGTAGGCGTTGACCATCTTGTTGTTGATCTTGGTCGCCTGTAGCCGGTTCGCCTTTTTCTCGACCGGCTGGTTGGTCCAGATTTTTTGTTCGTTGGTGATGACTGCGCTCATGTGATTTGCTCCTGCTCGGCTGGGTTTCAGGAATTAATACTTTTGGGCAAGACTTTGACTCTTGATCATTTCTGCGAAAGACTCGACCTTGGTACGGACGTTTTCCATGGGCACGCCTTCATGCTCGGTCTCGATCAGCAGGTGAGGCACGTTGCCTGCCTCGAAGATCGCCTTGATGCGTGGATAGTGGAAGTAATGCGGCTCGCAGAATTTGGCCAGCAGGACGATCAACCCTTTCGCACCGCAATCGCCGACGGCCTTCAACAACCATTCATTCCACTCGACGTCTGGATCGATTCGTGTCGGGCACGGAACGACTTCGTTCTTGCGGATGTAGGCCTTGGCGATGGCCACGACCGGATCGCCGATTCCCTCGTCAATGTCAGTCGAGACATAGCGATAGCCGTGGTAGAGGTCGTCATCGATGATATTGATGCCGCAGTCCTCGATCAAGTCGAGAATCTCGGGTCGCGGCGCCTGGCACAGGTGACCGGAGACATAGAGTGGAACCTTGAACTTGCTGACTGCCGTGCGATCAACGGATTCCGTCAGTTCGCGCAATAGGGCGTTGTGCTCTTCCTTGTTCATCACCATGCTTGACTTGATGATGTGCTGCATCTGCGAGGCCCGAATATTGATGGCGCCGGTCCGTCGCATTGCATAGAGATTGCGGATCAACCTGCGGTTTTCGTTGAACACGCGAATGCTGTTCTGCAACGCGTCTTCCGACACCGAAACCCCCAGCACTTCTTCCATATCCTCGATCAACGCGCGCAGTGTCTTGACGGAATTGTCGAGCGACCATTCCTGACGCAGGGAGGCGATCATTTGATGAAAGTGCACCTTGGTCTCGGGACGCACGACCCGCATGATGTCGGCCGCGCTCAACAGCTGCACGCAGTGATCGGCAAACATGATCGCATCCAGGAAGCCCAGTTCGTTTTGCGTCGTCTGATCAACGATGCTGCGGGTATAGCCGCAAAAGAACGGATACATCGCGCCACCACCCGAGGTGATCGGCGCTTCAAGCTCTTGCAGGATGACCGGCAGTGCGCCGGCGGCATGGGCAATTTCCGCCGGGAAGTGCATCGGAAACGAACCGATAACCTTTACCCCGGTGGCCTCCTTGTAGGCCCTCACACTTTCGTACGGTTTGGTGGCCACCTGCTTGAATTTTTCCAGAATTGCATTCATCAAATGTTTCTCCGTATGTATCGCCCTTCTGGATCAACCATGGACGATAGTGATGATAGTTCGTTGCGGTGACAATGCTTGGTCTGGCAGATACGCGCCAACCACTCATGGTGACTTGCCCCGGAAAGCTGATGGAATAATAATGAGTGACACTCAGTTAGTCAACCAAATCATTATCGTCAGTTGGCTCAAAACACCTTTAAATACTCGGGAAGGGACAACTAATGAGCAATACTCAACTAATCAATGCTTTGAGAAAGCTTTTGCCCGCTTGGTATGCCGCGAGCCGACTGTTCGCGGCACCCACTGATCAGCCGGCTGAAATGCCGCCGTTGATGCTGATGGTCTGCCCGGTCATGCGCGCCGCCTGCGGGCTGGCGATGAAGACGATCATTGCGGCAAGGTCGTCCGGCTGGACAATACCGAGGCGCGCCATACTGGCCACCTTCTCGAACAACTTGGAACTGAAAGCGCTCTGATGAACCCGGTCGTAGGTGAGCGTACCCTCGATCACCGAAGGGGTCAGCGTATTCACGCGAACGCCATCCCGCTTGGCTTCCATCGCCAGGGTGCGTGAGAACATGACAATCGCCGCCATCGCCGCACCGAGCACAGTCTCGCCCGGAGTGGTGACCTTGGCAGCATCGGATGCGATGTTGATGATCGCCCCACCGCCGCGCTCGCGCATCCAGGGCAGCACGATACGGCTCATCAGCATGGGCGCCACAGCCTGCTGCACCAGGATCGCTTCGATGTCCGCCAGTGGCATGTCATGGAAAAGAATGGGCACATAGGCGGCAACGGTGGAGTTCACCAACACGTCGATGCTCCCCAGCTTTGCCTTGGCCTGCTCGGCCGCGCGTACTGCCTGGTCGACCTTGTTGGCATCGGCCGCGAAAAACTCCACCTGAATGCCGGGCGTATTTTTGAGCACGGCTTCGCACGCCTGCTTGCCGCGTTCCTCGTTGCGGCCAATCAATCCAATGCGCGTGACACCCGCGGCAGCAAACTGCATCGCGGTGGCAAGACCAACCCCGGATGTGCCGCCGACGATCAAGACTCCACTTTCGTTCAAGGCACGCGCCTTGATCTTCACCTTGACCTTTGAGGCATCGGCCATTGCTTTTCCTTGAGTGATTTCGTTGATTAAGAACTTTTGGGATTTGGTTTCCGAACTAGAGACTGCGCGAGATCAATTCGCGCATGATCTCCGAAGTTCCCCCATAAATGCGCTGTATGCGCGCATCGGCGTACAAACGACAAATCTCGTATTCGCGCATGAAGCCATAGCCACCGAAGAATTGCAGGCACTGATCTACCATGCGTCCATGCATTTCCGTGCACCACAGTTTGGCGACTGAGGCGTCATGGGAGTCAAGCTGGCCGCGCTCATGCTTTGCCAGACACTGGTCGACAAAAGCCCATCCCACGCTTAGATCAGCCTTCAGATCCGCCAGCTTGTGACGAACCGCCTGAAATTCCACCACCGTCTGGCCGAAGGCCTTGCGTCCGCGCACATACTCGCAGGTGATGTCGAATGCACGCTGCGCGGCGCCCATCGAAGTTACCGCAATCGTCAGCCGCTCTTGGGGCAATTCAGTCATCAACGCAGCAAAACCGCGCCCTTCCTGACCCAGCAGATTCGACACCGGGACCGTGACGGCATCAAAAAACAATTCGGAAGTGTCGGCGGATTTTTGTCCAAGCTTGTCGAGGTTGCGCCCCCTCACAAAACCCGGTCGATCGGTTTCCACCAGAATCAGGCTGATCCCCTTGGCACCTTCCGCATCGCTTGTTTTAGCAACAACGATGACGAGACCGGCATGCTGTCCGTTGGAAATAAAGGTCTTGGCGCCCGTCACGACATAGTTTTCACCCTGGCGTACTGCACGGGTTTTCACTCCCTGCAAATCACTCCCAGTGCCGGGCTCGGTCATGGCAATGGCACACACCGTTTCCCCGCTGATCATGCGCGGCAACCAGTGCTTCTTCTGCTCTTCGGAACCGAAGTGCAGAATGTACCCGGCGCAAACATCACTGTGCACCGAATAGTCCGAGAGCGGTCCGGCGTAACCCGCATAGGCGATTTCCTCGCCGATGATCGCGTTGTATTTGAAGCTGCCACCTGGGCCGCCATAAGCCTCGGGAATCTGGGGACACAGCAGCCCCGCCGCACCACCCTTGCTCCAGTAGCTGCGGTCAACGATGCCCTGCTCTTCCCAACTATCAAAATTCGGCGTGATTTCCATGGCGATAAACCGCCGTACGGCATCACGGAAGATTGATAGATCTTCTCCATAAACATCGCGGTGAACCAGCATGACTTTTCCTTGATCTATTTATCGGAAGCATCGCGGGAGATCCGAAGCGACACTGGCCCTCGGCATTGCGGTTCTGCAATTGCTATTGCTGCTTCATTTTCACCCGATGGCACGCTCACCTTTTTTCCAGAACTGATCACGGATGGCACGCTTGAGGATCTTGCCGGTCGGCGTCATCGGCAGGCTTTGTACGAATTGGACGGTCTTGGGCACCTTGTAACCGGCAATCAGGGTGCGGCAGTGGGCAATGATCGCTTCTTCCGTCGCCGTCGCCCCCGCCGCCAGCACGATAATGGCCGTGACCTTCTCGCCCCAGCGCTGGTCTGGCACCCCGATCACCGCCGCCTGGCTCACCGCCGGATGCTTGGACAGGGCTTGTTCGACTTCGGCCGAGTAGATGTTCTCGCCGCCGGACACAATCATGTCCTTGACCCGGTCGACGATGTAGTACAGCCCTTCGGCATCGCGGAACCCGGCATCGCCGGTATGGTACCAGCCGTCTTCCATCGCGGCGGCAGTGGCGTCAGGTTGGTCCCAGTAGCCGCTGAACATGGTCGGGGAGCGCACCAGAAATTCGCCGATGCTGCCTTGGGGAAGCTCTTGTTGGTCGGGGCCGACGACCTTGATTTCGATGAGGGGCAGCGGGGTACCGCAGGATTTGAGTTTGTCTTCGTTGTCGAGGTCGTGCTGTTCAGGCCGCAGCAGGGTCAGCGCGCCGGAGCTTTCGGTGGCGCCGTAGAACTGCATGAACTGGCATTTGAGGGTGGTCAGGGCGCGCTTGAGCAGAGGCAGTCCGATCGGGGAGCCGGCGTACATGACGAGGCGCAGGGAGGAGAAGTCGGCCGTGGCAGCTTTGGGGTGTTCGATCAGGATCTGGATGGCAGTGGGGACGAGGCAGCAGATGCTGGGTCGGTCGCGTTCGATGACATCGATGACGGCGCCGGCGTCCATGGCGGGCAGGATGGAGACAGTGGCGCCGTTATACAGGCCCTGGATGGACAGCCCGCTGCCGACCAGGTGGAAGCAGGGCATGACGAGCATCATGACGTCGCCGGGGTGCCATTGATACGCGGGTTCGAGGTGTTCGCACAAGCGCTGGAAGTTGAGCCCGTGGTGGGTGAGTTGGACGCCTTTGGGTTTGCCGGTGGTGCCGGAGGTGTAGATGAGGAGCGCGGTGTCTTGTGGCGGGACTTCCAGTTGCGGGTCGCGGTCGGAACAGTTGGCGATCCAGGTGTCGAATTCGCTGGGCGTGCGGTTGACGGAGTCAAAGGCGACGATGCGGAATTTGGTCTGGCATTGCTGCTGGACGTCTTTGAGCAAGGGGACGAAGTCGCGGTCGGCGAAGACCAGAGGGGTCCTGGCGTCGTCGATGACGAGAGTCAGTTCGGCGGCGGTGAGCCGCCAGTTGAGCGGCAGGATGGCGCAGCCGGCTTTGTTGGCGCCGAACAGGGTCTCGAAGTAGGTGATGGAGTTCTTGCCGAGAAACCCGATGTGGGAGCGCTGCAGAATACCTTCGCCAATCAGTGCATGGGCGATCCGGTTGCTGATCTGGTCCAACTCTTTGAATGTCCGCGATTCTCCGCCGGCGATCAGGGCGACCTTCTCTCCACTCGCCTTCCCGTAGTACCGCGGGATGTCTCCCAACGTCTTGATGTCTGCGTGTAACCACATCGGTGCAATCCTCCCTTGATTAGCAGGTTAACTCGCCGCGGCTCCTGAAGCTCATCTGCCGCGAAACTGTGGCTTCCGCTTTTCCACAAAAGCGGTAATTCCCTCGCGTGCATCCTCTGTGCCTGCGGCGCGAGAAAGTGCTTGGGCCTCATCTTCGAGTTGAGCTTCGAAAGGTTGACCGAGCGACTTGATAAACAGCCGGCGGATTTCGCCGTATGCGCGTGTCGGGCCATTGGCGAGCCGCACTGCGGCTTTCTCCGCTTCTGCCATGAGTGCATTATCGTCGACGACGAAATCCACCAAGCCGGTCTGGGCGGCCTCCTCCGCAGAAAGCATTTCTGCGAGAAGAACGAAACGCCGCGCCCGGGCGATGCCCATTCGCGATGCCAGGGCAAACGATCCACCCGCATCGCAACTGTAGCCAATCTGCGAATATGCCGAACCGAGGCGGGCAGAACGCGCGCAGTAGACGAGATCGCATCCGGCAATCAGCGAGACTCCGCCGCCCATCGCGGTGGCGTGGATCGCCGCAATAATCGGGGCATTCAGTCGCGCAAGACGCGCAATACCCATGTGCAAGTCCCCTGTCCACTCGCGAATGCAGCTAGGGAGTTGATCCAGAGTCTGCGCGAACAGGTTGATGTCGCCACCGACGCTGAAAAACTTGCCAGTCGCCTTGATCAGCACGGCGCGAACATCGTCACGGCCGCTCAACTCATTGGCCAGCACCAACCATTCTGCGCAAAACACTGCATTGAAGGGATTCCCGATTTCGGGTTTGTTGAGCGTGACATGCGCCACACCGTCGGATACTTTCAGATCAATCGATTGGTACGACATCTTTTACTCCTCGCTTGGAAGAAGGCGCACACACAGAGGTGCTTGCGGGCAAACAAGCGCAACTGCCACGGATCAAGACGTCCGTTTTACAGCGGCTGCGACAACGGATTCGAGCGACAAGAAAAGAGCGCGGCAAGTGTTGCTGCGCTCTGGATCAAACCAATGCTGAAGATCTGACTCAGACCTGCACAGCGTGCTTATCAGAATTGGCCTGAGCACTGAACCAGTTGGGCCATCCGGCCCTGCGATTCTGCTCGGCAGCCAAGGCGCGCTCTTCGGCGTTGGCAAACTCCAGATCCCAACGCTTCAGAGCCGGCTTGACGATGGCGCCGAACCACAGTGGAGGTATCAGCGCGGCAAAGAAGCAGACAAACACGCTCGGCATGGGGATCGCCGTGGTATCCGGCTTCAGGGCATAGTACGGCGCGTAGGAGTTGAGGTGGTGATCGGCGTGGTTGGTGATCTCGAAGCCGTTAATCCGTGACAGCGGCGCCAGATGGTTCCATACATGACGCTTTTCGATCGGGCTGCCCACCACCCGCACTTGTCCATAGTGCTGGAAGTAATTGAAGGTCTCGATCCAGAACCGCGCCAGAATCATGGCTCCCAGAGCCAGTCCGACTGCGGTCAGGCCGCCGATGCTGTAAATGATGACCTGAAACACGATCTGGGCAAGAATCGCCTTCCACATCCGGTGCCCTATTGACCAACGGCCGAGACCGCGTTTTTCCAGGGCATCGGATTCGGTCTGCTGGCATTCGATGGTGGTGCGCCAGACGGCTTTAGGGGCAAAGCTGTAAAGGGTTTCACCGCGAGCTGCTGTGTCGCTGTCATTAACGGTGCCGACATTGATATGGTGACCGACGACGTGGCCGATGTCGCGTGTACAGTCAAGGTAGCAGACTTGGGCGAAGTGGCCGACAAAACGCGCCAGGGCGCTGCGTTGGTGATAAAGCTCATGGGAGGCGGGAACGAAAGGCACGACTGACATCCAGCCGAGGGTAAGAATCGTGCCCGCCATCTGCAAACCGGTAAGGTCGTTGTGGGCAACATGCCAAGCCATGATCAGGTAAAGCACCGGACCCGTCACGGTGCAAAGCCAGATCGGGATGTTGGCCAGTGCCTTGCTGTTCATGCGCCGCGAGGCAAAGTCCAGTGGCAGCAGGCTATCTATGATGGCCAAAGCGGGGAATGTGGCCACGCCCAGCCAGACGTAATTGCCACCCAGCAGGAAGCCCGCAGCAGACACAACCTGCATCAGGAACGGTATGTAGTATTTCGCATAGTCAATCATGATCTCTCTCCTGTCTCATTCTCATTCGACGGCAACTTTTCAGCCCCGCTCCTTTATACAACTTCGAGCGCTCGTATTGGGCATACTCGGCCATTTTCTCGCCGATTGATATGCTAGCTTACTGCCTTCCATCTTTCAAGCCCTTGGGACAATCAGGCTCAAGGGGACAACCAGATACTCGCCGCACCCCCATTGTCCTCCTTACCTTAGAACACGACCGCTTTCGTTTGTTCCTGCATCTGCTATCGCAATGCAGGCGCATGAATCATCTGAAAGAAATAATCGCCTGATCAACCGCCAGGCTGTCGCCCGCGTTGGCGAGAAGTTTCTCGACCACGCAATCGCGTTCCGCCTTGAGCACGTTTTCCATTTTCATGGCTTCGATCTTGGCCAGAATCTCGCCGGCCTTCACTTCCTGACCTGCTGCAACTGTAACTTCACTCAGCAAGCCAGGCATCGGTGAAAGCAGGAATTTGGACAGGTCCGGCGGAGCCTTGTGCGGCATCAGCTTGTGCAGTTCAGCGGTGCGCGCCGGCATTACCAGCAGGTCGGCCTGGGTGCCCCAGTGGAACAGGCGGTACTTGAGCCCGACACGCTCCACTTGCATGCAGAAAGGCGCACCGTTGAAACTACCTTGATACAGCAATTGCCCATACTGCCAGTCGGAACATATCTTGTAGGTCTCGCCGGCAAAGCTGACATTCCATGCGCCGGACGTACCGCGCACTTTGACCGCATGCTGGACATCGTTGAGTTGCACCACCATGTCCTCGCCCGGTTCGTATTCGTGACCCGGCATCTGCCCTGAGATCGAGGCATTGCGTCCCAGATATTGACGATGCATGGCGGCGGCAACAGTGATCAGCATCGCCGGATCGTCGTGCACCACGTCGGCAGCATTGAAGCCCTTGGGGTATTCCTCGGCGATCAGGCCGGTGTTGAAATTGCCGCTGACGAAGCGCGGGTTCTTCATCAACGCCGATTGGAAGGCGATGTTGGACGCCACGCCCCGAATGACGAACCTGTTGAGCACATTACGCATGCGGGCGATCGCCTGATCGCGGGTGGGGGCATGGACGATGAGCTTGGCGATCATCGAGTCGTAGAACATCGAAATTTCGCCACCTTCGTAGACCCCGGTATCCACCCGCACGGAACCATCGGTTTCCGCTGGTGGCTGATATTTCACCAGCCGGCCGGTGGACGGCAGAAAGTTGCGCAACGGATCCTCGGCATTGATGCGGCACTCCATGGCCCAGCCGTCACGCTTGATCTGGTCCTGTTTGAACGGAAGTTTCTCGCCGGCGGCGACGCGGATCATCAACTCCACCAGATCAAGGCCGGTGATGCATTCGGTGACCGGATGCTCAACCTGCAAGCGGGTATTCATTTCGAGAAAGAAGAAACTCTTGTCCTTGCCGACAACAAACTCCACCGTGCCGGCAGACTGATAGTTCACCGCCTTGGCTAGCGCAACGGCCTGCTCACCCATGGCCTTGCGCGTCTTCTCGTCGAGGAAGGGCGAAGGCGCCTCTTCAATCACTTTCTGGTGGCGGCGCTGGATCGAGCATTCGCGCTCCCACAGGTAAACGGTATTGCCGTAGGCGTCGCCCAACACCTGGATCTCGATATGGCGCGGCTCCTCGACGAATTTCTCGATGAACACGCGATCATCGCCAAATGCGTTTTTCGCTTCGTTCTTGCAGGAAGCGAAACCTTCATGCGCTTCCTGGTCGTTGAACGCCACGCGCAGGCCCTTGCCGCCACCACCGGCCGAGGCCTTGATCATCACCGGATAGCCGATATCCCGTGCAATGCCCACGGCCTGCTCCGGCGTATCGATCGCCTCGTTGTAACCGGGAATGACATTGACCTTGGCCTCCGTGGCCAACTTCTTCGAAGCGATCTTGTCGCCCATCGCCGCCACCGAGTAATGCTTGGGGCCGATGAAAATGATGCCATTCTCTTCCAGCATCCGCGAAAACTCTGCGTTCTCGGAAAGAAAACCGTAGCCCGGATGCACCGCTTCAGCACCGGTCTGTTTGCAGGCGGCGATGATCTTTTGCATCGACAAATAGGATTCCTTCGATGGCGGCGGTCCGATGCAGATAGCCTCATCGGCCAGTTCCACATGACGCGCATCCTTGTCCGCTTCAGAGTAAACCGCGACAGTTTTGATGCCCATCTTGCGGGCGGTCTTGATGACACGGCAGGCAATCTCGCCACGGTTTGCTATGAGAATCTTTTTAAACATTTGAAAACCTTTCACCACAGAGACACAGAGGCACAGAGAAAAACAAAGAATTTGTAATTGAAGTTCTCTGTGTCTCTGTGCCTCTGTGGTTCATGAATTTCACAGCGGAATGTTGCCGTGCTTGCGCCACGGGTTTTCAAGTTTCTTGTTGCGCAACATTGCCAGAGAGCGGCATATGCGTTTACGCGTTTCGTGCGGCATGATCACGTCGTCAATGAAGCCGCGATGGCCGGCAATGAAGGGATTGGCGAACTTCTCCTTATACTCCGCCTCGCGTGCCGCCAGCTTGGCCGGATTACCCTTGTCTTCGCGGAAGATGATTTCCACCGCGCCCTTGGCGCCCATCACCGCGATCTCGGCCGAAGGCCAGGCGAAATTCACATCGCCGCGCAGATGCTTGGACGACATCACGTCATAGGCGCCGCCGTAGGCCTTGCGCGTGATCAACGTAACCTTGGGCACGGTGCACTCGGCGTAGGCATAGAGCAGCTTGGCGCCATGCTTGATGATGCCGCCGTATTCCTGCGCTGTGCCAGGCATGAAACCCGGCACATCGACCAAGGTGATGATGGGGATGTTGAAGGCATCGCAGAAGCGCACAAAGCGCGCCGCCTTGATCGATGACTTGATGTCGAGACAGCCGGCCAGCACCATGGGCTGGTTGGCGACGATGCCCACAGTGGAGCCTTCCATACGGCCGAAGCCGACGACAATATTTCTTGCGTTATCGGGCTGTATCTCGAAAAAATCACCGTCGTCCGCAACTTTAAGGATCAGCTCCTTGATGTCGTAGGGTTTGTTGGCGTTATCCGGCACCAGCGTGTCGAGCGAGTAATCAAGCCGCTCGGCCGGATCGTTGGTGGGACGCAGCGGTGGCTTTTCCCTGTTGTTGAGCGGCAGATAGTTGAAGAAGCGGCGCAGCATCAGCAGCGCATCAACATCGTTGTCGAATGCCAGATCAGCCACGCCTGATTTGGTGGTATGCGTCACCGCGCCACCCAGTTCCTCGGCGGTCACTTCCTCGTGGGTTACGGTCTTCACCACCTCGGGACCGGTGACGAACATGTAGGACGTGTCCTTGACCATGAAAATGAAGTCGGTCATCGAAGGTGAATACACCGCGCCGCCGGCGCATGGCCCCATGATCATCGAAATCTGCGGAATCACGCCGGAAGCCAACACGTTGCGCTGGAACACGTCGGCATAACCGCCCAGCGCCGCCACGCCTTCCTGGATGCGCGCGCCACCCGAATCGTTAAGCCCGATGACCGGTGCGCCGACTTTCATGGCGTGGTCCATGATCTTGCAGATTTTCTCGGCATGCGCCTCGGACAGCGCACCGCCGAATACCGTGAAGTCCTGCGAAAACACAAACACCATGCGTCCGTTGATGGTGCCATAACCGGTGACCACGCCATCGCCGGGCACCTGCTGCTCAGCCATGGCGAAGTCTACACAGCGGTGTTCCTTGAACATGTCCCACTCTTCGAAGCTGCCTTCGTCAAGCAGGATATCGATGCGCTCCCGGGCGGTCAGCTTGCCCTTGGAGTGCTGGGCATCGATGCGCTTCTGGCCGCCGCCCAAGGCAGCTGCAGCACGCTTGGCGTCCAGCTGGCGAATGATGTCGTGCATTGGTGCCCCCTTAATCTAAAAAATATTCACCACAGAGGACGCGGAGGACATGACCAAAGGAAATCCCTGTGGGACAGAGGAAAAGCCTAAAAAGCTTTGGAATCCCTCTGCGTCCTCCGCGTCCTCTGTGGTAAAAAAGAATTTCACAGCATTTCCAACAATTTCTTCGCGGCGACGGCGGGCGTCATTGTGCCCTGCTCCACCGCAGCGCTCAGAACCGGCAACTCGCGCTTGATCGCGGGGTTTTCACGAAAACGCTGGTGCAAGCCGCTTTCTATCATCTGCCACATCCAGGCCTGGGCCTGATGGCGGCGCTTGACCATGAATTCGCCACTGCCTTTCATTGTCTTGCAGTAATCTTCAATCATCTGCCAGAACTTGTCGATACCGGTTCCGTTGACCGCACTGACCTTGAGTACCGGCGGCTTCCAATTCAGAGAAGCGGGTCGCAGCATGGACAGCGCCGAAAGCATCTGCGAAGCGGCGATGTCGGTGGCACGCGGATCGATGTCGGCCTTGTTGAACACCACCAAATCCGCCAGTTCAACGATGCCCTTCTTGATGGCTTGCAGATCGTCACCGGCATTGGGCAGTTGCAACAGCGCAAATACATCGGCCATGCCGGCTACAGAGGTTTCGGATTGGCCGACGCCGACGGTCTCGACGATGATCACGTCAAACCCGGCGGCCTCGCAGATCAGCATCGCCTCGCGCGTCTTTTCCGCCACACCACCCAGCGAACCACTCGAAGGCGAGGGACGGATGAAGGCTTCCTCACGCATCGACAAATGCTCCATGCGCGTCTTGTCACCAAGGATGGAACCGCCGGTCACGGTAGAGGATGGATCGACTGCGAGCACGGCGACGCGATGGCCGCGTTCAATGAGCATTATGCCCAGCACTTCAATGAAGGTGGACTTGCCGACGCCGGGTACACCCGAGAGACCGACGCGAATCGATTTTCCGGTATGCGGCAGCAGCGCTTCCAGCACCACCTGTGCCCGTAACTGATGATCGGCGCGCGTGCTCTCGATCAGGGTGATGGCCTTGGCCAGCGCACGGCGCTCGTGAGCGAGAACACTTGCCACGAGGGCACTATCCGCTGAGACATGCTCCTGCTTCTCCATCTGCCGCTTCTTCTCGACGGGATCAGGTGCGCGCAGCGCGAACTTGCTTCAATACTTCCGCAGCGGACTGCGGAATCGGCGTGCCCGGGCCGAAGATGCCCTTGGCTCCAGCCTTATACAGTGCCTCGTAATCCTGTTGCGGAATGACGCCGCCAACGAAGACGACGATGTCATTGGCGCCTTGCGTGCGCAGCGCATTGATAAGCGCCGGCACCAGCGTTCTGTGTCCTGCCGCCAAAGTAGAGATCCCGATGGCATGCACATCGTTTTCAATAGCCTGCCGGGCGGCTTCTTCCGGTGTCTGAAACAATGGGCCGACGTCCACGTCAAAACCAAGATCGGCGAAAGCAGTGGCCACCACCTTTGCACCACGGTCGTGACCGTCCTGACCCAGCTTGGCGATCATGATGCGCGGCCGGCGGCCTTCCGTTACGGCGAAGTCCTCGATGTCCTGCTTCAGACTGTCCATGTTGTCGTCCTTGCCGAAGGCGGCGCCATACACGCCGGATACCGTCTGGTTAACTGCGCGATGGCGGCCCCAAACCTTTTCCAGCGCGTCCGAAATTTCGCCTACTGTAGCGCGCAATCGACTGGCCTTGATCGAAAGATCGAGAAGGTTTCCGGTCCCGGTTTTTGCCGCATCGGTTAACGCATCAAGCGCTTTCCGTACAGCAGCGTCGTCACGTGTCTTGCGAATAGTGTTCAGCCGGGCGATCTGCGACTCGCGCACGGCATGATTGTCGACATCGAGAAACTCGATGGGGTCTTCCTTGTCGAGCTTGTACTTGTTAACGCCGACGATCACATCCCGCCCTGAGTCAATCCGCGCCTGCTTTTCGGCGGCACACTTTTCAATCTGCAACTTGGCCCAGCCCGACTCCACCGCGTGGGTCATGCCACCCATGGTCTCCACTTCTTCAATGATGGTCCAGGCGGCATCGGCGATGTCCTGGGTCAATTTTTCCATCATGTAGGAACCGGCCCAGGGGTCCACCACGTTGGTGATGTGCGTCTCTTCCTGAATGATGAGCTGGGTATTGCGCGCGACGCGGGAAGAAAATTCGGTGGGCAGTGCGATCGCCTCATCCAGCGCATTGGTGTGCAACGACTGGGTACCGCCGAATACCGCCGCCATGGCTTCGATAGTGGTGCGCACCACGTTGTTGTAGGGATCCTGCTCGGTCAATGACCAGCCTGAGGTCTGACAGTGGGTGCGCAGCATCAGCGACTTCGGACTCTTGGCATTGAACCCTTCCATGATCCGCCACCAGAGCAGCCGTGCAGCGCGCAACTTGGCCACTTCGAGATAAAAATTCATGCCGATGGCAAAAAAGAAACTCAGGCGCCCGGCGAAATCGTCCACGTCCATGCCGCTGGCAATCGCGGTCTTCACATATTCCGCACCGTCGGCCAGGGTGAACGCCAATTCCAGCGCCTGGGTCGCTCCCGCCTCCTGCATGTGATAACCGGAAATGGAAATGGAATTGAACTTCGGCATGTTCTGCGCCGTGTAGCCGATGATGTCAGCGATGATGCGCATTGAGGGCGTCGGTGGATAGATGTAGGTGTTGCGGACCATGAACTCCTTGAGGATGTCGTTCTGGATGGTCCCGGTCAGCTTGTCCTGGCTGACGCCCTGCTCTTCGGCGGCGACCACGTAGCCGGCCAGCACCGGCAGCACCGCGCCATTCATGGTCATCGACACCGAGACCTTGTCGAGCGGAATGCCGTCGAACAGAATCTTCATGTCCTCGACCGAGTCGATCGCCACGCCGGCCTTGCCCACATCACCCAGCACGCGCGGATGATCAGAATCGTAGCCGCGGTGGGTGGCGAGGTCGAACGCTACCGATACACCCTGACCGCCGGCTGCCAGCGCCTTGCGATAGAACGCATTGGAGGCTTCCGCCGTGGAGAATCCGGCGTACTGGCGGATGGTCCATGGCCGCACCGCGTACATGGTGGCTTGCGGGCCGCGCACGAAAGGCGCAAAACCCGGCAGGGTATCGGCATACGCAAGGCCCACAACGTCAGCCGCCGTGTACAGCGGCTTGACGGTCAACCCCTCGGGCGTGACCCAATCGAGTGCTTTCACATCACCGCCCGGGGCAGACTTGGCCGCCGCCTTGGCCCATACATCAAGGCCGGGTACATTCACTTGCGGAACCTTGCTCATCGTCACTCTCCACAGCGGCTGCGCTTTCCCGATACAGGAAATCAGCCGTCGAAAATTCGGGAAGACCTGTCAACCCACTGCTTCCCGACCTAATTCCGAATGGTCGCAGTATGCAGCGGTTCTCTTGACATGCCAGTAGATACATAATACTGTATCCATAATTATGAATGCAAGAGCTACCTCCAACAGTACATCGGCGACGCCTTTCGCCCGCGCGGCGCTTTATCTGGATGTCGCCGAACTGTTACGCAATCGCATTTACGCGCATGAACTGGCGCCTGGCGCATGGATAGATGAACAGGCGATGGCGATAAGCCTCGGCATATCGCGCACGCCGCTGCGCGAAGCGCTCAAGGTGCTGGCATCGGAAGGATTGGTGGTACTCAAGCCACGCCGCGGCTGTTATGTGGCCGAACTGTCGGCCCGTGACCTGGACGAGGTTTTTCCGGTCATGGCGTTGCTCGAAGGCCGCTGCGCCTACGAGGCTTCGCTGCGTGCCGGGCCGGCCGATATCGCTCGCCTCGAAGCCATTCACGCTGACCTCGAAGCCCAGGCCAAAAAGAACGATACCAATGCCTTCTTCGCCGCCAACGACGCCTACCATGGCGCGTTGCAGGACATCGCCGGTAACAGCTGGCTCAAACATCTGATCGAAGACACCCGCAAAGTCATCAAGCTGACGCGTCGTTTTTCGCTGCAATCCGATGGCCGCATTCATCAATCGTTGATGGAACACCGCGGCATCATGGCGGCGTTGCGCGACAAGGACGCGGCCCTTGCGGCGCAGCGCATGCATGATCACCTGCTGTCGGGCCTCGAAGCGACCAAGAAACTCGGCATCGGCAACTGATCCGGCAGGTTCGATGAGGAAAGATGAAAACCCTGCTCATCGTTTATCACTCCATGACCGGCGGTACGCGGCAAATGGCGGACGCTGCGGTGGCGGGCGCGAGCACCGAAGCGACAGTGAGAGTGCGCCTGCTACATGCGGCAGATGCCGGGGCCGAGGACCTGCTGAGCGCAGATGGCTTCATCTTCGCCACGCCGGAAAATCTCGCGGCAATTTCCGGCCAGCTCAAGGATTTCTTCGATCGCTGCTACTACCCGGCCCTGGACCGCCTCAATGGCCGTCCCTACGCAATTCTGATCTGCGCGGGCAGCGACGGGCAAAATGCAGTGCGGCAGATCGATCGCATCGCCATCGGCTGGCGGCTCAAGCCGGTCGCACCACCCATCATCATTTGCACCCATGCGCAGACGCCGGAAGACATACTGCGCCCGAAGCAGATCGCTCCAAGTGAACTACAATCCTGCAAAGAACTGGGGGCCGCAATGGCGGCTGGACTGGCTTTGGGTATCTTCTGATCGCATCACAATCAATCACTGCCGGTCGCGGCAGTCAATTCTGAGGAGGAACGGCAAATGGCAAAGTTATCGCCAACGGTAACGGAGATCGAGGCCATGCGTAATGAGGTTCCGCCCGGCCCGGTGGTCATGGTGAATCTGGTGAAATTCAAACCGGGTGGCGGCAAGGAGGCCTATGGGCAATACATCAAGGCGACAACGGGGGCGGCGGCGCAATCCGGCGCTGCCATCGAATTACTCTATGCCGGCAGGGCCGGGAAGGATGTGGCAGCAGGTGAGCAGTGGGACATCGTGATATTGGCCCGTTATCCGAGCTTCGCTGCCTTTGCCGACTTCGTTACCCATCCGATTTATCAGAATGAAGCCATCCCGTTCAGGACGATCGGCCTGGAAAAAGCGCTATTCATGGTCAGCCAGCCGATTGATCTTGTCGCGGAATTCGACCTGGCTGGCATTCCGGGCAGCCAGGACACGTAATTTCACAAAGTGCTGTCGCACACCGCTACTGCACTTTTCTTTTCATGGCTTCATTGCGGCGCAACCCACAACGACCCCTTGCCGCAGTTCATCACCTGTGCAAACTTGCCTGGCCACTCCGACTTCAGGAACCAATCCGCCATCCGGCCCCATACCGCGCCGTCCTTGAACTGACCGCGCCAGAGAAAAACCATCGGGTCGGTAGTCATCACTTCCGCGTACACCGGGAAGAAAATCCTGGTTTTATAGGCTTCGAGGTCAAAGTCATTTTTCTGCGCTGCGGCCATCCATTCCTGCTGAAATGCGTATAGCTGAGGCACCGTGTAACCCTTGTTCAACACACAACTAAAGTCGTTGACAAGTTCGGCATGCAAGGCGGGAGATAAAAGAGTGAATAGAACAGCAGATGTCGCGAGCAGCTTTTTCATTGGGTCTTCCTCATGGTTGGGGTAATGGGATGATTGCGATTTTCTCGGCGTCACTAGGGTGTGTTGACAATCGATCCTTGTAAATGCCATTGGGTTGTCGTCACAAATAAGTCGTTCACACTCAAAGGGTTGCGCAGGGGGCTGTTCACG
>JAYUGL010000264.1:0-10357 GCA_043738385.1 Sterolibacteriaceae bacterium
CGGCGAGGTAGAGCGCTTCTTCGACACGGCGCGTGAAGGATCGAATGTCAGCGGTGCGGAAGTCGCCGCCATCTACCGCCGCACCGAAGGCTGGCCCGCCGCGTTGCAATTGTTTCGTCTCACCCTCGCCAGTCCCGAGGTGCGGCGCTCGCTCGACCAGCTCACCGACTATCGTCCGCGCGAACTGGCGGAATATCTCACCGACAACGTCCTTGCATTGCAAACGCCGCAGATACAGGATTTTCTGCGCCGCACCGCATTGCTCAATCGGCTCAATGCGCCGCTGTGCAACCTGGTCAGCGGCCGCGACGATGCACAGGAAATTCTCCTTCACCTTGAGCGTTCGGGACTTTTTCTGCGCAGCCTCGACACTGACCTGCGCTGGTTCGAATACCACGGGCTGTTCTCCTCCTACCTCGCCGAACAATTGCGCCAGCAGTCGGAGGCCAGCGCGATAGCGGTCCATCGCCTGGCGGCGCGCTGGCATCTGGAACATGGTGATGCGGAAGAAGCCCTGCACCATGCCATTGCCGCCGGCGACTTTGTCACCGCGGCCGATACGCTCAATGCCTGTGCCTCGCGGCTGATCGCCGGCGCCCATCTGGTGACCGTCGAGCGCTGGTACAAGAAGCTGCCCTTCGAAGAAGTGGCGCGCCGCCCCGACCTCGCCATCAAGGTCGCCTACGCCCTCGTCTTCCTGCGCCGGCAACAGGAGCTCAAGCCACTGCTCAAACTGCTGCGGGGTTTTCCGGCCGGCGGCGACATCGGCGCAACGCTCAATCCCGACGTCGTGCTTTGCATGGCGGCAGTCTCGGTGGACGACACGGCCACAGCTTTCGATCTCGCTGCAAGAGTGCCGGTCCATGATCACGATGCCGACGGCTTCGCCAGTTTCGAACTGGGCGCGGCCGCCAACGTGATGGCCTACCGTGCGCTGGCTTTCTGCGACTTCGAAGGGGTGCGCCGCAACCTCGGTCTCGCCCGCATGCACAACGAGCATGGCAACGCCACCTTCAGTGGGGGCTACACTGTTGCGTTGCAGGGCATCAGCCTTCTGGTGCAGGGTCAGCTCAACGAAGCACTCACGTGCTTTGGCAATGGCATGGCCGAGCAGCGCATGCACGAAGACAAATCGGTCGCTTCCGGTGCGCTGGTGGCCTGCTATATCTGGGCCCTGTACGAAGCCAACGAGCTGGACCGTGCCGAAACGCTGTTCGGCCAGTTCCGCGATATCATCGCCGACTCCGTGCTGATGGATTTTCTTGCCGTCGGCTATCTCTCGATGGCGCGGATTCACGACATGCGCGGCCGACACGACAAGGCGCTCGACATTCTCGATGAAGCCGAGACCATCAGCCGTGCCAATGGCTGGACGCGCTTCGTGGCAACACTGGATTGGGAAAGAGTGCGCCGCGCGCTACTCGCCGGTGCGCCGGAGCGCGCGCAGGCCATCGCCACACAGCAACTCGCGCACCAAGACGATCATGACGAACCATGGATATTGTTTTCTCAGGATATCGAAGACGTGCGCGTGGGCCGCATCCGGCTGGCGATCCGACGCGCGGAACTCGATTCCGCCGCAGATCTCTTGCAAGTAGAGCTGCGGCGCCAGCCCGGCCGCACCAACCGACGGATCAAACTTCACCTGCTCGACGCTCAGCTCCAGCAGTGTCGCGGCACGACCCCCGCGGCGTTGCGCAGCCTGCATGAAGCCCTCAGGCTCGCCGCCCCCGGCGGCTTCATTCGCAACTTCCTCGACGAAGGTGAAGCCGTGATCGGACTGCTGCGCGAAGAGTCGCGACGCAAAGGCGCCATCGGCCCCGAACACGCCTTCGCCCTGCGCCTGCTTCAGGCGAGCGGCACCGCACCCGACACCACGACGGAATCCACCCAGCCACTGGATGCACTGACGGACCGGGAAAGAGAAATTCTCGTCTTCCTCGCCAACGGCGTATCGAACCGCGAAATGGCGGGCCGCATTTTCGTTTCGGAAAACACGGTCAAGTTCCATCTCAAGAACATCTATTCCAAGCTTGCCGTCACCAGCCGCCTGCAAGCCGTCACGGCGGCACGGGAGATTGGGTTGATTCGCTAGGTCGGCATTTTGGCCTGCGGGTCCGGTAACAACATCCAGTGCAACTGTTTCGAACAGTCGCGCATAGGTTGGACTGATCCGACAGGCTTAAGCGAGGCGAGAGCCCCTGCTTTGGATACGACTATTTTTTGATCGGGGTAGGTTCTTTTACGGTAACCGTATCATCGTCGAACACCAGAACCTGCTTCATTGCTCTTCTGGCCGATTTTATTTTCCGCAGCAGGCGGTCATTGACCGGCTCGACACCCAGCGCCAGCAAACGCAATGCCATGCCGTGACGGATTTGCGCCTGGAACTGCGGGCCATCGAGTTCGTCATGCACCCAGAAATCGATTGATCCCGCGAAGAACACCTGAAAGTCACGGGCAAGATCGCTTGCTTCCAATCCATCCCGTACATACCCGCCGTCGACCAGCCCCTGGACCACGATGCGCCAATAGCGATAGGCACGCTTCATGAAGGCCGGGCGATGCACCGGGTCCGGCACGCCAAGCAGGAAACGCATCAGTGGCCGGTAAAAATTGGGGTCGGAAGTGTAAATATCGACGGCGATATCGGCGGCCTGAAAGACATGCTCGAACGGATCTTTCCGGCCGCGCGGCAGCAGGCCGCCCATGTCCACCCGGTCCATGCAACGGTTCAACAGCAGGTAAAGAACAGTGGCCTTGGAACCGATCAGGTTGTAGGTCGTCGCCGTGCTCAACCCGGCACGCTGGCCAAGTTCGACCATCGAAAAATTCGTGGATCCGGTTTCGCGGATCAGCGCTTCTGCGGCGTGAATGATGGCACGCCGCCGCCCTTCTTTTTTTTGTTCCCGGATCACTGTCGTGCGGCGGAGTTAAACATTTTTTCATTGGTTGACTGACGAATGGATGATAGCACCGGCCTGATGAGGCACGCTTCCTGCACAGCAAACTGTGCGTGACTGGCTAAGTTTCTCAAGGATTTTTTAAAGGGCCAGAGCTCCTCTTTTCAGCCTATTTAAGTTGACACTTTATTTTTATAATGGATAATAAGTTTCAGTAGGCAATGCTCCTGCGGTTATGTTCAAAAAATCGTAAAACGCTGAGAGTTTGTCACCGGGCCCCATAAAATCCGCCGGCCAAAAAACGCAACCGGGCACAGCCGAGTTGCTTCGACCGGCATAAGAGGAGAGAGACTAATGTTTGATGGCGATGGTGTTATTTATCAAAACGCGTATGTGGTGGATGACCTCGACAAGGCAATCGACCATTGGGTCACCAATGTCGGCGCCGGCCCGTTCTTTGTAAGACGCCGCGTAGACAATCTGGAACTGGAATATCGCGGCAAGAAGTCGACGATTGATATTGACCTCGCTTTGGGTCAGGCAGGGGCAGTCCAGATAGAGCTGATCAAGGTCTACAGCGAAAATCCCACCGTCTATACCGACATGTATCCGAAGGGCAGTGGCGGCGGCTTTCACCACGTGGGGATGTTCGCCAAGGATTTTGATGCTGCCATCAAGGCGTATCAAAAAAGAGGGTTTGATATCGGCATGAAGGGCATGTTTGGCAACACACCCTTTGCCTATATGGATGTCCGTTCGGAGATGGGGTTTTTTCTTGAGTTCCATGAAGATACAGCTGAAATTCGCAGCATCTACAAAATGATCGCCGACGCCGCAATTGGCTGGGACCGAAAAGAAAAAACGCGTCCACTCTAAGATCGCCAAGCCACAAAATCCGTTGGGCTGCATGCCCGACCTGCGTCTGTCAGTAAGCCGAGCATTGCAAGGGCCGAGAAACCGGCCCTTGCAATGTTCCCCTCGCGAGCTGTAGCGCGGAAAAATAAGCCGTTAGAAAATTACGGGAGAGCAAAAATGAACGAATTCAGGCTCGACGGCAAAGTAGCCTTGATCAGCGGCAGTGCTCGTGGTTTGGGCGCAGCAACGGCTGAAGCGCTTGCCGGAGGCGGTGCAAAGATCGTGATCGCCGACATTCTGACCAGGGAAGGCGAAGAAACAGCGGCGAAGCTCGGCAAAGACAACGCCATGTTCGTGCGTCTCGACGTGACAAAAGAGGCCGAGTGGGAAGCGGCAATCGCTGCCACCGTGAAACGATTCGGCGGCATCGATGTGGTGGTCAACAACGCCGGCATCGAAACGGCAGCGCTGTTTGAGAACTGCACGCTGGAAGAGTTCAACCTGACGATGAACGTCAACGTCAATGGCGTCTTTCTTGGCGTCAAGCATGCGATCCGCGCCATGAAGCCGGGCGGCCTTTCCGGCCGAGGTGGTTCCATTGTTAACCTCTCGTCTGCCGCCGGTTTCAAAGGCACCACCGGACTGGGCGCCTATTGCACTTCAAAGGGCGCCGTCAGGTTGTTAACCAAGGCTGCGGCGGTGGAGTGCGGCCGGTTGAATTACGGTATTCGCGTCAACTCGATTCACCCCGGCCTTATCAAAACCGAAATGGGTGCCAAGACCCTGACCGACTACGTGAAGCTGGGACTTATGCCGGATGAAGCCACCGCCGAGGTCGCCTTCGCCAATGCCCATCTGCTTGGCCGTCTTGGCCGCCCGCAGGATATCGCCAACGGAATTTACTATCTGACCTCCGATGCTGCGCTCTGGGTTACCGGTATTGAGCTCTGCATTGATGGCGGCTACATCGCGGCCTGACCTCAACCCAATTCGGACGAAGGCGAAACCCCAATGAACTCTCCGAAGAGTGAACTTCTGCATCAAGTCCAGGCGTTGGAAGAAAACCGCATTGCGCTGACAGTGGCCGGCGATTTCGACGGACTTGAACGCTGCCTTTCCGACAATCTGGCTTACGGACATTCAACGGGCACGCTCGATACCAAAGCGAGCATGCTCAAATTTCTGCGGGAACGCACCGTTGAATATGTTTCGATTACATCGGAACTTGATGTGGCGACCCGCCTGGCACCCGACATCGTTTTAGCCAGCGGCTTGCTGACCACAAAGGTCAAGGTTGTGGGCCAACTCAAGGAACTGTCGGGGCGCTATATGGTGGTCTGGCGTCAGAACGAAGGACAGTGGAAATTGGAAGCACTGCAAGGATCGAACAAATAGGCTTCCTCAAGCAGTGATGACGTTGAGGGAGGCTTGAGCGTGCGGACGAAAAAAACAAACAAGCTGACAAAGAGGAGAAACGCATGGGCAACCTGCAAGGAAAAGTAGCACTCATCACCGGTGCGGCTCGCGGCATTGGCGCCGGAATCGCAAAATGTCTCGCCGCCGAGGGTGCATCGGTTGCCATCCTCGATCTGGATATCGACAGCGCCAAGTCATCTGCTGCTGCCCTGGGTGCCTCTGCAATTGGACTTCAGGCCGATGCATCGGATGAAGAGGCAATGGCAAAGGCCGTCGAAAAAACCTTAGCCACCTTTGGTGGGATCGACATCATGGTGAATAACGCCGGCGGGCTGAGCCCCGACGTCGAGTCAATGGGCCTGGGCAATCCTTTTACCAATATCACGCTAAGGGGCTGGGATCTCCAGTTGCAAAACAACCTGCGCACGACATTTGTAGGTTGCAAGACTGTTATTCCGTATCTTCAGGCACGCGGTGGCGGTTCGATCGTCAACATTGCATCGATTGCCGGGTTGCTGGCCATGCCGGGCATGCCGCCTTACGCTGCTGCCAAGGCGGGCGTCATCAGTCTGACTCGCAGCCTGGCATTGGAGTTGGGCCCGAACCTAATTCGCGTCAATGCCATATGTCCCGGCCTGGTATGGACCCGCGCCTGGGAAATTCTTTCCACCAGGATGAAAGAAACCATTCCCGAATTCAAGGACACGGCGCCAAGAGATATCTTTCTCGATTTCGTGAAGAGGAACACGCCGCTAGGAAGAGAGCAAACCCCCGAAGACTTTGGACAGCTTGTTGCTTTTCTTGCCAGTCCGGCTGGGGCGAATATTACCGGTGAAGAAATCAAGCTGGATGGCGGGATCACCTTGAACAGCTTGCGCTAACGATTCTTCCCAACGGAAGCCACTGAAAAAAAGTCGGCATAAGGATGGATGCGAGGGAACGACTTATCCTGAATTAAGGAAGCGCACCTATCAAGTAAGTGCTCTTTTAATCTATTGATCAAGCGGACTACCCCAGCGGCAATACACCCTTCAAAATCCGGACGCCATGTGGGAACGGTGAAAAAGGCGCGCGCGGGGCGCCGTGCAACTCCACGGCCATCGAGCAATTGGCCAGCGCGAACAGAAGGCAGCTGAGGCGCGCCGCATCCTCGGGCAAGTCATCAAGATTCAGCGGATCGAGGTAGGCAAGGATGTCATTGGCCCGCGCCAGAACATCGTCATAGAAAGCGCGAATGTCTTCCATGCTGGCGGCCGAGCGACGCTGCCAGCGCTCTTGCGACGTTTTCACGCCCCAGTAATCCACGTATTTTTCGAGATCCTCGAAACCCGGCGGCAGCCGTCGTTCGGTCACAGCAACACTCATCGGCCATTCCTCCTCGGTACAGGTAAAACGCAACGCGCCAGTCGTCGTGCTTCCAGCGTTTCAAATCAGGCGAGCGCTTCCTTCAGCGATGGCGCTTTCACCCACTTTTCCACGGTCTCGATATTGGCGCGAATCAGGACTTCATTGTCCTGCAACTGCATGAAGTCCTTGCCTCCCGATTCAAGCCCGCGCTGCGTGCGGGCGACATTGCTGAGATCTTCCAGCAGGACTTCGCTGACGCGCGCAACATAAGCTTCCTGCTGAAAGCGTTCACGCATGTTTTCTGCCTTGGAGACATAAAAACGAATTTCATGGCGGGTACGGTTATGCGACAGTGGCCAGAAATGGTGGGTCCAGAAGCCGCCGGGGCCGACGTCGATATGCATGTTCGGCCAGACATGGAGAACGTCCATGGCCCAGTCCTTGGAGCGGGTTGGGTTGATCGCCGGGTGCTCAAGGAATTTGGTGATGTCGGCGCCTTTCGCGTGCGCCAGGACGCTGGCGGAGTCGACCGAGCCGTAGGCAAGCGCCTCGACCTTGTTGTTCGGGCCGGGTGTGTATTGGGAATTACCGTACATCGAAACGAAACGATGCGGACCGAAGAACTTGACGTCCAGCACGTGGGCGTAGGGGTTGTCGCGCGAGGAGAAAGTCGCGCCGATGGTCTGGGGGTGAATGGCGGGGATATGGTAGGCCTCGCTGAACGCATCGGAGACCACCTTCCAGTTGCAATCCAGATCGGCCTGAACGATGAACGGATTGGAGGCATTCAGGTAGTGCACGCCGGAAAAGAAGTCGGCCATGTCGCCGAGATACTCCTTCAACCCGACCTCGGGTTCGCGTGCCAGGTTGATGAAGACCCAGCCTTCCCACACTTCGCAGGCGATCGGTGTCAGACCACAATTCTTTTTGTCGACGTTGAAAAAATTGGGCTCGTCCGGAATGCTGAGCAGGCGCCCATCGTTGCCATAGGTCCACTGGTGATAACGGCACATCAGGCGCTTCGCGTTTCCGGACTCGGCGACCACCACCTGATTGCCGCGATGCGAGCAGACATTATGGAAGGCACGGACCTGGCCCTCCTTGTCGCGGGTCAGGATCACCGAGGCCTTGCAAACCTCGACCTCCTTGCGGACATAATCCCCGGGCGTGGCGATTTCCTCTTCCCGGGCCAGCAGCAGCCACGAACGGCGGAAGACGCGCTCCTGTTCCAAGGCATAGAACTCGGGAGAGCGATAGGGTTCCATCGATACCGGCGCGGTGGAGAGACCCCCCGCCTCGGTGTAAGTGGTGTTGCGCACGGGGCGCACAGACGGATCACGAACGTTCATCTTCTTCTCCTTTTATATCTTTAGCGCTCAAACAGTTGGAAGCGCTTATTTGCCGCAAGTGTAAATTATATCGATTGTTTTATAATTGCTTATAATTTTTTACCGTACCGCAGACTCAAGCCTCTACTGGGGCAGGTAAGTTACCATCAGGATCGTCGATACATTGCGAAGGGAACGAACATGTCCGGCGTAATCAACCTCAAACAACTCAACCACTACAACATCCGCGTACCCGAGGAGTTGCTGGAAAAGACGCGCGCTTTCTACACCGATGTCATCGGACTCAAGGAAGGCTGGGCGCCGGGCCCCGCCAAATTTCCAATCCGCTGGCTCTACCTCGGCGATCAACCGGTGCTGCATTTGAATGGGCTGCCGAATGACCAAGCGTCATCCGATATTGAGCCAAGATCGACCGGATGGCTCGACCATGTTGCCTTTTCCTGTAGCGATCACAAGTCCGCGAAAGCGCACCTGGACGCACTGCATGTTCCCTATGTTCACAATGAATTCCCCAGCTTCGGAATCGTTCAATTGATGCTTCACGATCCGGTCGGCATTCAAATCGAACTTAACTTTGCCGGGGAGTGTGGCTGAGATGTCTCAAACAATGATGCAACTGCGCAAGTTCCTGCTGTCGCTTGGCCTGGCTGCGTTCGCGTTTGGCAGCGCGATCTCGCTCATCCCGCCACTGGCATGGGGCGATGCATCAGAAGGTTCCCAGGTTGTTTCCATCAAGGGAGCGCCTGAATATCAAGATCCGGCGCTGCTCGAAAAAGCCTGGGTGTTGCCGGTTGCCAGGCTCTACCGATCGGACATTGATTATCAACAAAACGGCAGCTTCTGCGGCCCCACCAGCGTCGTCAATGTCCTGCGTTCGCTGAATCTGCCCGGCGATCAGTCCACCCTCATGGACGGCACCGGTATCGCCACCGTGATGGGCATGCTGCCCCAGGGATTGACACTCGATGAACTGGCCGATGTTGCCCGACTGAAGCTGGGCAGGAAGGTCACCGTATTGCGCAGTCTTGACCTGGCCGGCTTTCGCGAACAATTGCTCCATGTAAATGACACGTCACGCCGCTACGTCATCAATTTCACACGCTTCCCATTGTTCGGCACCGGCGGCGGGCATCATTCACCCATCGCGGCTTACCTCGTCGACGCAGACCTGGTCATGGTCCTTGACGTGAACAGGAACTACGGGCCGTGGCTGGTGAAACCGGAACGCCTGTATCAGGCAATGGACACCGTGGATACCACTGCCGGCAAGAAACGCGGGCTGCTGCTGATCGAGTGATGTCGTAGTCGACGAACCTGCCTAGCCCGCCGCCGTCGCTTTCCGCGTCACCATCAACGGCCGCTCATACGAGCGGTCCGTCCTGTCCCGCGTTCCCACTCCGGATGCTGCCATCGCCGTGGCGAACGCTGGCTCGTAGTGCACCTCGCGCAGCTTGCCGTGCCATTCCACGATGCTGACGCGGGCGGCGATCTTCCATAGACCTTCACGCTTTTCCATGCGGTCGAAATAGCGTCCGCCGTGCAACGTTGTCGAGCCGTCGGCGTTGATCGACTCGAACAGGTAGTAGGTTTCAGTGTGTGCGGTGTCGCCCTTCAGTTCGATGGTGAAATTCGACAGTGAATGATGATGCCCCGCGTTGTACTTGGTGTGCTTGGCATGGAAGTGATCCCAGAACTCGGCGGGCGAACCAACGAAGGTACCGTGATCGTCGATGGCATCGGGATGGTAGGCGGACAACAGCAGTTCCTTGTCGAAACGGTCCATGCCGCGCGCGTAGCGATGCAGGCAGTCCTTGATGTCCTGGCGATCAAGCATTTCCAGCAGGCGGACTTCGGTTGCGGCATCCATGGGGGGGCTCCTATTCGCGTGGCTGGTGACGTGACGGGCTCTGGTCACATTTGTCCAGCCCCACGATAACGTTACCAGATGTTATGGAAAAATTTGGCGGAACGAATGACGATGCTGTGACAGTGGCGTACCCAACACGCCATGGGTTACCGCGTCACAAGCTTGACCACCGTCAAGATCAGGGTAACGAACACGATGCCGGCGATTGCTGCACCGATCGCGAAGTGCCTCAAGCCAAGCCCCTTCACCGTCTCATCATGGTCGCTGGAGCGACGCATGGCGGTCCAGGCGTGAAAAACCGATTTGACCGCATACAGAATCTTGACGAATTCGGATCGCTGATCGCTCATAGGGAAAAGTTGACGATAAATGAAACCTGAGAATGTAGACACGCTTACGCGTCCACCATTGCAGCATAGCCTCAAAAAGAAAAAAGTGTGTGGGTGGCAAGGAGCATTGCGCTGCGGCAGCGGAACCGAACCCGCCGGTAGCATTTGCCACCGCGAGATTTTGTGTCTGGCAAATAATGCAAAAGAACTTGAAGCCTTGAATGTGTTTGGGGTAACGTTCCACCTTTCAACGGTCGAGGCACCGTGATCGAGTTGCCGCCGAGCAACGGA
>JAYUGL010000265.1:0-10350 GCA_043738385.1 Sterolibacteriaceae bacterium
GGACCATTCGATGATCTCGCTCGGCTCCTGCACCATGAAGCTCAACGCCACCAGCGAGATGATTCCGGTCACCTGGCCCGAGTTCGCCGACATCCATCCATTCGCGCCGCCCGATCAAGCGCAAGGCTATCTGGAAATGATTCGCGGCCTCGAAGAGTGGCTAAAAGTCATTACCGGGTTCGACGCCATCTGCATGCAACCCAACTCCGGCGCACAGGGCGAATATGCGGGGCTTGTTGCGATCCGCCGCTACCAGGCCGCGCGCAATGAGACCCGGCGCGACATCTGCCTGATTCCGAAATCCGCGCACGGCACCAACCCCGCCACCGCGCAGATGTGCGGGCTACAAGTCGTGGTGGTGGACTGCGATGACAACGGCAACGTCGATGTCGCCGACCTCAAGGCCAAGTCCACGCAGCACAGTGAACATCTGTCCTGCCTGATGCTCACTTACCCTTCCACCCACGGCGTGTTCGAGGAGGCGGTGAAAGATATCTGCGCCATCGTCCATCAGCATGGCGGACAGGTGTACATGGATGGCGCCAACCTCAACGCGCAAGTGGGACTCACCAGCCCCGGCCACATCGGTGCCGACGTGTCGCACATGAACCTGCACAAGACCTTCTGCATCCCTCATGGCGGCGGCGGGCCGGGCATGGGGCCGATCGGGCTCAAGGCGCACCTCGCGCCCTTCATGGCCAACCATGTCGTGCAGCCAGTTGATGGCCCGCACCAGGGCCAGGGCGCGGTTTCGGCTGCTCCTTTCGGCTCTGCGTCAATTCTGCCGATCTCGTGGATGTACATCGCCATGATGGGCGGCGCCGGCCTCAAGCGCGCCACCGAGGTCGCGATCCTCAACGCCAACTACGTCGCGCGCCGGCTGACCGATCACTACCCGGTGCTCTACGTTGGCAGGCAGGGCCGCGTTGCCCACGAGTGCATCCTCGACATCCGCGCCATCAAGACCGCAACAGGTGGCAACAGCGGTATCGCCGAAATCGACATCGCCAAACGGCTGATGGACTATGGCTTCCATGCGCCCACAGTGAGTTTCCCGGTGGCCGGCACGCTGATGGTGGAACCGACCGAGTCGGAATCGAAAGCCGAACTGGATCGCTTCATCGCCTCCATGATCTCCATCCGCGATGAAATTCGCAAAGTCGAAAACGGCACGTGGCCGGCAGACGACAATCCGCTCAAGAATGCGCCGCACACCCAGGCCGACATCATAGAAACCGAATGGAAACGCCCCTACACTCGCGGCGAAGCGGCCTTCCCTCTGCACTGGGTGGCCGACAACAAATTCTGGCCCAGCGTCAATCGCATCGACGATGTGTACGGCGACCGCAATCTGTTCTGCGCGTGTGTGCCAATGGAGGAATATGCGCAAGCCTGACCAAGCTCTGCCCATCTCAGTGGACGAGACGGCCAAGTCCTGATAACTTTTCCCGCTACGGAGGATGACCCAATGATCTTTGAACAGATTACCACCGGCGGTTGCCAGTCCTACCTGATCGGTTGCGCCGATACCTGCGCCGCCGCGGTAATTGACCCGGAAGTCAGCCAGATCGACCGCTACCTTGCACTGGCCGCGCGCGATGCCCTGCGCCTGCGCTACATCATCGACACGCACACCCATGCCGACCATTTCTCGGCCAGCCGGCAGCTTGCAGAGCAGCTTGGTGTGCCGGTCGTCATGCATCGCGAAAGTCCGGCGCCCAAAGTCGACATCCGCGTCGACGATGGCGAACTGCTGGTGATTGGCAAGCTGCGAATGCAGGTGATCCACACGCCGGGGCACACCCGCGATTCGATGTGCCTCGCCACCGAGGATCGCCTGTTCAGCGGCGACACCCTGCTCATCGGCGGCACGGGGCGCACCGACCTGCCGACGGGCAACCCGGAGTCGCTTTACGAAAGCCTGTTCGAACGTGTCCTCAAGCTGGATCCGGCGCTGAAGGTATACCCGGCACACGAGTACAAGGGGCGCAGTCACTCCACCATTGCCGCCGAACTCGAATCCAATCCGCGTCTGCAGGTACAGGATCGGGCTGCGTTCGTGGACATGATGCGCAACCTCAACCTGACCATGCCCACCCACCTCACCGAGGCATTGCGCACCAACATGAGCGGTGGCAAGACCGTCGCCCAGATGCTCGCCGAGGCGGCGGCGACGGTGCCATTCATGTCCCTGGTGGAACTCCTGGCACACGTAGAAGCTGGCGACAATGAACTGCTCATCCTCGACGTGCGCGAGCGCGATGCCTACCAGGCCGGGCACATCGCCGGCGCGAAATCACTGCCACGTGGACAACTGGAATTACGGGTGAATCAGGAACTGCCCAACCCGACGCGGCGCATCCTGACCTGTTGCGAGCTGGGGCAGATCTCGACCCTGGCCGCAGCGACCCTGCGTTCGATGGGGTTTCAACGGGCGGTGGCTCTGGACGGCGGCATGAAGGCGTGGCGCGAGGCAGGTTATCCAATGGAGACATCCGGCACCACCTGAGCCCGCGATTCCCGGCAAGCCGCCGTAGCGGACGCTGTATGCTGTTCGCGAGAAGCACCACCCTGCTGTTCCAAATTCGAAAGGTCGGGTTTGACCCAATATCCCGTTGTCACCTGGACCGAGAACAATGAACCGCGCGCCGCGCGCTGGCATTCGGAAAGCGGCGTTCTGCCACCACAAAAGATCGTCATCGCCGACGACACCATCTCCGCCAACACCGCCTATCGGCTGGCCTGCGAAGGCACCGGGCTGTTGTGGCGCGGCGATTTCCAGAATGCGCGTCAATTATTGCTGGCGCTCGGCCGGCGTGCCAAGCGCCAGCCGCGCAATCCGCCCGACCTGACATCCATGTCTGCGGCGGAAGTGTTTCACCTGCAGCGCCAGACCCAGGCCCTGCGCGCCCGTGTGCTGGGCATGCTGCTGCTGCCGTTCGAGGCCGACCACAGCGTCCCGCTGCGTCGCGCGCCCGACGTGCGCTTGGCCTGTAGCGCAGCCTATGGTCAGACAGGTACCCCCTACCTGGCCTCGATGCGCGAACTGCTGGGCCTGATCGGGGCCCACGAGTGGCGCAAGAATGGCGTTGAAATCAAGGCGCTCGGCGACCGCATCCATCCGCACTATGGCGTGTTCGCCCCGGTGCGCAATGAGTATGTAGACCTGGTGGCCGAAGCGCCGTTGCCAAAATCGCATGCGCTGGCCTTCGATATCGGTACCGGCACCGGTGTGCTCGCCGCCGTGCTGGCCCGGCGTGGCATCACGCATATCGTCGCCACCGACAATAATCATCGCGCGCTGGCCTGCGCCCGCGACAATATCTCACGGCTCGGACTAAGCAAACAGGTAGACGTGGTGCAGGCCGATCTCTTCCCCGCAGGGCGCGCGCCGCTGGTGGTGTGCAACCCACCGTGGGTACCCGCACAACCCAGCTCTTCACTCGAACACGCCGTGTACGACCCCGACAGCCGCATGCTGCGCGGCTTCCTCGGCGGTCTCGCGGCGCATCTGGAACCGGGCGGCGAAGGCTGGCTGCTGCTTTCGGATATTGCCGAACACCTGGGCCTGCGCACGCGTGCCGAACTGCTCGCTAGCATCGAAACAGCGGGCTTGAAGGTGGTCGCTCGAATCGAGGTGCGGCCCACACATCGCAAGGTCTCCGACGCCACCGATCCGCTCCACGCCGCACGTGCAGCAGAGATAACTTCACTCTGGCGCCTCGCGGTTCGTTGAACGAATCCCGCGATTGCAATATTTTCTGTAGCCTTCAAACACCAAAAAAACATACCCGGAGAAATACACGCATGGCTGACCAACTGCTGATTCTCACCGTGATCGGCGACGACCGACCTGGGCTGGTGGGCGAACTGTCCACCGCCATTTCCGCGCATCAGGGCAACTGGCTGGAATCATCCATGGCACGGCTCGGCGGCAAGTTTGCCGGCATCGTCAAGGTCGCTGCGCCCGCTGCCAACAACACAGCATTGCAGGCCGCGCTGGCAGGGCTGTCTGGGCTCAAGATCACGGCCGAGACTTCTGTGGGTGAGGCGACCTCCGGCGGCCGCCGCCTGCGACTGGCGCTGGTCGGCCACGACCGCATCGGCATCGTGCGCGAGGTCTCGCAAATCCTTGCGCGCCATGCGGTGAATGTGGAAGCGTTCAACACCCACACCGCCAGCGCCCCCATGTCGGCAGAAATTCACTTCCACGCCGAGGCTGACCTTCTCGCAGATCCGAACCTTGACGTCCGCGCGCTGACCGATGACCTGGAACGGATTTCGAATGATTTGATGGTCGACATCACGCTCGACGAGACAATCCGGGCTTGATCGACAGCGCTTCCGGTGCAGACTTTGTGCCCGGTTCCATGACGCGGCATGCCACGGTGCAGTTGATATTGCTTGATATCTGTAGGGATATACTGTCAGTTCAATATCTGTCTGTCGTGATGCAGTAGGGCGTGAGCGATTTTTTGAGGAGACAAAATGCAATCAGAGCGCAAATCGGACGGGGAGAATTGCCCGTTTGAATTCAACTTCGACGCCGCCACATTCAAGGTGGGCGATTTGGTGAGTTATCGCATTCCCGAGAGCTTCGACCAGATGCCGTTCGTTGGGCAACTGCTTGAGGTCGGCGAGGATTACGTCCTCATTACGGCGAACGACCCGTCGGACCCCGATCGCCGCATGCGCGGTACACGCGAGAGTCGCCCCATCGTCAGCACCAAGGAAGCACTTGGATAGCGCACGGTTTTGTTGAATTTGTCCAGATTGCGCCGCTGGCGACCGGGGATATACGGGTGGTAATTGATTCTTCTCGGACGTTCGCAATCCCCGAAAACAGCGCGACTTCTGCACCAATGCATTACACTCAATTCGTCTCGTGGACAGTGGGTGGAAAACCGTTGATGTCACGTCTTTGTCATGCAGTCAGTCCAAGCTTGCAAAAACACTCGGGGCAGATACTCAACCATTGATGGCTGACACCCTCTACTGCTACCACTGCGGGCAGCATCATCCAAAGGCGGAAATGCGCCAGATCGAAACCAAGGGAGCACGACGCTGGCGCTGCATCAAGAGCATAGAAGCCGCCAAGAAGGGCCGGGAAGCACGTGAAGCCTTTGGCCGACAGACCACCGATACCAACAAGGCTGAGGCGCAGAGCAAACTTAAGGCGCTACTTAACCCCGAGTGGCTCTCTGAATAGTCCAGAAAAACTTGGCATCCGCACAAAATTTGCAATTGGCACAACGAGGCCACGTCACAATGGCTGTACCTTGATTGATGAGATGGCGTAATACCTGCAACTCTGCTTGTAACTCCTCATTGACTCAGCGAAGTACAGTAGCCGACCGTTCATCGCGCTCCAAGCTGAGCTGGAACCCTTTTGGCGCGAGCACACGTCAAATCGACTTTGATCCTGTCTGAAAACACAGACTGTCGATTCCGCAAACAATCAGCCATTTAACGAAACGGTCGCTGCCGTCTGTCGCGAGGTCGCGACAGAACACCGCCATTGCAGCGCCCGGAGTTTTTTCAACTCACTGAACGCAAAGCACAAATCGCACAGGCACAGGCCTTGCTAAATACGGGCAGTCCGGGCCGGCCAGCCGCGCCACGACCCGCGACTTTTTCAGTGAGGAGAATCCATGCTCAAATCCCAGAACTTCCTTGGCCGGCTTGACGAAGCCTTCAGCAACCGCGACGCACAGAGTTCCGGCGTCAAAACGCCACCGCTGCCGGCGAGTTTGGCGACCCCCGCAAAGCCAGCCGTCACTCCTCCGCCAACCTCTGCCAGTGCGCCGCAGCCGCAACCAGAGTCGAACACGACTGCCACCGCCAAGTTGGAGTCCACCACCGGTAACCGGCTGATCGTCGGCCCCGACGTGAAACTCAAGGGTGCGGAAATTCTCGATTGCGATACGCTGGTGGTTGAAGGTCGTGTCGAGGCAACGATGGACAGCCACATCATTCGCATCGCCGAGCAGGGTTCTTTCTGCGGCACAGTCGGCATCGACACCGCGGAGATTCACGGTCAGTTCGAAGGCGAACTGACCGCGCGCGGGCAATTGATCATTCATTCCACCGGACGGGTCAGCGGCAAGATCCGCTATGGCAAGATAATGATCGAGGAAGGCGGCCAGATTTCGGGCGACGTTCAGGCCATCCAGAGCAACGAAAGCGCCGCTGAAGGTTCCTCGCATTCGCAAGCTGGCGCTGTCGCCAGGATGCCGGCTGCTGTTCCGGCGCGAAGCTGAGTTGTGTGCTGCGGGCCCCACCCCCACGGCCCCCTCCGAGGGGCCCGCAGTTTTTTCCGCTCACCAACGATGCATTGCAAGCTTCGCTCAGGCGCACCTGAGCGACCGCGACACCGGCGGCCGAACGATGACGGTCTCAAATAGCGCCTGAGCGTAGCGCTTGTTCCGTTAGAAACAGGGCGCTGATCGTCCTGGCATCGGTGATCGCGCCATTCGCCACCGAAGCAATAGCACCAGCGAGGGGCAATGACGTGGCCTCGACCAACTCCTCCTGGTCGATTTCGGTGCCCAGATAGTCAAGTTTGTTCGCCACATAAATCTGCGCGGTCTCGCTCGAATAGCCGATGCAGGGATGGATGAGCGCCAGCGGCGTCCACTTCGCCGCGACATGACCGGTTTCCTCCAGCAGCTCGCGCTTCGCCGCATTCAGAGGCATTTCGCCCGGATCGATGCGCCCGGCGGGCAACTCCAGCGAGACAATGTGCTGGGCATAGCGGTACTGGCGCACAAACAAGACCTTGCCGTTGTCGAGCATGGCAACGATGATCACCGTGCCGGGATGCTTGATATATTCGCGCACGCCGTGGTGCCCCGAAGGCAGCGTGACCTGATCTTGGTAGACTTTGAGCAGCTTTCCCTTGAATATCTGCTTGCTGTCGAGCGCGTGCTCCCGAAATTTTTCATCCATCATTCATTCCCCCGCTGCCTTGATGACGATAGCGCTAGCAATTACTGTGCAACAGGCCCGGCCACATGGATAAGGCGGTGATCGCCGCCCTGTCCCGCTGGCCCAACGTACCCGATGTGTACGGCTGGCTGGGGCTGGATCGGCGCGGCCAGTGGCGGATCAAGGGCGACGCGGTGACCAACCCGCAGTTGTGCGCCTTCATCGGCCGCAACTATGGCTGCACCGCGGAAGGCGCCTGGTTCTTCCAGAATGGCCCGCAGCGGGTGTATGTGGCGCTGGACTACACGCCCTGGGTGCTGCGCCTGACGGGTGCAGGCGGGCTTGAAACCCACACCGGCACGGCCGTCGCCGGTCCCCGCCAAGCGTGGATGGATGAAGACGGCAACCTGTTGCTGCTCAGCGAACACGGCATCGGCCTGGTCGCCGACCGCGACCTGCCGGCCCTACTCGATTGCATTGTCGATGCCTCGAACGCGCGTGTCAGCGAAGAATCGCTGTTGCAACTGATGGCCGGCGCCGCGCTGCCGTTACAATTGCGGCTTGCTGGCAAACTGCTGCCCGAATTGCTGCCACTTTCGCCGATACAAAAAGCGCAGGTACCTGGCAAGTTCGGCTTTATCACCGACCCCAGCCCCGCGCAATAGCCCGGCTTAACCCTTCAACAGAACAACGCACACACCGCACGCAAAAATGGCTCAATACGTCTTCACGATGAACCGCGTGGGCAAGATCGTTCCGCCCAAGCGCCAGATCCTCAAAAACATCTCCCTCTCGTTTTTTCCCGGCGCCAAGATCGGCGTGCTGGGCCTGAACGGTTCCGGCAAGTCGACCGTGCTGCGCATCATGGCCGGCATCGACAAGGAGATCGAAGGCGAAGCCGTGCCGATGCCGAACTTGTCCATCGGCTACCTGCCACAGGAGCCCGAGCTCGACCCCGTCAAGACCGTGCGCGAGGAAGTTGAGGCCGGCATGGGCGAGGTGATGCAGGCGCAGAAGAAGCTGGAGGATGTGTATGCGGCCTACGCTGAGCCCGACGCCGACTTCGACAAGCTGGCCGAGGAACAGGCGCGGCTTGAAGCCATCATCGCCACTGCCGGCTCCGACCTGGAAAATCAGCTCGAAATCGCCGCCGATGCGCTGCGCTTGCCAGCGTGGGATGCCGTGGTGAAAAATCTCTCGGGCGGCGAAAAACGCCGCGTCGCACTGTGCAAGCTGCTGCTCTCCAAGCCCGACATGCTGCTGCTGGACGAACCCACCAACCACCTCGACGCCGAATCGGTGGACTGGCTGGAGCAATTTCTGACGCGCTTCCCCGGCACGGTGGTGGCGGTGACCCACGACCGCTACTTCCTCGACAACGCCGCCGAGTGGATACTCGAACTCGACCGCGGCCATGGCATTCCGTGGAAAGGCAATTACTCGTCGTGGCTGGAACAAAAAGAAGCCCGCCTGGAAACCGAATCCAAACAGGAAGGCGCGCGCATCAAGGCCATGAAGCAGGAACTGGAATGGGTGCGGCAGAACCCCAAGGCACGCCAGGCCAAGAGCAAGGCGCGTATTGCGCGCTTTGAGGAACTCAATTCCTACGAATACCAGAAACGCAACGAGACTCAGGAAATCTTCATTCCGCCCGGCGAGCGGCTGGGCGACAAGGTCATCGAATTCGAAGGCGTTTCCAAGAGCTTTGGCGACCGACTGCTGATCGACAATCTCAGCTTCAGCATTCCACCCGGCGCCATCGTCGGCGTGATTGGCCCCAACGGCGCGGGTAAATCCACGCTGTTCAGGATGATTCAGGGCAAGGAGCAGCCCGATAGCGGCGAAGTGGTGATCGGCTCCACGGTGAATGTCGCCGCGGTGGATCAATCGCGCGAAGGGCTGGACAACAGCAAGACGGTATTCGATCTGGTTTCGGGCGGCGCCGATATTCTGACCGTCGGCAAATTCGAAATGCCATCACGTGCCTATCTTGGCCGCTTCAACTTCAAGGGTGGCGACCAGGGCAAGACGGTCGGCAATCTCTCCGGCGGCGAACGCGGCCGCCTGCATCTGGCGAAGACGCTGATCGCCGGCGGCAATGTGCTGCTGCTCGACGAGCCTTCAAATGACCTCGACGTGGAAACCCTGCGCGCACTCGAAGATGCGCTGCTGGAGTTTGCCGGTTGCGTGCTGGTGATCAGCCATGATCGATGGTTCCTTGATCGCATCGCGACCCACATCCTCGCCTGCGAAGGCAACTCGCAATGGACTTTCTTCAACGGCAACTATCAGGAGTACGAGGCCGACAAGCGCAAGCGGCTCGGCGAGGAAGGGGCAAAACCGAAGCGGATTAGGTACAAGCCAATCAGCCGGTAGTCAACAAATAGCTTGAATTAACTTTGGGAGAAATCGGCCCTGAGGTCTTATTAATATCCGCCCATCACACCTCAAATATTCGTGCGCGAATTTCTTCGCAAGCTCCATCGAGACCAGGGAAAAGCGAACCCGCCGTGATCCCCATCAAACTCAATTCACGCATCACCATTGGCCTTTCCTTCCAAGGCAAGTCGATTACTTGCAAATAACGTTTTTTCTTATCTTTCTCGATTCCCCGTATGTAGCTCTCGATATCGTCAACATTAGTAACACTAGATGCTGCCTGTTGTGGAATCATTCTTTCATTATCAATCGCCACAAACTCCATGATTGAAAGATGCTGTGGAGGCGGCGTCAACTTGCTGTGCTGCATCCAGTCTTGCTGCCATTGAGATTGATCAAAAACGAATATCCTTACTTTCTTGTCGCCACGAGTACTCGTAGCTTCGGAGTTAGATATCTCACGATAGGCAAAAAAAGCGGCGACAAACGGTGAATATGTCCAATCTAATAACGGAGTTGGATAACCGTGATGTTGGACCAAGTTAAAGAATGCGCCATTTTGGTCCGGTACTGATAAATTAAATAGATGCCGAGTTCTTGCACTTAAATGTCGGTATAGGGTCGGGATATCTTGGCTTAAAAAGCGCGCAAGATTTGCTCGTCCGGTCCTATGAAAAGCTGTTCTTAACCGCCAAGGTGAAGACTGGCCACGAAACAGAAAGCTACGAGGAGCAAGGGTCGATACATATTTCTTGAAGGCTTCCCAATTTGGTAAATCTAAAGAAACATACTCGGACGGCTTATTAGATGAACTGCTCGGAAGAGTGGCCTCCCCAAAATTTCCAATGTCAGTCTTCCACTCAATCTTTAGTTCTTCTCTAGTCCATTTACTGACGTGTGCACCAAATAGTGCGTAGTACGTTAAAGGAGGCATGGGTACAAAGATCGATGCCAGGAAGTTGAATGGGGCCACGCAAATGCATTTGCGGAAGCTGGTGGTCAAAGCTGTGCGTGGTGGAAAGACGCAAACCGAAACGGCGGGGA
>JAYUGL010000266.1:0-10333 GCA_043738385.1 Sterolibacteriaceae bacterium
CCGTGAACAGCCCCCTGCGCAACCCTTTGAGTGTGAACGACTTATTTGTGACGACAACCCAATGGCATTTACAAGGATCGATTGTCAACACACCCTAGTCGAAAAGAATTGCCCCGCGAATATTTTTGCCTGACTTCAAATCCTCATAACCCTGATTGACCTGATCCAGCGAATAGGTCTGGGAAATCACCTGGTCAAGCTTCAGCCTGCCACCGGTATACATCTGGACCAGTTTCAGCATGTCCCAGCTGGGCGATACCGCGCCATACATGGAACCCTGGATGCGCTTCTGCTTCAGGGTCAGATCGAAAACCGACAGCTTGAAATCGACATCGCCGGAACCACCCAATGCCGTCACGACGACGATCCCATTCTTCCCTACCGACTCCAGCGCCTGCCTCAAATGCTCAGCGTTCAGGGTACCCAGGGTAATTGCCGTGGCATCGGCTCCATGCCCGTCGGTCAGTTGTTTGGCCAGCTCGGTGGCTTCTTCAATACTTGCGCAACCGTGGGTCGCACCAACCTGCAGGGCGAAATCACGCTTGCTCTTGAGCGGATCAACCGCGATGACATTGAGGGCGCCCGCATGCGCGGCGCCCTGCACCGCGAAGTTGCCGACGCCGCCGCAACCCATCACGATCACCGTGTCGCCGGGCTTGACCTGGGCCGAATTGGCGGTCGCGCCCCAACCGGTGCTGACACTGCAACCTATCAGACAGGCCTTATCCAATGGCATTTCCTTGGGAATCTTGACGGCTGAAAGAACGGACACGGTCGAGTATTCGCAAAAGGTACCAATATTGCAAAACTGTCCGACAGTTTGCCCCTTGTATGAGAGGCGGAAGCTATTGGGATCTTCGGGTCGAGAGCCCATCATGATATTTTCTGTGAGCACGCACAGATTCTGGTGCCCGGTTGCGCAATAACGACAACGTCCGCATCCGGCCAGGCAAGAAAGGATCGCGTGGTCGCCGACTTTCCATCCGGGCGTATTCGGTCCGACCGCGCTGACGATCCCGGCGCCTTCATGCCCACCGCAAATCGGCATTTTGACCGGCCATGTACCTGAGGTTACATGTTCGTCCGACAAGCAAAGTCCACTGGCAACCATCTTGACCGTGACTTCACCAGTACGCGGCTCGTCGAGATCCATCTCGACCACTTCATAACCACAATGAGGTTTCTGAACAATTGCACCGCGTGTTTTCATGACATTCCTCCTGATTATTTATATGGATAGCGAATGATCTTGTTATTGCGAAAACTACCCACCCAGAGCTCATCCTTAACGACTCTCGGGGTGGTTGCCCCTGAAAAAATTGCTGTATTTAATTCGGCAACCAGCAGTCTGACTTTCATGGTCTTCGGGTCCAGTTCGACCACCTTGTAGGGAGATGGAGACAACTCCTCGGTACCCAGGTAGGCATCAAAAACATTTTTCACTGTGTCGACCTGACCGGCAACAATCAATCTGCCATCCCAGGTCCATGCCGGATTATCGGGCCGCATGCCAACCTTTACGGCGACACGTTCAACCGGGTTACGGCCGCGTGAGATCCGAACCATTTCATGACTGCCCCATGCGCTGATGAAAAAGTAGCGTCCCTCCAGGTCGATCTCAATCCCGTTCGTACCGGAAGTATCGCTGCCAGGTACCTTTACAAACCCTGTCCCGGCGTGCCACTCAAGTACGTATCCGGTGTTCTGACCTTTCTCCAGCTTGCGAAATTTGTCTGCGTCTGCCGGATCAAGGATGCTGGTTACCGCAAAGCCTCCGCCGGGGATGGCGACGACATCGTTGGCAAATGTATTCGCAGGCATGGCGACGCAACTGCGCCAGATGATCTTCGGCTTGTCACCCGTTTCTTCGATGGTGAACAGGTCGATGGTGGACAGATCGTCATTCACCACATACAGCTCGTGTTGCCCATTTAACCCCAGTCTCAGCCCGAGTCCGTGAGCGCTGAATTTGGTCGGCGGATTGCATGTCGCGCTCAATGCGCCATTTGGATGGTTTGCCCCTTCTGCCGGATATACGATTTCCGCCTGATCGCTGGTTGCATTGATCAGATACAAATGGCCCGACTCGCTGGACCCCGGAATTTCAAGGCCGCTGCTGACGACCCAATCGGTACCGGGCAACCAAACCAGATCTTCGGCGTTGCGGATATTCTTGATGTACTTGACCGGTTCTGTTGCGATTGCCCCATGAGTCGAAAAGACCAGCAGCATCGTTGCGCCGAGCCGAGCAAACGTCGAAATCAATCCCAATTGAAATCTTCTGTTTTGGACTTTTTCCACAAACAACTCGCACCTGCCCTCGCCTGCTGCATAGCGTTCAGACTGGCAATTTCTCCTTGTTATCGCTTGCAGACTACAATATTTCTTATATGATTGGCCTTTAGTTTTTACCAAACGACTCATTCCATTCGCAGCTAATCAAGCTCAAAACTCAAAAAGGGGCGGAATTGGGTCACCAATTCCATCTTCCCAGCGACTCTGACTCTGACTCTGACTTCGATTTCACGATTGTTGCACTTTGATCTGACGCCGACAGTTGGCACGAGTGCTCCGGTCGCGATGACGTCCGAACCGTTTTTTTCGCTTCAGTGGAGCTAAAAATTACAATGACTGCCCCGCCGTCGAAAACAGCAGCAACATCGTCGTACTGGTGGTATCGCTGGTATGTGCTTGGCCTGCTGATGGTGATTTACGCCATCAACTTCATCGACCGGCAGATCGTCACGATCCTCGCCCCTTATCTGAAGGCCGATTTGAATCTCACGGATGCGCAGATCGGCCTGCTCTACGGAACAGCATTCGCGACCTTCTATGCGCTGTTCGGCATTCCGCTGGCGCGACTGGCCGACGGCTGGAGCCGCGTGAAGACGATTTCGATCAGCCTTTTTTCATGGTCCGCGCTGACTTCGGCATCCGGCTTTGCCAGCAATTTTTCCCAACTCGGTGCGGCACGGCTGTTAGTCGGCCTCGGCGAAGCCAGCGCCTCGCCGGCGGCGGTGTCGCTGCTGTCGGACTATTTTCCCAAGCAGATGCGTGCCTCAATCTTCGCGCTCTACACGGTCGGCATGTATGCCGGGCTCGGCTTGTCGCTGATGATCGGCGGCACCATCGTCGCCAACTGGTCCGGCCAGTTCGGCCTGGCGGGCTGGCAAGCCGCCTACATCATTGTCGGCCTGCCGGGGATATTGCTTGGCGTGCTTGTGTTTCTGACCGTGCGCGAACCGGTTCGCGGCGCTTTCGACGGCCATGCGCATCCCGGGACCCCGCATCCCTTCCGCGATACCCTGCGTGAGGCGGCAACCATGTTTCCGCCATTCAGCATTATTTTGCTCCGTCGCAGCGGCGGCGGCGCGGTTCTGCGGCAGAATCTGTTCTGTCTTGTACTCGTATTCGCGGCAGCAGCGGCGATCGACGCCATGACCGGAACGCTGCTTTCTCCCGCCAAGCGTGCACACCTGTTCTCGATTGGAAAGTTCGTGGTCACGACCAACATCGTGCAGTGGCTGGCAATCGCCATCGGCGTTTATGCGGCATTCAGCTGGATGCAGTCGGTCAGGTTGCGCGACCCGGTGGCCTACGCCCTGACCATGGGCAGCCGCGCCTATCGGCTGATGAGTGCCTGCTGCGCTATCTTCGGCATGTTCACCTACGGTTTTGGCGCCTTTGTTTTTCTCTACGGCGCGCAAAGGCTTGGCCTCGGACCGGAAAGCGGTTTCACCGTCGGGCTGATCGCCGCGATTGCCGGCGGCCTTGGCGCAGCGATCGGCGGCGCGATCGGCGACTGGATGAAACGCCGTCATTCATCCGGTCGAATCCATTTCATGATGGTCGCGCTGATCGGCTTCTCGGTGGCGACCTACATCCAGTTCACCACCGCAGATCGAACCGTTTTCTTCGCCGCCTACTGCGCCGCCCTGCTGCTGCTCAGTTGATGGGCGCCGATCATGGTGGCGACTGCCCAGGATCTCGTCACTCCTCAGTTGCGCGGCGTCGGCTTTGCCGTGCAGACACTTGCGACAAGCCTGATCGGCCTCGGCCTTGGCCCCTATCTCGTCGGATTCATCAGCGATGTCAGCGGCGACCTGCGACTGGCGATTCTGTCGCTGTTGTTGCTGATGCCGGTGCTGCTGGGACTGTTATGGCGTCTGGCGGTCGTTCTGCCGGCTGACGAAAGCAGCGTCGTCTCACGCGCAGAAGCTGCAGCTTCGTGACGACCTGAGAGCTTTGCAAATCCTGGTGTGAACCATCCGATATCAGCCGCGCCGAGCGACGCCTTGCGGAACTATTGGGCAATCATTCCCGCATCGACCACGTATTCCCCGCCGGTGATATATGAGGCCTCATCCGATGCCAGGAACAGCACCAGATTGGAGACTTCACTTGGGTCAGCAATACGTCCCAGCGGAATGAGTGCCAGGGCATCGCCGCCGCTATCGTCGGTGGCTTCCACCATCATCGGCGTCTGGATGAATCCAGGATGCACCGAGTTCACACGGATGTTCTTGCTGCCGTATTCGACCGCGGTGGCCTTGGTCATGCCGCGCACGGCAAACTTGCTGGCGACGTAAGCGAGGTTCGGAAAACCATAATTGGCCACGATGCCGGCGATCGAGGAGATATTCACGATCGATCCTTTGCCGGCCTTGATCATCGAAGGCAGGACGGCCTTCATGCCGAGAAACACGCCGTGCTGATTGATGGCGCACACCTTGAGGTAGTCTTCCTCGCTGATGTCCGCGGTCTTGGCGACTGGGCCGAGAACGCCGGCATTGTTGACCAGGATATCGACCGGGCCGAAAGTCGCTTCAGCCTTGGCGACCACGCGCGCCCAATCGGCGGCCTTGGTGACATCCTGCGCGACAAACAGCGTATTGCCGCCGAGTTTCTTCGCCAGGGCCGCGCCGGCCTCTTCCCGCATATCGGTCAACACCACCCTGGCGCCTTCGGCGACAAAGCGACGGGCATGTGATTCGCCCATGCCACGCGCGGCACCGGTGATGATTGCCACTTTTTTGGCTAGTCTTTGCATCGTTTTCTCCTGGATTTCTATTGGTTGGAAGCGTTCGAAAATTTCCCGGCGGAGTGTCACTGACAACCCCCGCCATCAGCCTCGCATCATGGCTTTGGTAACAAGAAAGTGGCATTGGCATGGTCGGTATCCATATACTCCTTGACGCGGGCTATCCTGCCGTTCCTGATCTCGAAGACGAAATGATACAGGTTGTTGTAGACCCTGCCATCCGTCAGTTCGGCGTATGACTCGGCCTCGACGGCGACTCTGTTGCCCTCGGCGATCATTTCCAGCGGCGTGATGCGCAATGCGCCAGTCGTATACAAGGCCGTGGCGCCCTTGAGCAAGGGTCCCAGGTCTGCTTTCGTGTAGGTTCCCGACAAACCTTGCAGCCTGCCTGAAACCCACCAGGTCGCGTCGTCTTCCAGTCCGTCGAGTATCCCTGCGACATTCCCCGTGGAGAACACCGCAAGAAAATCCCTGACGATGGTCTTGTTGGTCTCTACGCTACCCGCTGCATTTGTCATGGCTCTTCCTTTGCAATTCGACGCCGAATGCTCAGTTCGATTTCGAGGGCAGCTTGATTCTCGGCGCAACTTCCTTGACGATCAATTCCAGCGACTGGAACCAGGGCGCCGGATCGTCGTAATAGTCATGGGATTCCACCTGCAAGGTTCCCCAGCCACCACATCCTTCAAACAGCGTATTGATTTTTTCTACGACGGTATCTGGTGAACCCACCACGAATACGTGATCTACCAGGAATTCAAGGTCTGCCTTGAGCGGATCGACGCCGGCATCCTTGGCAAAGCCATCCATCATGCCAAAGCGGCGCCAGATCGGAATCAGGTAACGGCTGAAGCAGTAACCGATCGGTCCTTCCATGACCAGTCGCTTGGCTTCCTTATCGGTTTCAGCGACGAACACCGTCTGGGAAACGTGATAGCGCGACCGGTCCGGCGTATGGCCGGCCTTGATCGCCGCCTCGGAATAAGTGTCCCAGTGGCTTTTCAACGCTGCAAGGCCGGAAAAAATCGACACCGGCTTGAAGTTCCGCTCACCCGCCAGGCGCATGGAGGGGGAATTGAAGCTGAATCCGGTCACCGCGATTTCGGGCGGCCCGCCCCATGGACTGAAATCGGCCAGCTTGTGCTGCTCATCACCAGCTTCGTCTGACTCAAGTTCCGCCGGGTAGCCTGCTTTCCAGAACTTTCCTTCATAGAAGAATGGTTCGCGCTTCCATATCTTCTCCATGATCATCAGCGATTCGCGCACCATCTCATTGGTGAATTTTGTGTCCTCGCCATTCTTTATGCCGTGGATATAGGAAGCCTGCGGATATGCGCCTGCACCAATACCCAGGAAGTAGCGTCCTTCGAGAATCTGGGACAACCATCCGACCATGATCGCGAGCTTCGCCGGGTGCTGGTGCGGTAACAGATGCGCCATGGGCGCGAACTTTATTTTCTTGGTCTGCAGCGCGGCGGCAGCCATGATCAACTCGGGGTTGGGAATGTTTTCCCACACTTGAGAGGCATGCTCGGAAATCATCATCGAGGTGAAGCCCACTTTGTCGCAGGCGATGGCGCTCTGCACACCCCATTCGAATGTCTGCCGCGCAGTGCGGCCCGGCCGCATGTACGGATGAAAAATAAGACCGGTTTCCATTGCCACGGGATGTCTCCTTATTGAATAGTGAAACCGCCTGGCCGGAGCTTCGATACGGCAGGCTCGGTCCAAGGGAATAGCGGCAACAATACCAGCGTAATCGTCACAAATCAACAATAACGTTGACAGATTTATGGCGCTATCGCATCCTTGGCGGCAAAAGGTATCCCGTAGAAAATTTCCTTGCGAAAATCGCTCAATAACGAAAAGGACAAAGAGACCTCATGAGAACCGGAAAAGCCGCAGTAATGGTGGGGCAGGATCGTGTCGAAACCTGGGATGTGCCGGTGGTCGACCCCGAACCCGGCGGTGCACTGCTGAAGGTGATCGTCAGCGGCGTCTGCGGCAGCGATTCGCACATCGTGTCGGGCGGCGTCGGGCCGATGCCCTTCCCCATTGTTCTCGGCCACGAGGGCGTCGGACGCATCGAGAAGCTCGGCGCAGGCGTCACCAAGGACTATGCCGGTACGCCGGTAAAAGTGGGCGACCTGGCTTACTGGGCGCCGATGGCGCAGTGCCACCGCTGCTACTCCTGCACCGTGCTGGACGAGATGCCCTGCGAGAACTCGCAGTATTTCGAGCATGCCGAACGCCCCGGCTGGGGCAGCTACGCCGAGTATGCCTGGCTGCCCAACGGCTTGGCGTTCTTCCGCCTGCCCGACCATGCCAAACCCGATGCGGTGGCGGCGCTGGGCTGCGGCTTGCCGACGGTGCTGGGCGGCTTCGCCCAGTGCGGGCCGGTGGGACGCGGCGACACCGTGATCGTTCAGGGCGCCGGCCAGGTCGGGCTCGCCTCGGTGCTGGTCGCCTCGCTTTCCGGCGCACGTGAAATCATCGTGCTCGACCACAACCCGCGCCGCCTCGAAAAGGCGATGACACTCGGCGCGACCGCCACGATTTCGCTCAAGGACAAAAGCCCCGACGAACGCCGCCGTGAAATCGCCGACCGGCTCGGCCCGCGCGGCGCCAGCGTGGTGGTCGAGGCGGCGGGCGTGCTGGGCGCCTTCCCGGAAGGCATGGACCTCATCGGCACGCACGGCCGCTACATCATCCTCGGCCTGTGGGGCGCCAGCGGCACGATTCCCGTCACACCGCGCGACCTGTCGGTGAAGAACATGCACATCGCCGGCAAGAGCCTGCACAAGCCCAAGCATTATTACGAAGCGCTGCAGATCGCCGCCAGCGAGCAGGATCGTTGCGATCTGGCCGGCCTCATCACGCACCGCTTCGCCATCGCTGACGCCAACAAGGCGCTCGCAGCCTCGGTCTCGGGCATCGCGATCAAGCCCGTGATCGATCCGTCTCTCTGAGGAGAACCACAATGACCGCAACCGCCACTGCGCTGCCACCCACCCCTGCGCACATCCCCGCCAACCGCGTTGTCGACTTCGACTTGTACAACCCGGCCGGAGTCGAGGAAGTCGGGTTGCAAAAGGCCTGGGCCAGATTGCTGGAACCCGGCATGCCGGATCTGATCTGGACCCCGCGCAACGGCGGGCACTGGATCGCCACCAGCGGCAAGCTGATCCGCGAAGCCTTCGAGGATTACAACCGCTTTTCCTCCGAGTGCCCGTTCATTCCCAAGGAAGCCGGCGAAGCGCACAACTTCATTCCGGCATCGATGGACCCGCCCGAGCAACGACCCTATCGCGGGCTGATCAGCAAGGTGCTCGGCGCCGATGTGATCCATGCGCTGGACGACCGCATCCGCCAGCTCGCGGTCGACCTGATCGAGAATGTCCGGCCCAAAGGGCAATGTGATTACGTCAAGGATGTCGCCGAGCCTTTTCCGATCAGCGTGTTCATGATGCTGATCGACCTGCCGATGGAAGACACGCCGCGCCTGAAGTTTCTGTCGGACCAATTGACCCGGCCCGATGGCTCGATGACCTTCGTGCAAGCGCGCGACCAGTTGTTCGAATACCTCGAACCGATCATCGACCAGCGCATGGCCAACCCCGGCACCGACGCCATCAGCCGCATCATCCAGGGCAAGGTCAACGGCCGGCCGGTGACCCGCGACGAGATGCAGCGCATCGGCGTCATGCTGCTGCTGGCGGCACTGGACACAGTGATGAATTTTCTCGGCTTCGTCATGGAGTTTCTTGCCCGGAGCCCGCAACATCGCCGGGAACTAATCGACCATCCGGAGCGCGTCACCGCGGCCACCGAAGAGTTCCTGCGCCGTTTTTCGCTGGTGGCCGACGGGCGCCTGATCCGCCACGACACCGTATTCGACGGGGTCGAGTTGAAGGAAGGCGAAATGATCCTGCTGCCGCAATTGCTGCCGGGGCTGGACGAGCGCGAGAACAAGTGTCCGATGCAAGTCGACTTCGGCCGCGAAAAAATCAACCACACCACCTTCGGCCACGGCCCGCACCTGTGCGCGGGCGCGCACCTGGCGCGCCTGGAAACCGAAATCGCGCTGCGCGAATGGCTGGCGCGGATTCCCGAGTTCAGCATCGCCCCCGGCGCCAGGATCGTCCATCAGGGCGGCATCGTTGGAAAGGTGAAATCCCTGCCGCTGGTCTGGGATCCGGCGGCGACCACGTCAGGCGATTGATTCCCGCCGCCTGACAGCGCTGCAAGGGCCAGCGCGGCATGTGGATGACGCTGCTTGATTCGATGGACATATTGACTTCAAATGCGTAAGGTAAGGTACTTATAACAACGTCCCACGTTGGCGGTTGATGCGCATAAAACGGCCTGTAACGCGCCGGTATCGGTGTCAGATTTTAGGGGCTACTAAATACGACCAAATGACTGATGGAAAGGAACAAACGTATGGAGCTGCCTTTTTATCCAGCCTGTTTGATGGAAAGTTTTCCGTCAAATAGGCGGTCCACTTAACGTTAGGGGTTTCATATGTCACTTTTACAAATTCAGCAACTTGATCACAAGCGTCACAAAATACCGTGCCGTCTCGCTGCAACAGGAAGCTATTTTCGCCGCAGCTACATTTCCAAACATCATCATTTTTCATAGGAGACTCCAATGGTTAATAAACGTGGTCGTGATTCCGGTTCTGGACAATTCATCCCAATTGATGAAGCCAAGCACCGCCCTAAAACAACTACAGTTGAAACAATTCCAAAGCCCGCAGTTAAACCCAAAAACCCTCCGCCAAAGCCGAGAGGGAAATAAAACCCTAACCCGTCAGTCAAGGCGGACTCCGCTTCGCGGAGCCGCTTACCTCTACGTTAGGCGTTAATCTTCCCCGCCGAGGAATAGCGTCCTGGCGTTCTCGTAAGACTTCCCAACAGCGAACGGGTTGCCGCGCATGTCAGTGTAGTCAGCGTGTTTGTCTGGGTCGAAGTCGTCGTGCCGGTAACTGTCGCCCTCCCAAGCCTGTGCGCGCACTCCGGTCAAAATTTCAACAATCGCATTTTGATCTTGTGTTTCAAGCCACCGAATGAAATCTTTCACCTGCATCGCCATCTCGTTCTCCAATCAAACGCCTAACCCTACGGTCGAGGGGACAGCCTACGGCTGCCCCTCACCTTGTACGTTAGACATCTATGAAAATTCTCCACGTAACCATCCCTCGCTCTCTTGCCACATTCACAATTTCAACTGTTTCAGCAATGTCGAATTCGCCCGCCACGTTACGCACTTCAACGTCAGCATTTCCAA
>JAYUGL010000267.1:0-3615 GCA_043738385.1 Sterolibacteriaceae bacterium
TCAGGCCGACAAACACGGCGGCGGAGGTCAGTTCTTCGCGCAGATGCTCGCGATGCAGGTAGAGCAGGTTGCCGCCGATCGCGAACTCAATGCCCAGCACCACCACCACGATGGCACGCGCCCAAGGCTTGTGCAGCAGCCTTATCAGGCGCAGGTTCAGAGTGCCGACGGCGGCCCCGGCCCGCGTGACCGCCTTGACAGGCAAGCCCAGAAATGTGCGAACACGCCGCCATGTCTCGACCATCTGCCAGAAAAACATCACGCCCAGCATGCAGCACGCCATACATTGCGCTCCTCAAATAACCGCGCGCTTTGGAACGTCGCCGCGTCCACGGCACCAGAAAAAATGTATTCTTTTCAGGATAAATCAGCGCTACGGAAAACGCAACGCGACACGCACTAAATCCCCTGATCCGATGCTGCCCGTCAGCAGGAGCGATCAGTAGTGACGAAAGGTAAAGAAAAGTCCCCCGCTTTTGACTGCTCTGGTGATGCTATATTTTTGGCGGCAATCGTCACGCGATAAAAAATATAATGCACAGAGCCTGTATTGGAGAGGTATTGGAGAGAGGGGAGGGTTTCGGGGCGCACTAATGCATAGTATTATTCCATGTCTGTGATGCCACTTCATCGCCTTGACGGTCGGGGGATACAAGAAAAGAAGAACGAGGCGCTGCAACCAGGTTGTCGTTTTGCCTGCTGGTTTGATGCGTCTGGATCGTGTCCTGCGTTTAACGATTCCGCAAGTGAGTCGAGAACTGTCGATGGGAATGGAACAATGAGAGCAAACAGGTTCGAGGGCCGCGTCGCCATTATCACCGGTGGTAGCACCGGGATCGGTGCGGCAACAGCACGCCAGTTGGTCGCCGAAGGCGCACGCGTGGTCATCGCCGCCCGCCGCCCGGAACCGGGCATCGCGCTGATGAAGGAACTTGGAGAGGACAAGGCGCTGTTCTTTAAATGCGACGTTGGGGTGCAGGCCGAGGTTGAAGCGCTGGTCGCCAAGACGGTTGAAAGATTCGGCGGCCTCGATATCCTGATCAATAACGCTGGCGCCACCTGCTTTGGCGGTTACACGCCGGATCTCGACCCCGCACTCTGGCACCAGATGATGGGCGTTAATCTGCATTCGGTTTTCTATGCCTGCAAGGCCGGCATTCCGCACATGAAGCGCCGCGGCGGCGGTGCCATCGTCAACAATGCTTCGATTTCCGGCCTGTTTGCCGACTACGGATTTACCGCCTACAACGCCGCCAAGGGCGCTGTCATCAATTACACCAAGTCACTGGCCATCGATCATGCGCAGGACAACATCCGTGCTAACGCGGTGTGCCCGGGGTTGGTCGATACGCCAATGGCGGACGCGCTTGATGAACTCAAGGTGCGCGACGCATGGGTGGAAAACATACCGATGAAGCGCGGTGGCAAGCCGGAAGAAATCGCCAACATCCTGGCTTTTCTTGCGTCGGACGAGGCCAGCTTCATGACCGGCAGCATCGTGGTGGCTGACGGCGGCCTGTCAGCGGCCACCGGCCAGCCGAACTTGCCGAAGCTGATGGAAAAGATGGCTGCCGCGTAATGAGTGATTCGAAGTTTGATTGCCTGAGCGATACGTCGCAGTACCAACAACGCGTAACTGAGGAGAGCTTCAATGGCTAAGATGAGATCGGCAACCATGCTGGGTCCGCGGCAAATCGAGTTGGTGGAAGTTGACCGGCCCGAGGTGGATGTGGACAGCGTCATCATCAAGACCGAAGGCATCGGTGTGTGCGGCAGCAACCTGCATTGGTGGCGCGGCGCCGAGCGCCCCACCAGCCTGTGGCCATTCCCGATTCCCGGCGCCGGTGGCCACGAGTACGGCGGCGTGGTGGTTGAGGCCGGAAAGAATATCCGCAAGCTCAAGCCGGGAGATCGCGTCGCTGTGGACCAGTTCCACAGCACCAGTTGCGGGCACTGCGCCTATTGCTCTTCCGGCGCATTCGGCGTGTGCCCGAACCGCGGCGATTTCGTCACGCCCGGCTTTGTTGACTACATCAAGTTCGGCGAAAAGGGACTCTACGTTCTGCCCGACTCCATCGAGACCCATGCGGCGGCCATCATCGAACCGGCCGCCACGCCGGTGGCTGCATTGCGTCGCCTCGGCTTGCGCGGCGGCGAGCGCGTGGTGGTACTGGGCGCGGGCGTGGTTGGCATCGTCGCTGCGGCCGTGGCCAAGATTCTCGGCGCCGGCAAGGTGGTGGTCACCGCGAAATACGACCAGCAGGAAAAGTTCGCCCGTGAATTCGGCGCGGATGTCGTCGTGCGCAGCACGGCTGGCGATGCGGTGGAACAAGTGCTGTCGCATGTTGACGGCGGCGCCGACATCGTCATCGAAACGGTGGGCGGCAGTGCCAACACACTCGATCAGGCGGCGGCCATCGTCCGGCCGCGCGGCACGGTCGTTGTGCTGGGTCTGTGGGAGGCGGCGACCAAAATTGATTCGTGGGCTGCCGTATTCAAGGAGATCAATTTCATGTACGCGTTGGCCTACGGTCAGGTTGGGCTGCGTACCGACTACGAATTCACCATCGACATGATGGCTTCGGGCAGGCTGCCCCTGCAGAAGCTGATTACCCACCAGATTCCGTTGGTGAATATCCGCGAAGCCTTTGAGTTGACCGACGACAAGACGCGCGGGGCCGTCAAGGTCATCGTCAGGCCCTGAGGTGCGGAACAGCATGGAGCCTTTGATGCGCACCCGGGACAAGAACCGTCCGACGGCCGAATGGATTGCCCAACTGCGGCAGAAATTTCCCTGTGAAAGTACCGTCGACCATGTCCTGACGCGCAAGCTGCAACGCCGTGCCGGCCCGCCGTTCAAGCAGATGCCGCTGGAGACGCTGGTAGCCGGCGTACAGAAACTGCTCGAAGCCACGTTGAAGGATCCCTTCGAAATCACCAACCCGCGCTGGCTGGTGGGTGGCGCATCAAAAATCCATATGTCGTTCGATCTGACTTGGAACCTGGCCGGTGTTGGCCGTACCACCCGGTCGCTGGTGCTGCGTATGGAGCCTGCCGCGTCGACCGCCGAAACCAGCCGCCTGCGCGAATTTCAGATCATCAAGGCCTTCGATGGCGTGGTGCCGGTTCCCGCCGTGTATTGGGTCGACGACGAGGGCAAGTACTTTCCCTATCCCGCCCTCATCTGTGGCTTCATCGACGGCGTCACCAAGCCGACCGACATGCCGCCCGATCTTGCCTCGGGATTCGGCACCAACTTCGGCACCGCGCTGCGCCCGATCCTGGGCGCGCAGTTCATTGAAGGTCTGGTGAAAATCCACACCATGGACTGGCGCAAGGCAGATTTGTCGACGCTGGACGCACCAGCACTCGGCACCCAGGCCGCCGAGTGGCAATTGAATTACTGGGAACGCGTCTACGAAGAAGATATTCACGAAGATATCCCCCTGATGCGCCTAACCATGGCCTGGCTGCGCGAGAATATTCCCGTGGCGGATCATATTTCCATGATCCACAGTGACTATCGAGCAGGAAATTTTCTCTACACGGAACACGACAACAAAATTTCAGCCATCCTCGACTGGGAACTCGGCCATCTGGGCGACCGTCATGAGG
>JAYUGL010000268.1:0-3612 GCA_043738385.1 Sterolibacteriaceae bacterium
TGTTCCTGAATGCTTCTCCGTACCGTGCCATCTTTCATCCTTATCGCCCCCAAGTCCAAGATCATATCGGGGCGACAACTATTCTGACGCGGGGGGCTAATGGTTGGTACATCACACATGGCGATGGCTGATGAGGATGGATATACGTGGATGAATTCTGCTCCTTCTTTTTGTCGCTCAAAGGAGTACGGTAATTTAACGTCCAAGCAGGTGTCGAAATGTGATGAGGCCGCGTTCCGGTATTTGTCAAAGAATTGGAAAACCATCACGGAATCGAATGGCCAAGCCTATGAAATCGCTTTAGATACCATAACTCGACCCCTCCCAACTAACTCTGATGGAGGCGCGACGCTACGTGCTGCCTCGGTGCTCGTATATGTTTCTGAAGGGGAAACCTTCAACTCACATAATGTGTTGCACTTTTATTTTGACTGTCATGATCGTTACCAGACCTTTTCTTCGCGCTGGTCTCTAACTGCGTACGCACCACCTCTTTCCATTGCTGCCAAGATTTCCTCTGTGGCCTGCACATACCCTATCTTGCGTAAAGATCAATCCAAGCCACGATCTATAACGAATGATACGAGCTACAACCCAATACCTCCAGGTTGGAACAGAAAGATAGGCTTGTTGGGAACATTGAATGTCGGAGTTACATACTGCACACAATCTGGTCAGTGTAAGACCGTTGGGGATGATATTAATTTGTCGGAGTTTTCTATAGGCGGTACTCCTGTTGGATTCATACAAGGATGTCAGTCGATGCCCAATGCCGAACCATGTCTAAACGCCAGGATGCCTGTAGAAGTTCTTGCTAGCGCGCCCACAGGCACCATCATCGTTAAATTAAATGGAAGAAATTATGCAGTGGGGAATTTTGGAAACGGTGTGGAAGTGTCTTACGAAGGGGTTAGTATGCCGATAACTGAATATCTTAAACGTTAGACAGACATGCATACATCGAAATGCTTAGCGGTTTGACGGTGTAAAGATTATTGTCATAAGCCAGTGCTCAGATTTGTCTAGTTTGGGGAGCCAATCTAAACGATAATCTACCGCTCCTATGCCTTCTGATTATGCAGCGGTATCACCTTGGCCCCCGCCTTGAGCTTGTCCAGATAGTTCGCCCATTTCTGCATCATCTTGACCCGCTCTGAAAGATACTCGGCGCGATTGTAGGCCCCTCGCACCTCATCCCGTTCGCAATGCGCTAACTGGCGCTCGATTACGTCAGGCCGCCAACCCTGTTCATTCAGAAGGGTCGAGGCCACGGCACGGAATCCATGCCCGGTCATCTTGCCCTTGTAGCCAAGGCGGTAGAGCGCAAACAACATGGTGTTGTTGCTGATGGGCCTGTCCCGATTCCTGCCCGGGAATACGAATCGGCTTTGGCCCGCCATCACTTTCAATTCGTTCAGGATGGCGATTGCTTGCGAGCAGAGCGGGACAACATGCTCGGTGCGCATTTTCATCCTGCCAGCAGGAATGATCCATAACTTGGCCTCCAGATCGAATTCCTGCCACTCGGCCCCGATCAGTTCATTGGTACGGACGAAGGTCAGCGCCAGCAGTTGCAGGGCGAACATGGTCTGCTGATCACCTTGCTCGGCATAGGTATCGATGGCCCTCAGCAGATCGGGCAATTCCTCGGGCCTGACCGCCGCCTGATGCTTCTTGACGTGAGGGGTCAGGGCCCCGCGCAGATCGGCGGAGATATCGCGCTTGCAGCGCCCCGTGGCGATGCCGTAGCGGAATACCTGACCACAGACCTGCAACAAACGGTGGGCAAGATCATAGGCGCCACGTTTTTCAATCTTGCGAACCATCTCCAGTAACTCAGGAGCTTCGACCTCGGCAATGGGGCGAGTGCCGATATAAGGAAATGTATTGCTTTCGAGACGTCGCCGGACATCATCAGCATGGTGTGGCACCCAGGTATGCAATTGCTTGCCATACCATTCCCGTGCCACGGCTTCGAAGGAATTGGCGGCGGCGATCTTGCGGCGAACCTTCTTGGCCTTGCGCTCCGCCGAGGGATCAATCAACTCGCTCATCAACTTGCGGTTGACGTCGCGACGTTCGCGGGCCTCCTTCAAACTGATTTCCGGATAGACCCCGAGCGAGAGTGATTTTTCCGTGCCGTCGATCCAGTAACGCAGCCGCCAGTACTTCCGCCCGTCGTAATAGACCCACAGGTACAAGCCGCCGCCATCATGCAGTTTGCGAATGGACTTATCTGCGCTGGTGGCATTGACGCATGCCTTGGCGGTCAAGAGATTCAAACTCGCGGCCATCGTGGTAACTCCCGATACTCGGTTTTTAGTTACCACGGTTTTTACCACGGTTTGGCGTTGGATTCAATAAGACGCCATCAAACCGGGTTGGACAAGCTAAAGCGCATTAGTCCAGTATTCATGCGGCTTTACGAGACTTTCTTAGATTTTATTGGACTTTGTTGGACACCGAATTGGCGGAGAGGGTGGGATTCGAACCCACGGATGCCTTGCGACATCGCCTGATTTCGAGTCAGGTACATTCGACCACTCTGCCACCTCTCCGCGCAGGGGCGAAATTCTACCTCGGACGCATGGCCGACGCCAGCATCGGAATGGATCCGTCCATGGCAAAATACGCCCATGCCATCCCGACCCGGGGAGTTATCAGACCTCCCGATCCCCATGGAGAACCCCATGAGCAAAAGTCTTTGCACGTCACGGTGGGGAATCCAACAGCCAGCATCAATCTCTGCGGGTTAACAAGCCCCGATGGCTCGCCTCGCCTGTTTTTTTTTCTCACTGATGCTCCTTGCCGGCTGTAGTCCGGTAGCGCCGCCCGAGCGATCACAAGAGCTGGTGGTCGCCATCCGCAGCGGCCCGTCTTCGTATCAAGTCGACAATGGAGTCGCGACCGGCTTTGAGCACGACGTTGTGGAAGCGTTCGCCGAGAGTCAACATCTGCGGGTACGCTATGTTGTCGTCGACGACCAGAGCGAATTGCGCGCCCTGCTGCGCAAAGGCAAAGTCAATTTCGCCGCATCGGCGTCGATTGATGATCAGCACGAATTTCTCTACAGCGCGCCTTTGCGTGAATCCGATCAAGTGCTGGCGGGCGCTGCCGACGATGAAAATCTGACCACCGAGCCGGTCGATTTGACCGGAAAATCGGTGGCAGCCATGTTTGGTTCGCCGCAATCGGCGACATTGCAGCGGATGGCCGGAAATCCTCCGCAATTTGTTCTGTCTGTTCGCACTGGCGTCACCGAGTTTGACCTGCTGCGCGACGTCACCGAGCGGCGCGTGGCGTATGCGGCGACCGACATGCTGCAATACAAACTCGCGCTGCATTTTTTGCCGGACCTGGAGGTGGCGTTCAAGCTCTCGGGACGAATTCGCTTCGGCTGGGCCTTCCGGCAGCAGGACAGATCGCTGCGGCAGCGTGCCAACGATTTCATCCAGGATGCCTCGGCGAAAAATGGCTTGCTGGCTCGGCTGACCGACCATTACTTCGGCTACATCGAGCGCATCAAGGCCGATGGCATCGCCGAACTCTTCCGCCACATGCGTTCGCTGCTGCCGCGTTACCGGCGCGAGTTCCAGACCGCGCAGGCATCTA
>JAYUGL010000269.1:0-10110 GCA_043738385.1 Sterolibacteriaceae bacterium
CGCGCTATGACAAACTCGCGGAACGCTTCGCTTCCTTTGTCGCCCTCGCCGCTGCCGTCATTTGGCTCGCGTGATTTTGATTGTCAACACTCCCTAGGCTAGCAACCGAAGGCAAGACTGTTACCGTTTGCGATCGTACTAGCCAATCGGTTTGGCGCAGATCACTCGGCGATACCGCTTCGACCAATTTTGGTTTCGTTGTGACAAGCACATGAAACGGCAAACTAGAGAGCGGTCCCGATGGGACAACAAGAAGCTTTTTCCCCTTCACAACATCAATTGCTTGACCGAATAGTGCTTCGTAGAGTTCAAAGGCAGTGTCGATCCGGAACGGAAGCATTTTGGTAGCATTTCTAGCGGACTCAAGGGATTTGCATGTGTTTCGCCTCGCGATCCAACGATGATCTGCATCGTTCTTTAGCCATTCGGAAGGATCGAGTCCGCAACGCAATGTTGAAACCCTTTCTTGAACGGCTGCCGCGTCAAGGCCTATCTTTACCCATCTCGTATCTGACTTGCTAACGAACCAAGCAAATGTGTCCGCTTTTAACCGACCGGTGTCGCGTCCATCCATAACCAAAAAAAGTACTAAGACTTCATCTGGCATCAGCACTGATTGGAGCGCTTTGACACTTAACGGCGCCGGATTGCTTAACACGGCATAGGCGGGAAACCGTTTCACCATATCAAGGGCAAAACGATCGAGGTCCGCTTGTTGACTTATGACTTTCTTACGCAATGTGGCAATCTTGCTTGCATCTCGCTCAGACTTGTTTAACTCATCGACCAGTGTCCTTTCGGCGACATCCTTTGCAGCATTGATTGTCTCAATCTGACGTGCCAACTCGCCAAGGCCAGGGGCAGCTGCAGCCAGCCTCGCGGTCGTGTGGTTGAGTGCATCTGCCGCACGCGTACGTGTAGCCCACTGTGCGGCCTCAAAAGTTTCGCCGGCCAAACCTACGTCACCGATAGCTCCATGGTGGTAAACGGCCCAGCCTTTATGGATCTGGCTCAGAAAAGTGTAGTTAAAGATGCCAGGCGACGTCTTTAGCACTTTCGCATCCTGATTGTCGCTTCTCAGCGCTGACAGTTCATGTCTCCGCGACATCGCGGCGGCGTTCTTCGCAGTCGCATAGGCTTCTGGCCATCGATTATTGTCAGCCAGTAAGTCGGCAAGATTTGACCAGCAGCTCGCCACGACCGGTAAATAAGTTAAATTCTTCGCCGTCAAAGTACATGCTCGACGCTCAAGGTTGATTGCCACGTCGAATTTTTTATTCGCCGCATGCAATTGGACCGCTCTAGAAAGGGCACCTGCTAAGTTTGCTGAGTCAGGCCCTTCGGCGGCTTCAATAGCTAGAAGCTCTTGTTGAGCGTAGTACATCGCCTTCTCGGGCAGCCCGCGAATTTTATAATGCTCGCTCAGTGCCATATAGATTTGCGACAAATCTTGATCGCTCTTTGCGAACCGCTTATCCGAAAAATGCAACGCCTTCAGCAAAACTGCCTCGGCTTCAGACAAATTTGGACTATTGCCGTCGCTCCCGTATAAACTGGCTAAGTGCAAAAGACGTCGGATATATTGTTTCGAATTAGGAACGCCATGCTCTTCTTGGATACGGAGGGACTCAATAGTGCGAGTAATCGCTTTGTCACGTTCGCCACGTCCTTCATAATATTCAGCAAGCATTTCGATACTGCTTGTAGTATCCACTTGGTCAATGCTATCGAACTGCCGACTGATCGCCAACGCTTTTAGATATGACGCCTCTTGGTCGCGATACCGCCCTTGAAGCCCGACCACATACCCGAGATAATGCCAAAGCTCGACGTGCATTTTCCAAGTTTCGAGTTTGGCTGATTCCATCCCAAGACGTTTCTTGATGAACTGCTCGGCTTCCCAGTCTCTCTTACTCATGCGCAGCGCCATTGCAACTCCGATAACGCTGTCTTTTGTTTGCTGCGCGAATGGTCCAAGTAATTGAGACTGAATCGCCATCGAAACCCTAAAGCAGCCGATGGCCTCTTCATACCTCCGTGCATTTGAGTACACCCACGCCCGTCCGTATGCGGCCGAGGCCGCAGCAACGTCGCCTTTTTTTTGCTCCATCCCGCATGCGGGAGCAACTGGAGGCCATGCAGAGGCCTGCTTGCAGACGATTAAAGCAAGCCAGCCGAGTGCGACGCAAGTGACAACACGGATGGACATAGCATGACTCCATTCTAAGAATCACGAAAAACGTTTGCGTCCATGATTCCCAGTTTCTGGGACAAGCAAGATAATAGTAAAAAGCATGTCAATTGCAACTAATGACGAATTGCCGCCGCTGGCGATGCTAGCCGCCAACTTCTGCTACTTTGCCTGGTACAACACCGCCAGGCCGCATTCGAGTCTGGATCGCGTTACGTCAGAACAAGCCTATCTCGACGCGCTGCCCAAACTGGCGAAGGCCGCTTAGAATGAAACCAATGGTGTGCCCCGAGTTGCCCACCGCGCCGCTCGGTTCGTCGCAAGCGCCGATCGCCGCCGTGGATAACTCTGCACCTTACGCAACCCGCTCAGACCACACCATATATCGGGGTTTGCTGTTCAAACGAACGGAGCCACTTCTCATGACGATACCCAAGTTGTCGAAGCCCTTCTCCATGATTCGCGAGTTCCATCTCGCTGACTGGTTCACCCTGGCGAACGCGGTTTGCGGCATGGGGGCATTGTTTTCGATGATGACCTACCTGCAAACAACCGACGTCAGCCATATCTACTTTGCGTGCGGGCTGGTCTTTATTGCTTTGGTTTTCGATGTCTTCGACGGACGGGTGGCCCGCTGGCGACAGACGACTTCGGCGATGGGGCGTGAGCTCGACTCCCTTGCGGACATCATTTCCTTTGGCGTCGGCCCAGCCGTGATCGCTTACGGTTGTGGCATGCAGGGCCTGTATGACCGGATCGTCCTGGTCTATTTTGTCGCGTGCGGCGTGTCTCGTTTGGCACGCTACAACATCACCGCCGAAACCCTGTCTGACGGCGGGGACAGAGTGAAATACTTCGAGGGAACGCCGATTCCAACGTCGTTGGTGCTGGTGATGGTGATGTTCGTGGCGGCGACACAGGGTGCATTGGGTCAGTCGCTCTGGTACGGACATGTCGCGTTCATGGGCTTCACGCTGCATCCTTTGGTCCTGTTATTTGCGGTTAGCGGCTCGCTCATGGTCAGTCGAATACATATTCCAAAGTTCTGAACCGGCTTACCATTGTGGTAACGGCAAGGTTGGCGTTGTAAGGATTCACCAGCCTGATCCGACTATCTCATTCATCCCAGAGATTGAGGTTGGCATGGTCAGACTTCTCGTTATATTGTTCGCTGCCCTGCCGGTGCGCCAGGCGTTTTCGGCGCCGACCTGTGATGTCAAATCCGGGCCGATGACTGCCGCGTTAGTGGAGTTGTACACGTCGGAAGGCTGTTCGAGCTGTCCGCCGGCTGATCGCCGTTTGAGCCAACTGCCGGATCGCGAACTGACCGCCGACAAACTGGTGCCGATCGCCTTGCACGTCGACTACTGGGACTACATCGGCTGGCGCGATCCTTACGCCAAGGCGGCTTTTGCCGAACGCCAGCACTGGCTGGTGAATGTGAATCATCAGGCTACCGTCTATACGCCACACTTTTTTGTCTCCGGCCGTGAACTTGGAAACTGGAGCAACGATCTGGTGAGCGAAACCCGGCGCATCAATCGTCAACCGGCACGCGCCAATGTTGGCTTGCGTACGAGCAGCACCAAGCCCGGCGTGCTGAGTCTTGATGTGAAGGCATCATCGGCCGACATCTCTGCGCCGCTCGGTCTCTTTGTGGCCGTTACGGAAAGCAAGCTGATCTCGCAGGTACGCGCTGGCGAAAACAAGGGTGCGACGCTGGTTCACGATCACGTGGTGCGTGAATGGGTCGGGCCGATTGCGCTGGTAGGTGGCGCAGTGACGGCTCACCGCGAAATCGCGTTGGGCACAGGCTGGAACAGTACCGAGATTGGCGCCGTGAGTTTTGTGCAGAACACATCCACGGGCGAGGTACTGCAAGCCGTATCCGCCGATCATTGCGCAACTGCTCAGGTTATCCAGAGCAATTGAGACAAGGACAAATTATTTGATCTGGTCGGCGTCCTGTTCGAACAACCGCTCCAGTTCCTCTACGCCTTGCCTGGCGGTGGCAATGAGCTGGGCCTCGTCCTTGTAAACCTTGTGTTGGGTGGCGAACAGTTCTTCATCATGTTTGCGGAAGCGGCGCACGGACTCTTCGGCATCGGCGGCCGAATGCCCCAGCCCGACCAGGATGTCGCGCGCCAGTTCGATGCTCGACAGAAATGTCTCGCGAATGATCTTGTCCACGCCGACATCCATCAGCCGATAGGCATGCACGCGGTTGCGGGCACGGGCGTGGATTTTGAGATGCGGATAATGCTTCTTGACCATCTCGGCGGTTTTGACCGAGGCATCGACGTCGTCAATGGCGAGCACGAATATCTCGGCCAGGTCGGCGCGCGCAGCGCGCAGCAGGTCGAGGCGCGATGCGTCGCCGAAGTAGGTTTTGTTGCCGAACTTGCGCACGAAATCCACTTGTTCGGAATTCGCCTCAAGTGCGGTGAACAGAATTTTCTTCATGCGCAGGGTACGGCCAACCACCTGCCCGACACGGCCGAAGCCGGCGATGATGACGCGATGCTCGCGCGGCTCGATGCTGTCGAACGCGCGTGACTCGGTGGCGGCGTAGCCGATTTTGAGCCATTTTTCGTTCAGGGTCGCGAGCAGCGGCGTGGCCACCATGGACAGCGACACCACCACGATCAGCGTGTCGGCTGTTGCCTGGTCAAGTGCGTGGGTGCCCACCGCGATGCCGAACAGCACGAAAGCAAATTCGCCGCCGTGGGAGATATTCAGCGCGAGATTGACTGCGGAACTGTGGCTGTGTTTGGTCAGTCGCGCCAGCACGTAGAGCACCAGCGCCTTGATCGCCATCAAACCCAATGTCAGGCCGAGGATGGTGAGCGGCTGTTCGACCACCAGCCGCAGATCGGTCGACATGCCGACGGCGATGAAAAACAGTCCCAGTAACAGCCCCTTGAACGGTTCGATGTCGGCTTCGAGTTCGTGACGGTACTCCGAGTCGGCGAGCAGCACGCCGGCGAGAAACGAGCCCAGCGCCATGGAGAGGCCGGCCTGCTGCATCAGCAGCGCGGTACCCATGACCACCAGCAATGTCGCGGCGATAAATACCTCGTGGCTGTTGGCCGAAGCCACCAGCCGCAGATACGGACGCAGCAGCCAGCGTCCGCCGCCGATCACGGCGACGATCACCGTCATCGTCTTGAGCAGACCGAGCCAGTTCCAGCCATGCGCCATGCCTTCGCCGCCGAGCAGCGCGAAGATCGCCAGCATGGGAATCGCGGCGAGATCCTGAAACAGCAACACGGCAAACGCGGTGCGGCCGTGTTGCGTGGTGAGCTGTTTTTTCTCGGCAAGCATCTGCAGCGCCAGCGCGGTGGACGACAGCGCCAGTGAAAGCCCGACCATGAGTGCCGGCGTTGCCGGCAATCCGAACATGTAGCCTGCGCCGGCGAGGATCAAGCCAGTGATCACCACCTGCGCACTACCCAGACCGAACACGGGACGCCGCAGCGCCCACAGCCGCGATGGCTGGAGTTCGAGGCCGATGACGAACAGCAGCAACACCACGCCGAGTTCGGCGAAATGCAGGATGCTGTCGACATCGCTGATGAAACCGAACACGCGCGGACCAATGACCATGCCGGCGACCAGGTAGCCAAGCACCGCACCTACACCGAGCCGCTTGAACAGCGGTACGGCGATAACCGCCGCGGTCAGGAACAGAACAGCTTGCTGGATCCAGGAAAGATTCATCGCGACGCGAGGCTACCTTGCCAAGCCCGTTGCGCTGCCCAGACCTTTCGGCGAGCCATTGGCCAGAACGCAGGCCGATACTGAGCCGAGCAGCCCCGCCGTGTCATGCAGCAGGACCGTCGATGTGGCGAGGCCGGCATGATCCGGCCTGGCGACGCTTTCCAGGCACAGCCACTCACCCTCGGGTTCGCGATGCAGGTTGAGGGTGATGTCGGCATTGATGAAGCCGCCGCGAGTTGGATGGGCCATGCTGCCAATGGCGTTGACGTAATCGGAGATCGCCGCGGCGTATTCGAGTTTGGTGAACGGCTGGTCGGGCAGCAGCGAAAACGGAATGCGAATCCACACCGCCAGCGGCTGCCCGGGATGCGTCTTCGGCACCGGGCGGAATTCGGTGGCGCGATGGAACAGCTGCGCCTCCGCACCGATGCCCATTGCGTAGGGGGCGAGCCCTTCCCAGGAGGGCATCAAGCGTTGGTTTTTGGAGGGCGCTGGTTCCGCTGCGCTTTCGCTGCGCCTCAACATCAACCCTGATGCGCGCGCCACCAGCGTGTCATCGTCGAACAACAACGCGTCACTGAGCTGGATGCGCCTGCCGTCACGCACGATCTGCGTGCGCGCGGTAAATGCCGCTGCCGTCCTGATCGGGCGCAGCAAGTCGATGGTGAGCCGCGTGGTCCACAGCGCGGGATCGCGACGTTCGGCCTCCAGCACGTGCGCCAGCAGCGCGGCGGGTGCACCACCGTGCAACGTGCGCGGATCCCACGGTCCGCGCGCCCAGAGGGTGGGGCGGTACTTGCCTTGTTCGAAAACGAAGAGGGATTCCGTGCGCGTCATCTCGATCTCGCCGCAAGCCGGTAGCGGCCGTACGCTATCGGATTTTCCACATAATGGTAGAACAGCGCACCGGCGCCGTTACTCGCCGCCCACGCCAACAGCATTCCCATCACGCCGGCAGCCGGGTCGTCCGGTGCGATCCGGTGGATGGCCGCGTTGACCAGAAGGCACACCGGGAAGTGCAGCAGAAAAACAGAATAGGAAATCCGGCCCAGGTAAGCGACGCTCTTTGGCAGCGCTCGTGGATGACTATCGATGCGACGGGTGATGCCGAGCAGCAGTGCGGTGGCCAGCGCCACGCAAATGCGCAAACGGAAATCGACAACCAGAACGGCAATTCCCGCGACCGATAGCGCAACCAGCCAAAGCGGCGACCGCTCGCGACTGGAAGCCCAGAATGCCAACGCCCCCAGCGCGTAAGCGCCGAAGAAATAGTGGCCCCAGCTATCCCAGCGTTCCTGGCGATTGAAGTACAGCAACGAGGCTGAGGCTAACAGCAACACCAGCACGATAATTGCACGCGCGCTTCCGCCGCAGGACGGGCCCAGCCGCTGCCCCAGCCAGATCACCACATCCATCAACACAAACAGCTGGAAGTCGATGGCGACGTACCAGACGCCCGCCGACAGCGAGTCGTAGTCGAGAATGTCCTGCACCATGAGGATGTGTGCCACGAGTTGCGGCAGGGTGGGCGCATGGGGAATCGAGTCGTGCTGCATCCAGCTTCGTGCAATCGCCGCACAGGCGATCGCCAGCGCCAGTGCAGCGAGATAAGGCATTGCCAGACGCCAGTAGCGCCGGCCGATGGCGGCCAGCGGCCATGCGCTTCCTGCCTTGCTTGCGAGCGCAAAACTGCGCGGTGCGAGGAAGCCGGCCACCACCAGAAACACCTGGACCGCCATGCGGCCATAGTCGTAGAACCAGCCGATCAGGGTCGGTGCGACGGTGTTCACCGCGTTGGACAACGGCCCGTAGAAGGCCAGATGGTGAAGCACAATGAGTTGCGATGCCAAGGCTTTCAGCGCGTCAATGACGGGCATCCTGTCCTTTACGCGGCTATCAATCGAAGAATTCATGATGTCACGACAAAGACGATCACTTGCACATGGGCGCAAGTGATCGGGGTTTTCATGGACTGTAGCTAATTTGCGGGGTTGGGCACCCCGGATGATACCGTCTGTGACGACGGCGACCCACCACATCATCATCGCATGCCCGGTTCCGGGAATGCGATGATGATGTGGTCAGGCTTTGAGGGGAGGAAGCTGCTTTTCGATCAGCGGTGCGTGAGTGCTTGGGTCGGTCTCCCAACCCATGTCGACCACGACTGCACGCTCACGCTCGAGTTCCGGCTTCGCCGCAGCGAGTACGAGCTTCCGCACCGAGGCTTGTGCTGCCTTGTCGCCGTCGGCATGGACGGCTTCGATCAATTCCCCGACCGTCGCACGCAGGTCGAAGATCGCCTTTTCCATCTCGGCGGGTTCTGCACGCGCCCGTTCCAGCACGTCTGCTCCGTGCGCGGCGATCGTTTCCAGGTTTTTGAAAGCGCCGCCGCCGGCCTCGTTGCCGACCTGGGCAATCAGATTGCGGGACAGCCCGACATAGCGATCAAGTTCGTCGCGGTCGTAGCGATAGGCGATCGGCAGAAATTTGGCCATTAGCTGCAATGTGCCGATTGCCAGATGTGTCTGTTCCTGCGCCAGCTTGTTCTCCTTGTCGACGGCCGGCAGTATCACGTCTTTCAACGCCTTGAGAATGACTTGAATTTGAATATCGGGACGGACTTCCATTTAGCCTACCTCCTCCAGCATTTTGCGCAGATTATCAAGATTCAGGTAACCGAAACCCATGATCCAGGTCAGCAGCAGATCCTGGTGGGTCTTGCCGTTGCGCGCCGGCCGGTAACCCGAAGCAATCACGATGACGGCGGAACGATACTGGTGAAAGACATCATAGTATTTGATAGTCTTGGGATTGATGGTGAAGCCGGTGGCTTTTTCGTAGGCTTCATAAATCGCCTCTCTGGTCATCATGCCGCTGTAGAGGTAGGTTTTTCCATCTTCCGCGAGATGGCCCAGGTCGGGCCGCAAGATGTAGGACACGTCTTCATGAAAATCACCCAGGTGCCCCAATTCCCAATCGAGCCAGGCGGAGATGCGCTGGTCGTGTTCGGTAAACAGAAAATTTCCGGCACGCCAATCACCATGGATCATGGACAATCGATCAGCCGCCGGCATGTTGTCCTCGAGCCAGTTCGCGGCCAGGCGCAGCAGCGGAACGTCGCGGTTGCTGTCTTCTTCCCAGACCCGCCGCCACCAGTTCAGGTGCATTTCAAAGGTACGTTTGCCGATCGGCGGTACGTCGAGGGAACTCAAATTTGCCTTGCTCCAGTCCCAGGTATGCATCCGGGCAAGTTGGTCCATGTACTGCTTGCTGAGTACTTTCCTCAGCTCGGGCCCGAAATTGATGCCAAGGCCGGAGACATTGCTGCCGGCGCCACTGGGTTTCACAACACCTTCGGCAAAGCCATAGATGATGGTGGGATAGGGAAAATACTTGGGCTCATCGTCGATCCAGTACACCGGCGGGACCGGGAGCACCCCGTCCATCGCCTTGATGATCTGGAACTCGCGCAACCGGCTGGTTTCAACGATCGATTCGGCCGGCTCCATGCGAATCACCATGGGCGTTGTGGTGCGCCCGACGCCGGGTTGGTTCCAGTCAAGCTTGAATGCGACTTGCAACTTTGAAGCCCCGCCCGAGAGCCATCTCGCATCGCGAATTTCAAATGGGTCTTTCAATTCGGCTCGCAGCAACGATTGCAAACTGGCACAGAAAGTTTCCAGGCCGATCGGCGTGTAGCCGGGCCCGGCTCTGCGCTGGAGCTTGCGGGTAAGCACGCGATCCATTTCCTTCTCGGTGGGAAATCGCTTGCGCAGGCTGGCGATCCATTCCGGCGACGGGTTGTTCTTGTCGATGACTTGCATGGGTGGTATCTCCTCAGAACCGTGACACGCCCGAATGTTGTGGCTCCGGGTCTTGTGTGGCGAGAGTTTAGCGCAGTTTTGCGCGTGTCCGGCCGCGGTCGACACGCCATTTGATCAATGCCGGAACGATCTTGCGCATTGCACATAATCGTCGCGGATCATGGCGCACTTATTCGTCTATTTTTCCGTCAACGTAATACCAGCGTTCCTCTTCCCGCACGAAGCGGCTGACCTCGTGCAACCTCTGGCCGCGCCCACCCTGCCGGTAGCGGGCGACGAATTCAACGACGGCCGATGCACCGCTGGTTTCGTGACGTTTGATTTGCAACCCGAGCCATTTCAGTTCGGGTTCATCGTCGAATCCGATATGCGGCG
>JAYUGL010000270.1:0-3595 GCA_043738385.1 Sterolibacteriaceae bacterium
CTGCGCCGGTAAATATTGACAAACTCCCGCTCGCGGCCAGCGTGCTCGACCAACTTGCCGACGCCGATCGCCTCAAGCTTGTTCCATAGTCCGGGGTAATAGGAACGGAACAGCTTGAGAAAAAAAGACATCGGATCGTTGCGGCCGAGCACTGCCGCCAGCCTCAGGATGACCTCGAACGGCAGCGTAGCTTTGCCGGTTTCCGCCTGCGCAAGCAATGCGGGGTTCTTTAAATTGATGGCCTGCGCGACATCTTGCGCCGTCATTCCCAAAGACTCTCTGGCCTTGAGAAGCATCACGGCAGCTTTCTTGAGTGCTGCGCCCTTCGCGGGCGATTTCAATGATGCCTTGGTCAACGCCAGAGACATATTGGTCAGCGGGCCCGCAAAGCTGATCAGGCTGTCCGACCACGACATGATCCGGCCGGTGATTCCGGACGAAGCGGATCCCTTGCCGGCAGGCGGAGATGTCTTGGACGTCTTCCCAGCCTTGCTTGGTGCCGACGATGCGGCTTTGCGCATAGGCCGCGCGGCGGCAGGCTTTGTCCGCCTTGTGCTGGCTGATTTGATCTTGTTCATTGCCATGAAGTGGCCCGCCTTTTCAAGGAGTGACAGGATTTCCCCTACATCGATTCAGCCGCATCGGTAGCTTGATGCATGATACAGAATGCGTGCAGGGGCGCGTTCGTTTAGCTGATGATGCGCTGAACCTCGTACTGCCAGTGCTGGAGTCGCTCGCGACGTTCGCTGTCGCCGATTTTCGGCTCGAAGCGGCGTTCGAACCTCCAGTGTCCAGCGCAATCTTCGGGCGTCTGCCAGAATCCGACCGCCAGTCCGGCAAGGTAGGCGGCACCGAGCGCCGTGGTTTCGATGACGCGCGGCCGCACCACGGGCACCCCAAGCAGGTCGGCCTGGAATTGCATCAGCAGATTGTTGCGCGCGGCACCGCCGTCCACACGCAGTTCGGCAAGACGGATGCCAGAATCTTTTTCCATCGCCAGAAGAAGATCGGCGCTTTGCAGCGCGATGGCTTCCAATGCAGCTCGGGCGATATGTGCCCGCGTGGTGCCCCGCGTCATGCCCACCAGCGCAGCCCGGACATCAGGCTGCCACCAGGGCGCACCGAGACCCGCGAATGCCGGAATCAGCGTGACGCCACCGTTGTCGGGCACGCTGGAGGCAAGTGCCTCCACCTCGTCCGAGGATGCGATGACGCCCAGACCGTCACGCAACCACTGGATGATTGCCCCGCCCATGAACACGCTGCCTTCGAGCGCATAGCTGAGTTTTTTATCGAGTTGCCATGCCACCGTAGTCAGCAGTCGATGCGACGACGGCATTGCCTGGTGCCCCGTATTCATCAGCATGAAGCAACCGGTGCCATAGGTGTTCTTGGCCATGCCCGGCGTCAGGCAGGCCTGACCGAAGGTAGCGGCCTGCTGGTCTCCGGCGATGCCGGCGATGGGCGTTGCTGCGCCCAGCCAGCGTTGGTCCGCTTCACCGTAAATTTCGCTGCTGTTGCGCACTTGGGGCAGAACTTCGCGCGGAATATCCAGCAGGGCGAGCAGGTCGTTGTCCCAGTCGCCGCTGTGGATGTTGTACAGCAGTGTGCGCGAGGCGTTGGAGGCGTCGGTGACATGTAGTCGGCCACAGGACAGGTTCCACACCAGCCAGCTATCGATGGTGCCGAAAGCCAATTCACCTCGTTGGGCGCGATCGCGTGCGCCGGGAATGTTGTCCAGCAGCCAGCGCAATTTGGTGCCGGAAAAATAGGGGTCCAGCAGTAATCCGGTGCGGGCGGAGAATGTGGCTTCATGCCCGGCTTCGCGCAGTTGGTCGCACAGCGGCGTTGTGCGCCGGTCCTGCCAGACGATGGCATGGTGCAGGGGCTTGCCGGTGGTGCGATCCCACAACACGGTGGTCTCGCGCTGATTGGTGATGCCGATTGCCGCGATCGCCGGGGCGTCGAGACCGGCCTTGGTCATGACTTCGGCGATAACACCGATCTGGCTTTGCCATATCTCTTCTGCGTCATGTTCGACCCAGCCCGGTTGCGGAAAATGCTGGGTGAATTCGCGCTGGGCCGATGCGTAAAGATCGCCTTCGTGATCGAACAGAATGGCGCGGGAACTGGTGGTGCCCTGGTCGAGCGCCAGAATGTATTGCGCCCCGGTGTTCATCGGTTGTGCTCCAGCGATGAGGCGAATGCAGTGCCATCTTCAACGGTCATTGACAATTTCTCCTTGATTCTGCGCCAGAGAATATCTCTCTGCATTATGGACCCACATGTGGGTGATGAACGACACACATCGGGCGCGTAAAACATGTTGGCCAAGGCGGGTACGTCTCTGTGCGGACAGGTTTGAGCGCCCGGGATCGACAGTCATGCAGGCATCTGCTATCCGGGGAATTTCAATGATCACGGCGAATCTGGAAGATCGAAAAAAGGGCGCCGAAATTTCTGCGCCCTTTTCTATTTCGGCAGCGGGAAATCCTGTCCCGCTACATAACGGACAGCTTACTTGGGGACAGTCTTGGTGCGCCGCACCAGTACCTTGCTACTGGCAGCGCCAGTCGCTTTTTTCACAGTCGCCGCCTTTTTTACCGGCGCTGCCATTACCGCTTTTTTTCTGGGCGTCGCCTTCGTGGTTTTTTTCACGGACGCGGACTTCTTGATGCCGCCAACCTTGCCGGAAATTTTTTCCGCGCCTTCCGCCAACGTTGCGGATATGGAACGAACCAACTTGGCGCCACGGACTCCCAGTGGTTCGACGGACGCCACAATGTTGTGGCCCAGCAATTTTGACATCCGGGTACCCTTGGACGGGAATTGTGCAACCTTCTTCGATGCGCGGCTCAAGAGTTTGTCGACGGCGTCATCAGCCTTGTTGGTCGCCTTGACGACCTTGTCACGCGTGCTGTTCAGTGCGCTCTTTACCTTTTTCCCCAAATTGCCTGTGGTCTTGTCCGCCTTGTCCGCCGCGGCAGCCACCTTTTTCTGGGCGGTTTCAAGCGAACTCTTGACCTTCTTGCTGATTTTGCCTCCGTACTTCACCAGATCGTCGACAGTCGAATCGACCTTCGCTATTCCCTTGGTACCGCCGGCACGTGCTGACGCGGAGGCAGATTTGGCCGTGCGTTGGTAATTGCTGATGACGTCGAGCGTGACGGAGCGGAGAGTTTCGGGCTTCGAATTTCTGGTGGCCATTTTGGAGTCCTTTCAAAGTTGATTCGACAAATTGCAGGTATCTGCATTGATTAAACCTGAAGCATCAGAAAATACAGTTATGTCCGGCTCCAGAATCGACAGCCGCATTGTCCTCAGAGTTGCCTAGGGCAGGAAACCTAAGGCGCATCGAAAGTTAGAGTTGGAAGCCTAGGAAAACAGGCGGCTTTCTTGTATCACCTTCCTCGCTCGTGCGAAAATGAATCCGATCACGCAGCAGGTTTTCCTTCGGTCATTTATCGAATTGTTTTTCTAACCTGATCATCAATTGCCATGAGCTCGATTTCGATTCGTCGTTCGCATAACCTCACGCACAAGCAGGCGGTTGAGGTGGCCAATCAGGTTTCCGAAGAACTCGCCAATGAATATG
>JAYUGL010000271.1:0-3594 GCA_043738385.1 Sterolibacteriaceae bacterium
AAAAAAGACGCCACCAAAAGTGGCAAGAAATAGTGCGGTGGTGTTTTCAACCACTCAAGAACAGGCTTAAGCCAGTCCAACATAGTGAAAGCCCTAACGCAAAGCTAACCGGCGCTGCGCGGCCTTTATGCGCAGCGTCCAGCGACCGGAGGGAGCGAGGTTGAGCGACATGTTAGAGATGGGCAAAATTAAGAATTGCATCGACACGACGCTTAAAAAGATCTTCGGGATGTTGCTCTTGATCTGTCTTGATGTAGTAGTCGGCAAAGCTCATCTTTTTGCTAAAAGAGTGATATTGCTGCCATGCCTGCTCATAAGCGGCTTGGTCTTTGCTGGCGACGTAAGGACGGTAAGTTTCGATGGCGACAGCAAGGTCTGGAAATGTACTCAAGAGCAAGTCATTCTTGGCACTTCCACCCTTGGTGATAAGAGTCATTTGGCTGATGGTGTAGGAAAAGGCCGCGCGGAAGTTAGCGGCAGCGATTCGTCGCTGTTGCTGAACGGCAAGATGAATACCGAAGCGATAAGCGGAAATCGCGCCGATGAGAGCGCCAACGATAGCAAACCCACCACTGATAGCAGAAAGTTCGTAAGCGGTGAGATTCATAGTTTGGCAGAGGCGTGGTTTTGGGGGGCGGTAGGGGCTGCGATTGGATTAATCATTTTGTACGGGTTGATAGGACTATGGTTCTTGGTGCGACACGTTATCTCTAACGCCCAAGCTCAGCCGCCGGCCTGCCGCAGCGAAGCGGAGGCAGGACGGTCGGCTGGAGCGCCTTGTTGGGCCGCACTACGGAGCGAGGCCGATCTGTTTCATGAACGACTGGTTGTCCCAGAACAAGTATTCCTCATCCATTAGGCCGTTCTTCCAATGCCCGACTGTGCTCATTTCCAGTCTGAATTTCTTACCGGTGGGCGCGATGGTTTTTCCATCGCCTGTGGGCATGGGTTTGGTGAATGTCCCTTCCATCACGCCGATGACGCTCGTCCATTCGCCCGAGCCGAACTTGACTGGATGAACCTCAATCCGGGTGTCCGGAGCAAACACGAACATGGGTTTCAGTTCTTCAATGTGTTTGTCCAGTCCTTTGGTCGTATGCCCATCAGGGTAGTGAACGAGGATGTCTTGAGCATGGCTTTCTTTAAAGCGGCCCCACTTTTGATGGGTATAGACGTCGAAGTCCAGGGTGTCGAAGATAACGATGTGATCTTTGACGGTGGCTTCCGCCGCTTTGTATTTCGCTAGCTCCGAATTGTCAGCCATCGCAGTGGCCGCAACGAACATGGCAGACGCTGCGACTACAGCCGCAGAAAGCATACGTGTGTGCATTGTCATTTCTCCTATCTCCGTTCAAAGACCGGCTAGGGAATCTACCCGGTTACCACCCAACTCTTCATCTCTTCGCTTGCGGCCCAACGTTAAGTGGACCGCCTATTTGACGGAAAACATTCCATCAAACAAGCTGTATAAAAATTCAGTACTATGTGATAATCTAATCTCATCAGTGGTTTAGTTTCATTTAGTAGGGCCTAAAAAATGGATATCCTACCGGCGCATTCTGAACTTTCTTCTGCTCCCCGGCTACTCGACCAGGTGCGGGGAAAAATCCAGCTGAAACATTACAGCATCCGTACCGAACAGGCCTACCTCGATTGGATTAAACGATTTATTCGCCATTTTGGCAAGAGGCATCCGCACGGAGTAAAGGGGATCGAATTGAATTATCATACTTCAAGAAGACGAATTAAAGGCTCAGTCTCGAATTGAATTTCGGCCCCGTGTAGTGAACCACGATAAAGTGTCGTGGTCTGAGGTTTTCCCACGAATACCTGTTTCAGATCAGTGGACTGTTACATCGCGTAAGCGCAAAAAGCCTGAGCGATTCTTCAGGAACGAACCCGATTACGCAGCGGCCTTGGCGCTACTGGGCCAAGAGCAAAGGCGTTCGCCGTTTTTACATGAGCGGAACACAACGGCCGCATTCAAGCGGCCGTTGTGTTGTGTGTTCCCCGGAGTCTCAGCCCATCAGGTAGATGGATTTGTATTGCTGATAGCTGCCGATTGATTCCGGACCCATCTCGCGGCCAAGGCCGCTGGCCTTGACGCCACCGAACGGCGCATTCAGATCCGGCATATAGCCATTGACACCAATGGTGCCCGACTCGACACGTCGTGCAACCCGGGTCGCATGCTCGCTGTCCTTCGACCAGACCGTGCCGCCCAGTCCATACACGGACGCGTTGGCGATCTTGATCGCGTCTTCTTCATCGTTGTAGCGGATGATGGACAGCACCGGGCCAAAGATTTCTTCCTGCGCGATGACTGCATTATTGTCGACATCGGCAAACACGGTCGGCTGCACGAACCAGCCACGCGGTTGGTCTTTGGGCCGTCCGCCGCCCGCCGTGAGTTTTGCTTCGGTCTTGCCTTTTGCAATATAGCCTTCGACACGGCCGCGGTGGATCGATGAGGCCATCGGCCCGACCACAGTAGCGCGATCCAGCGGATCGCCGACCTTGAAGGAAGATACGGTGGCGGAAATCGCATCGACGATTTCCTGATAGCGGCTTTTTGGTACCAGGATGCGCGTGCACGAGAAGCAGGTTTGGCCGTTGTTGAGCATGGAGGCCGACGGTATCGCCTGTAGCAAGGCGTCGAGATTGGCATCTTCCAGAACGATCGCCGCGGATTTGCCGCCCAGTTCCAGGCTCACCGGGCGCAGCAGCTTGGCGCACTCCTGGGCGATGATTCTTCCCGCTGCGGTGGAGCCGGTGAAGGCGACCTTGTCGATTCCCGGGTGCGAAACCAGGTAGGCGCCGAGTTCGCGTCCGCCCGGGACCCAGCTGATCACACCGGGAGGCAGCTTGGCTTCTTCGGCGGCTTCGGCCACGATGTAGCTGTCCAGCACCGTCTCCGGGGAAGGCTTCAACACGATGGTGCAGCCGGCGGCGAGGGCGGGCCCGATCTTCATCATCGACAGAATCACCGGGAAGTTCCACGGCACGATGGCGCCGATCACGCCGACCGGCTCGCGCCGGACCAGTGTGGTGGAACCGAGCGGCGACGGGCGACTTTCCTCGAGTTGCAAGTTGGCCGCCAGCGCGGCGTAGTAACGCAGGACGCCGACCACAAAACCGCTCTCGAGCTGGTCCGCCACGTTGATCGGCATGCCGTTCTGCATGCTGACCGATTGCGCCAACTGCGCGCCACGCTTTTCGATGGCATCGGCGAAACGACCGATCGCCGCACCGCGCTCCGCTGGCGTAAAGGTTGCCCACGCTGACTCCTTGAGTGCGTGGCGCGCGGCAGCTACCGCGCGGTCGATATCAGCATTGCTGCCCTCGGGCACGCTGCCGATCACTTCTTCCGTACCCGCGCCGATGACCTCGATGCGTTTTGACGTTGCCGGCTTGACCCACTCGCCGCCAATGAAGAATGTTTGATGATGCGTTGTCATGACCCACTTCTCCTCTTGAATTGAACTCCGGCCCTGCGATCCGTTGCTCGGCGGCAACTCGATCACGGTGCCTCGACCGTTGAAAGGTGGAACGTTACCCCAAACACATTCAAGGCTTCAAGTTCTTTTGCATTAT
>JAYUGL010000272.1:0-3547 GCA_043738385.1 Sterolibacteriaceae bacterium
TCGAGCAGTACTGGCGTGACAACCGCTTGAACATGATTCACGAAGGCGCGCATGGCATTCACAGCCAGGACCTTCTCGGTCGCAAGGTGCGCATGGAGGAGGGCCGTGCACTAGCGATTCTGGGAGGACGCATTGCCGAGACCGTTCACCTTGCGCGCAATCACGACGTGCTGGTACGCGATGCGGATGCACTGACCACGGCCTTCGCAGCGCTGCAATCGGCGACTGCCACAGCCTGGGAAGGTGGCGACCGCGAGGTGGCATTGCGAAATTCGGTTCCCTACATGCAGGCCTTTGGCCATGTCGTGATTGCCTGGCTCTGGCTGGATGTCGCCCGAGTGGCTGCGGAACGACTCGGCCAGTCGGGCGACACTGCATTCCTGCGCGGCAAGCTGCACGCGAAGCGTTACTTCTTTCGCTATGAGTTGCCGCGTGTCGAGGCATGGCTGAAACCGGTGTGCGAGCGCGACGATACTTTTTCGGATATGGATACAGCGTGGTTTTGATCAATCGGCACGGAGGAGAACAATCGTAAATTGTCGGACAATCTGGTCCGACGAACTTGACAGGAAAATTGCATAGCCCCCATAATCGGGAACCGAAACCAGAGCGCTGCGACAAGAGCGCCAGTGGCCCTGAAACTGGACCAAGACCGGAGGAGAACATGAAAAGATTTCAGTGGGATCAGAACAAGTTCGGCCTGGAGGAATCAACGCCTACCAGCCGCGCTTTCCATCATTCAGTCCGTGCTCTCGTGCGCGAGCGTTTCGAGGCCAGCGGTCTTGAATGGAAGGATTTCGTTCTCGGCGGCAGCAACTGCGGCCTGAGCGAAAGCGATTTCCGCGGCGTGGAAGCCAAACTGCTTGCCAGCGGTTATCGCTTCGACGTCTCGGCCACCATTTCTGCCAAGGAAGCGCCGGAAAAATACAAGGCCATGAAGGGGCAGCACGAACGCGCGGTGAGTGCTGAAATCAAGGACGGGCGGATGCTGGTGGGTGAGGGCGACAACGTGGTGACTTATCCCGCGTCGGTCAAGGGCTCGGCCCTCTACGTGCATACCACCGACGAAGTCATGACCATGGTGATGGAAGGTGTGCCGCCCGGCAGCATCGCCATCATTGACGATTCCGGCGGCACGCTGACGGCGCCGATCCTTGAGCATTTCACCGGCGTGATCTGCATGGGCGGTTCGGTCCGCTCCCATCTCGGCATCCTCTGCCGCGAGTACGGCATTCCCTGCTTCATGAACGCCAAGATCGGCGGCATCAATAACGGTGACCGACTGGAAATCAATTGTGCGGCCCCCGCCCGCAGCGCGCTCGACTGCCAGAAGGGCATCGAGCGGACCGCCGAAATCTGGAAGCTCGTCTGAGGAACCGATCATGGAAGCCGTGAAGAAACCCATTACCTATGCCCAACTGCTTGAGACCAACAATCTCATGCAGATCAACTCCGACGAGTCCTACTGGCTTTGCGTCACCCGAACCACGCAGGAGTCGAAGCTGTTCCCGGTGTCGCCGTACATGATGCTGTCGTACGCCAACGCCTTCTACCGCTGGCCGACACTGTTGCGCAAGATCGAATCGCGCATGTCGATGGAGGACTGCGGTGATCGCGCGCGCAACATGGGCACCAAGACCGACACCCTGACCATGGGCTGGACCTTGCCTTGCTTCTACCTGCTCGGCCGCGAATGGCTGATCAACCTAGGCATGCTGCGGCCCGAGGACGCGGTGGAAGACGTGATCTACGTCATGGACTGCTGGAAGCGCATGCAGCTCTCCTATCATCGCAACGACGGTCATATCACCAACAGCCAGTATGGCCATCGCAGCCAGTTGATGCCCGAACGGCAGCTCCAGGTGTTCGAGGCCGACCTGCATGACACGGTGCCGGGCGATGCGCTGCATGTGGCATCGAGCAAGTTCATGGCGACGGTATCGCAGTACCAGTTTCTCTCCCATTGCGAATGCCGCATCGGCATCTGCAACCAGGGGCCATACAGCTTCGGCGAAGGCCGCGAGCTGATCGTGCGCGACTTCATGGACCTGGGTGTGGGCGACTATCCCTGGCTCGATGGCGTGGCCGACAAGTTCCCGTTCCACAACCTGACCGTGCCGATGGTGGTCAAGAACACCCACTTCGAACTGATGGACGACTGGGGCAGCTTCGAATCGAAGCCGGAATTCCGCGCCGAAAACATCGTCCGCATCGGGCTTTATACCTCCGACCTGCTGTCCGATTCCTACGTGCCTGTGGCGATGGAAAGTCCGCAGGCACTGGCGGCCAAGTTCACCGAGCTGACTCACTTAATATCCGAGGCCAACCAGGTGCTGTGGAAGAAAATTGCCGGCTGGTCGCGTGCAGAAATGCTCGAGGCCGGCGCGCTGGTGTACTACAACATCCTCAAGGACGTCGCCCATATTGCCGGTGTCTATGAGCAGAGCGACTGGATGGAGATCGACGAACGCGCCCAGCGTCTGGTGCCGCTGCTCAATGATGAATACGGTCGCGACGTGCTGACCGAACTGGTCGGTCTGCTGACCTTGCCGTCACAGGTATGCAACGACTACACGATGGCGATGCACAAGAACACCAACCACCGCATGTATTCGCCGATCCCGTACACCATACTCAATACCGGCGACTACACGGCAACCAGTGGACCGCTGGGTAAGGGCAGCAGCCTGTTCAAGAAAACCAGCGGCTGGCGCACCACGCGCGGCGTGCTCGACCAGGAGAGTTATAACAAGGCGGTGCGCGAGTTCACCCCGTTCGCCTGCACGCCCGAGGCCCGTTTTCTCGACGACAACTGGGTCAAGTATCACCACAAGGAGGCCAATGTCGAGGCGCTCTATCGCCGCACGCAGGCCCATTCGCCGCGGCTGGCGAACAAGGGTGCGGGCCTCACGCGGCAGGACATCACCAAGCTGCGCAACGGCTGAGGCGGCGATGCAAATAGGAGAAATGATCCGCACCGCCGCGCGGCGATATGGGCCGCGCACTGCGCTCTCATGCGAGGGTAAGGACGTTTCCTTCGCCGAGTTCGACATGGCGACCGACAGGCTTGGCAATAGCCTGCTCGCCATGGGCCTTGTTCCGGGTGATCGGGTGGCGGCGATGATGGGCAACAGCATCGAATGCCTGATCGTCTACTACGCGTTGGCCAAGGCAGGTTTGTTGCGGGTGCCGTTGAATGTGCGTGAAACCCGGCCTGAGCATGAATACAAGCTGGCCTATTCGGGGGCACGGGCACTGCTGACCAGCGAGGCAAGTTGCGATCTGCCGTGCGAGATGGTTGTCGCCGGCGCCGATCTGGCACGCCTGATCGAATCGGGGCCTGCCACACCCTGCGTGGTTGACCGACCCTATGACGCGCCGTATAGGCTCGGCTTTACCGGCGGCACCACCGGCAAGCCGAAAGCCGTCGTACTCACTGCGCGTGGCGAAACGGCCGAAGTGGCCAACTTCATGATCGACCTGCTGCCCGACTTGAGCACTAGCGACACCATGCTGCATGCGGCGCCCATCGCACACGCCAGTGGCG
>JAYUGL010000273.1:0-9913 GCA_043738385.1 Sterolibacteriaceae bacterium
CCGCCGCCGCTGTCGCTCGAACTGCCCGCCACCTCGCAGATGGTGGAATCGTTGAAATACTATGGCGTGTCGCGCGGCTATGCCATTCCCTGGGCCCAATACACGCCCGCGGTGGCCCAGGTGCCGCCGCATTCCGACCTGCTCGACGATGGCGCATTCTTTTTCGGCTTGGCCCAGCGCATGGGCCTGCAGCTCGATTGGATCAATATGCGCGGCCAGGGCCCCAACCTGGAGGGAACGACGCAGACCATCCCGCTTGACATGTCGCGCCTGCCGACCACAGACGAACTGATCGCGCTCGCCTGTTCCGATTCGCGCGTGCCGCTGGAGGAGGTCAAGTCGCGTCCGCACGGCCACGTGTACGACGTCGACGTGCGGGTACAGTCGCGGGAGTCCGGCTGTAGCGCCAAGCTGCAGCTTGGCAACGAGATGATGATGCAGGAACTGCGTGCGCTGCATGCCGAGGGTGCTGAAGAAAAAACTGACCCCGCGTTTCCGTTGCGCCTGGTGTGTCGGCGTACCAACAACTTCATGAACTCGATGGGACAGTCGTTGCCCGTCCTCAGTGGCGGCAAGACCCATACCCCGGCGTTCATGCATTCATGCGACCTGAGCGCGCTCGGCATCGACGATGGCGCCCTCATCACGATTCGTTCGCGCCACGGTCACATGCTGGCGCGGGTCAAGGCGGACGACAGCCTGCGGGAAGGTTTGGTGTCGGTGGTCCACGGCTTCGGTGCGCCCATGTCGCAAGCCGCCGTCACCAGCGAACTCGCCCTTGGTTCGGTGACTCGGCTGATCAATATGGATGAGCGTGATCCGATCAGCGGCATTCCACGCATGAGCGGAGTGCCCGTTTCGGTACAAGCATCCGAACTGTCATGAAATTGCGTATCTCAAATAATCAGGAGGTGGGGAAATGAAGGTTTGTAACCGGTTGAGCGTGATGTTGGCGGCGTTTGGCATGGTCATCGCTGTCGCGGGGTATAGCCATGAAGCCCCGTCAGCAAACGTCAAGGAAGGCGCCGGCAAGGCCGCCTGGGTCACCACCCAGCGCATTGCGGCCAGCGACAGCGAACCGCAAAACTGGCTGAGTCATGGGCGCGGTTACGACGAAACGCGCCACAGCCCGCTCAAGCAGATTGGTGTCGATAACGTCTCAAAACTGAAACTCGTCTGGTTTCAGGATCTCGATACGAATCGCGGCCAGGAAGCAACTCCGCTGGTCGTGGACGGGATGATGTTCACCACCAGCGCCTGGAGCCACGTGCAGGCCTTCGATGCCGTCAGCGGACGTCCGCTGTGGACCTTCGATCCCAAGGTGCCCGGCGCTACCGGCATCAAAGCCTGTTGCGATGTGGTCAATCGCGGCGTGGCCGTTTGGGAGGGCAAGGTTTACGTCGGTGCATTGGATGGCAGACTGATCGCACTCGATGCGAAGACCGGCAAGGCGTTGTGGTCCACCCTCACCGTGGACCCAACCAAGCCCTACACCATCACCGGTGCGCCGCGAGTCGTAAAAGGCAAGGTGCTGATCGGCAATGGCGGCGCCGAATTGGGCGTGCGCGGCTATCTCTCCGCCTATGACGCAGACAAGGGCACGCTGGTATGGCGCTTTTTTACGACGCCCAATGCCGAGGGCAAACCTGACGGCGCCGCCTCCGACAAAGTCATGGCCGACTTCGCCGCCGCAACCTGGTTCGACGGAGAGTGGAAGCGTTCCGGCGGCGGCGGCACGATATGGGATTCGATGGCCTACGACCCGCAGCTCGATCTGCTGTATGTGGGCGTCGGCAATGCCTCGCCGTGGAACTACATGCTGCGCTCGGGCGGCAAGGGCGACAACCTGTTCGTCTCTTCGATACTGGCGCTGCGCCCCGATACCGGCGAATACGTTTGGCATTACCAGACCACACCCGGCGACGAATGGGATTACACCGCCACCCAGTCGATCATTCTGGCCGACCTCGAGATCGCCGGTCAAAAGCGCCAGGTGCTGATGCAAGCGCCGAAAAACGGTTTCTTCTATGTGTTGGACCGCAAGACCGGAGAACTGCTGTCAGCCGAGCCCTTTGTCAACACGTCTTGGGCCAAGAGCATTGATATGACCACCGGGCGACCCAACATCGTGCCTGAGGCGCGCTATAGCGTTACCGGTAAGCCTTATCTCGGCCTGCCCAGTCCTTTCGGGGGGCACAGCTGGAATTCCATGGCCTTTGATCCAGGTCAGAGCCTGGTCTACATACCGGTGCAGGACATCGCATTTCCCTTTATGGCGGAACCGACCTTCGAGCACAAATCGTTGGCCATGAATCTCGGCACCGACCTGGGCGGGGGCGCGAGCATGCCCACTGACCCGAAGAGCAGGGCCGCCACGATGAAAAGCCTCAAGGGCTTCATTCTCGCCTGGGATCCTGCCAAGCAGAAGGAGGTCTGGCGTGTTAACCACACAGGTCCGGGAAACGGCGGAATCTTGTCGACCGCCGGGGGCCTGATCTTCCAGGGCAATGCCGCCGGCGACTTTGTGGCCTATCGTGCAAGTACCGGAGAGCGACTGTGGTCGTTCCCCGCCCAGACCGGCATCGTTGCCGCGCCGGTCAGCTATGCCGTCAAGGGCCGTCAGTATGTCAGTGTCGTCGTCGGTTGGGGCGGTGGTTTTGCGCTGGTCGGCGGCTCGGGTATCAATCGCTCCCGTGTCCTCAGCTTTGCGCTGGATGGTAGAGCCAGGCTACCGGCCATTAAAGAAGTCAAGACAAGCCTGCCGAAGCCGCCTGAGCTCCCATTACCTGTCGCCACCACAATAGCCCTAGGCAAGTCGCTGTATTCGCATTATTGCTTCGCCTGTCATGGTGCTGATGCGGTGTCCGGTGGGATCGTTCCTGACCTGCGCCGATCCGCCATTGTCTTCAATCAGTCGCTGTTCAACGGCGTTGTGCGTGAGGGTGCGCTGACCGCACGTGGCATGGTGTCGTTCGCTCCGGAGTTAACCCCGGAACAAACCGAGGCCATACGTGCCTACGTGATTGAGCGGGCGCGTGAGAGCTATGTGGCACCATCCGGGAAATGAAACTCTCGCCTGACCGAGTTTCGTTGAAAGGTACAACAATGATCAAGGAGACGACGACGCATGCAGTTCACTAAAACGCGGTTTCCGCAGATGACCGGGATCTTGTTCATTTTTGGTGGCCTCCAGCCCACCATCGCCGCCCCGGCGGCTGTCGATGACACTTCGGTGGTGGTGACCGCGACACGCAGCGCGCAACCACGTTTCGATCTGCCGGCATCCATCGATCGCATCGACGGCGAGCAGATTCAGCAAGGACAATTGCAGATCAATCTTTCCGAGTCCCTGGCGCGGGTGCCAGGCTTGGTGATCCAGAATCGGCAGAACTACGCCCAGGACCTGCAAATTTCCTCGCGCGGATTCGGCGCGCGTTCGACCTTTGGTGTCCGCGGCTTGCGTCTTTACGCCGATGGGATTCCCGCCACCATGCCGGACGGACAGGGCCAGATATCCCATTTCGACCTTGGCTCCACTGCGCGCATCGAAGTCTTGCGCGGACCTTTTTCAGCACTTTACGGAAACTCGTCCGGTGGCGTCATTGCGGCATTTACTGAGGACGGCGCACCGGGTGCAGCACTCGATGTGGATTTCACTGCGGGCAGTTTCAACACCCAACGATCCGCAGTTAAATTTTCGGGTGACAACGGCTCGCTCAATTATCTCGTTGATACCAGCACTTTTCATACGGACGGTTACCGCGACCACAGCGCGACCCGACGCGACAACCTGAATGCCAAGTTGCGCGTCGCGCCCGACGAGTCTTCACGGCTGACCATGGTGGTGAATGCGGTGGATATGCCGCAAGCGCTTGACCCACTTGGGTTAACCCGAGCACAGCTTGAGTCTGACCCCCGACAGGCGGGCACCAATGCACTCAAGTTCAACACCCGCAAGTCCGTGTCACAGCAGCAGGTGGGTCTTACTTACGAGCGACGGTTGACTGGGACCGATACGCTCAATGCAATGTTCTATCGGGGCCAGCGTGACACCACACAGTATCAAGCCATACTGACCGCAACCCAGGCGCCGCCAACCAATCCTGGCGGTGTGATCGATTTGGGACGCGACTATTGGGGGTCGGATATGCGCTGGACGCATCAGGGCGTTCTTGCTGGAGCGCCATTGCGGGCCACGCTGGGGTTCGATTACGAAACTCTCGCCGAGGAGCGCAAGGGTTTTCAGAATTTCATCGGTGCCACGCTGGGGGTGAAGGGCGCTTTGCGTCGCAACGAAACCAACCGGGTTCACAATTTTGATCAATATTTGCAAGTGCAATGGGAACCCTCAGGACAATGGCTGGTTGAAGCGGGAGTCAGACACAGCATCGTCAACGTCAATTCCCGCGACCATTACATCGTTGCCGGCAATGGCAACGATAGCGGTGGTGTGCGTTTTTCCGCGACCACCCCGGTGGCAGGTATCACTTGGCGCATCAACGAGCAGTTTCATCTCTATGGCGCAGCCGGCCGGGGCTTTGAAACTCCAACCTTGAACGAGCTTTCCTATCGTTCGATATCAGGAGCCACGACCGGGCTCAATTTCGGGCTGCGACCCGCCAGAAGCGACCACTTTGAGTTCGGGCTCAAGGCGCAGCCGAATCACGATACGCAATTCACCGTGGCGGTGTTCCACGTAAATACGAGAGACGAAATTGTGGTCCAGCAAAACTCGGGCGGACGCTCGGTATTCCAGAATGTCGGCAAGACTCGGCGTGATGGCGCCGAACTGGCGTTCGAGGGACATTGGTCCGGCGGCATGGGTGCGCTAGTGTCGTACACTATTTTGAAAGCGACCTATGGCGAGGACTTCAATACCTGCGGTCCGCCGCCCTGCGCCAGCCCCAATGTACTGATTCGTTCAGGCAAGCGGCTGCCCGGTGTGCCGCAGACTTCACTGTATGGGGAGCTATCGTGGCGTCATGTACCCAGCGGATTCTCGATGGCGCTGGAAGGTCACTTGGTCGGCAAAGTTTACGTGGACGACGCCAACAGTGATGCAGCGCCCGCGTATGCCGTGGCGAACCTGCGCACCGGGTTCGAACAACTACGGGGAGATTGGCGATTCAGGGAGTTTCTGCGCATCGACAACCTGACGGGCCGGCGCTATGCCGGATCGGTCATCGTCAATGAGAGCAACAAGCGCTATTTCGAGCCGGCGCCGGGGCGCAATTCTCTAGTCGGACTAAGCGCCGTCTACGCTTGGTAGGGACTCGCGGATACTGGAACGGGAAGTTATTACACCTTCTTGTCGGCACGTTTATCGTGCTCGATCAGCGCATAGGCCGAGTGGTTGTGGATCGATTCGAAATTTTCGGATTCGACCACGTAGGCCACGATGCGCGAATCATTGTTGAGGGCTCCTGCAACATCCCGCACCATGTCTTCGACAAACTTCGGATTGTCGTAAGCCCGTTCCGTCACGTATTTTTCATCAGGCCGTTTCAACAGTCCATACAACTCGCAGGAGGCCTGGTTTTCAACCAGTTGCACCAGTTCTTCAATCCAGACGAAATCGTTGGTGGTGGCAGTCACGGTGACGTGGGAACGCTGATTGTGGGCGCCGCGGTCAGAAATTTTCTTCGAGCAGGGACACAAGCTGGTGACCGGCACCTGCACCCGTGTGGTCTGGGTGTAGCCGGCCTCGGCCGTGATCTCTCCGACAAAAGTGATTTCGTAATCCATCAAACTTTTGACCCCGGAGATGGGCGCCGCCTTGTTGATGAAATAGGGAAAACTCATTTCGAGATGTCCGGTTTCCGCCTCCAGCCGGTTCACCATCTCGCGCAGCATGGACTCGAAGCTCTCCACCGAGATTTCCCGTTCATGGCTGTTGAGTATCTCCACAAAGCGGGACATGTGGGTACCTTTGAAGTTGTGCGGCAACCCGACATACATGTTGAAATTCGCGATGGTGTGCTGCACACCGCCGCACTTGTCGAGCACCTTGACCGGATGGCGGATGGACTTGATGCCAACTTTGTCGATTGGAAGGTGTCGCGAATCGGCGCTGCCCTGGACGTCTGGAATTGCCATGGGATCCCTGGTGTTCATGGAATGGGGCTCCTTTAATTGTTGGATAGGCTGGCGGCGTTGGTCGCGAGCACAAGGATTGAGAACGATAGCATTCCCGACAGAAATGCTCAACTATTAAATCTGCCTATCTGCTTGACGATTCCGTCCGCATCGAGCCCCAGTTCGGTCATCCACAACGCTACATCGCCGTGGTCGATGAAATGATCAGGCAGGCCCAGCCGTAACAGGGGCGTTGTCAGGCCCAAATCTCCAAGGCAACGCGCTACTTCCGCCCCTGCGCCGCCAATCACAGTGTTCTCCTCAATGCTCACCAGCAGGTCGTGACCAAGCGCCAGTGATTTGACCAGTTCGGCATCCATGGGTTTCACGAACCGCATGTTGGCCACGGTGGCGTCCAGCGTTTCACCTGCCTTCAGCGCGGATTCCAGCATCGCGCCAAACGCCAGGATTGCGATGCGCTTTCCGTTACGGCGAACCTCCCCTTTGCCCACAGGCAGAGGGTCCAGCGCCGGAATCATGGCAGCTCCCGGACCGCTGCCACGGGGATAACGTACCGCGGCCGGGCCGTCAATGTGAAACGCGGTGGTCAACATCTGCCGACACTCGTTCTCGTCGCTCGGCGTCATGACCACCATGTTGGGCAAGCAGGTGAGGTAGCTGAGGTCGAATGCGCCGTTGTGGGTGGCGCCATCCGCACCGACCAGGCCGCCGCGGTCAATGGCGAAAACGACCGGCAGATTTTGCAGCACCACATCGTGAATCAACTGGTCGTAGGCCCGTTGCAGGAAGGTGGAATAGATCGCCACGACAGGTTTCATGCCTTCGCAGGCAAGTCCGGCGGCAAAGGTCAGGGCATGTTGTTCGGCGATACCCACGTCGAAATAGCGGTCCGGATATTCCTCGGCGAAGCGCACCAGTCCAGAGCCCTCGCGCATGGCCGGCGTGATACCGATCAGACGGTTGTCCGCCTTGGCCATATCGCACAGCCAGTCGCCGAATACCTGCGTGTAGGTGAGTTTGCCTCCTCCCGCCTTCTTGATGCCTTCGGCCGGGTTGAACTTGCCCGGCCCGTGATAAAGCACCGGATCGTCTTCCGCCAACTTGTAGCCTTGCCCTTTGCGGGTTACGACGTGGAGAAACTGTGGCCCTTTGAGGCCGCGCAGATTTTGCAGGGTGGGGATCAGTGCTTTGAGATCGTGGCCGTCGATCGGCCCGATATAGTTGAAGCCCAGTTCCTCGAACAGGGTGCCCGGAGAGATGAATCCCTTGACGTGTTCCTCCACCCGATTGGCGAATTCGAGCACCGTCGGCATTTTGGCCAGTACGCGTTCGGCCGCACGGTGCGCGGCGTTGAAGGCGCGGCCGGAGAGCAGCCGGGCGAGGTACTTGTTGAGTGCGCCCACCGCTGGCGAGATCGACATGTCGTTGTCGTTGAGGATCACCAACAGGTTGGCATCAATGACGCCGGCATTGTTGAGCGCCTCGAAAGCCTGTCCGGCCGACATGGCGCCGTCGCCAATGATGGCGACCACGCAGCGCTCCTCGCCCTTGTTGCGGGCCGCCACTGCCATGCCAAGCGCTGCGGAAATCGAGGTGGACGAATGGCCTACGCCAAAGGTGTCGTATTCGCTTTCGGCGCGGCGCGGGAAGCCGGAAATGCCATCCTTCATTCTCAGCCGGGCCATTTCATTGCGGCGCCCGGTGAGGATCTTGTGGCCGTAGGTCTGGTGACCCACGTCCCACACGAGGCGGTCGTGCGGCGTTTCGAACACATAGTGCAGCGCAATGGTGAGTTCGACGGTGCCAAGGTTGGATGACAAGTGGCCGCCGGTTTTGGATACTGCCTCAAGCAAAAATGCGCGCAATTCCTCCGCCAGGGGTTGCAACTGCTCCGGCGCGAGCTTGCGCAGGTCGGCGGGCGAGGAAATGGTTTCGAGCAGGGGAGTGGTCATCAGAATTTTCGCTCGACGATATAGTCGGTCAGTTGGTGCAATCGCAGGGCGCTCTCGCCAAACGATTCGATCGCGGCGTGCGCCTCGGAGCGCAGCTCCACCGCCTTTTCACTGGCCTTGCGGCTGCCCAGGATGCTGACATAGGTGGGTTTGTTCTGCTGCGCGTCCTTGCCTGCCGTCTTGCCCAGCGTTGCGGTGCTGGACTCGGCATCGAGGATGTCGTCCACCACTTGAAACAGCAAGCCCACCCGATTGGCGAAGGGAGTCAATTGCGCTACTGCGCCGGCATCCGCGTTGCCACAACCCGCCCCGAGCAAGACTGAGGCACGAATCAATGCCCCGGTTTTGTGGACATGCATGAATTCAAGTTCTTCAAGACTCAGTGGTTTGCCTACGGCGGCAAGGTCAATGGCCTGTCCTCCCGCCATTCCACGCGATCCGGCGGCGTGGGCCAGAACACTGAGCATCTCGACACGGCGCTCGGAAGTTGTTGGCGCGTCGGCCAGCATCTGAAATGCCAGCGATTGCAAGGCGTCCCCCACCAGCAGTGCTGTTGCTTCGTCGAATTCGACATGGCAAGTGGGTTTTCCCCGGCGCAGGACGTCGTCGTCCATGCAGGGCAGGTCGTCATGCACCAACGAATAGGCGTGAATCATTTCGACCGCACAGGCGGGAAAGTCGATCAACGCCGGGCTTGCACCAAACGCTTCCCCGACCGCGTGGCAAAGCAGGGGGCGAATTCGTTTGCCGCTGCCCAGTGACGCGTAACGCATGGCCTCATGCAGCTTGACCGGCGCCAGCGTTGCGGCCGGCAACCGTTGTTCCAAGGCGGCCTCCGTCCGCTTTTGGACGGCGCTCATCCAGGCAGCGAAGTCCATTTGATCAGCGGGTTTCATCGCCGGCATCCGGCGCGAAGTCGCGCAGGACGCCGTTTTCAAGGACTCGGATTTTCTGTTCGGCAGACCCCAGTTGATCCTGGCAGTATTTCAGCAAACCCATGCCGCGCTGATAAGCCGCAAGCGAGTCCTCCAGCGGCATTTCTCCGGCCTCCATTGAATGGACGATGTCTTCCAGCTCATGAAGCGCTTTTTCGAAGCTGGCAGGGGTGACAGGTAGGGGCGATGAGTGCGGTGTTTTGGCCATGGCCGCTTGAGCGTGGTCAAAGAAAGGGCGTAAAAATAGCCTAAGGTGCGCCCTCAGGTCAAATTGGTTATACTCCGTGCTCCCGCTTTTGCGGGATTATTTTTCCCTGTTTTCCGGTTTCCGGGTCGCTGTTCTTGGGGGTTGGGAATCATGTCCGACATCGCGATCAAGGGGCAGCTCGCGCCTGCCGTCTCTCAGTTTCCCGTCGAATGGTATTTCGACGAAAAAATCTTCGCGCTGGAAAAAAAGCTGATCTTTGACGCCGGGCCCGGCTACGTCGGTCATGAACTGATGGTCCCGAATGTGAACGACTACCGTTCGCTGGAATGGCTGGATCATGCCCAATTGCTGGTGCATCAACCCGATGGCATGGCCGAGATGTCAAACGTCTGCCGCCATCGTCAAGCCATCATGTTGCAGGGTGCCGGCAATGCCCGGAATGTGGTCTGCCCGATTCACCATTGGACCTACGACATGGCGGGCCAGTTGATTGGCGCGCCGCATTTTCCCGACAAGCCGTGCCTCAACCTTGCCCGCCAGCCGCTGAAAAATTGGCATGGCCTGCTGTTCAAGGGCCCGCGTTCCGCGACTGCCGATCTGGCCGGCATGAAGATCGCCGCCGAGCTGGACTTTACCGGCTACAAGCTGGATCGCGTCGAACTGCACCAGTGCAACTACAACTGGAAAACCTTTATCGAGGTTTATCTGGAGGACTACCACGT
>JAYUGL010000274.1:0-3504 GCA_043738385.1 Sterolibacteriaceae bacterium
TCCCCGAACTATCCCCCGCATCAAAATACGGTACCTGCCACGCATCCGAATCCTGCAAGAATTGCGGCTTCCAGTCGGTCGGGCTGCCGCCCTGTTCCACATGGATCGCCACCGCCTCCCTGAATGCGTAGTGCGAATGCAGGCGCATGAATTCGCCGAGGTAAATATCTGCCACGCGCTTGTCGCCGCGAATGACGAGCACATTTTCGTCATTGTCTTTCGTGCTTGCGTCGCTGAAATTGGCAGACCCACTCACGATGATCGGGGTCTCGCTTAGCGGGTCGACGATCATGTATTTAGTGTGAACCCAGTGCACGAATACGTGGGAAACGATTTGATCAAGCTCTGCAAGCCAGCGATCAAATTCATTGGTGACGATGTTGTTGCCTACCGCGAGCACAACATTTTTTCGCGCGGCGATCGCGTGGATGGCGGCGAGGTCGTTCGTCCTGGCAGGTTCTCGGGTTTGTGCGGTTCGCTTGTCCATCAGGCCGAACCTGAGAATATCGTCGTCCTTGGCATACACCTGTTGAAACAATTTATGCATGCCGAAAGGGAACGTCGCGAACAACCCTGATTGCGCTGTCGCGGCCAAGTCTGCATACCACTGGAGCGCGTTCAAATTCGGCCTTGGTGAATAGACGGAGAGCAAACTTTTCGGCCAGTCAGCGGGAGGCGCTGGCGTTTGGGTTGCGTTGTCGGCTTTGTACGCAGGGTTATGGGTGGTGGGTGGGTCCTGGGATAAACGCTGCCAGTATTCAAAATAGGCTTTGGCGATTTTGCCGTCCTCGACCGCATGGCCGAGATTGGAGTGTCCGTAGATCCCGTTTTCCGTCAAGTTGGTGGAGCCCGTCCAGACCATTTTGGGAACGCCGCCTTTTGAAAGCACAAAAAACTTGTTGTGCATGATTGTGCCGAGCGTTCTTGGAATGCAAAGATTGCCGATACCAACATCGCTGATTGCTTTTTCATTTGCCGCTTTCGGTCCGCTGGCACCGGGAATCGCGTCGTAGATCACGCTCACCGTTGCGCCCGCATCGGATGCATCCTTCAATGCGGTGAGAACAGGGATGTCCTGAAATTCGTAGACGGCACCATGGATTTGCCAGGTCGAATTCTTGGCCCGCGCAATGAAGGCGAGCAGCGCTTCGTGCAAGCCGCGCGAAAGCCAGTCGTAGGCCGCCTGTCCGGCAACGCTCGGCGGTTGATTTTGAAATTGCTGCGCATACGCCTGTGAGGCCACTGACCCGCGATTGAAAAATACCGAGTGTGGTTTGGCCCACTCTTCTTCTGTCGTGATGGAAATCTCGACGCCGCTGCGCTGATCAAGATTCGCCGGTTTGCCATACAGCGGTACTATTTTGTACTTATATGCATTGCCGGGCGTGACCGTGTAGTCAGACCATTGGAACGATTGGAACGGGTGCTCCTGCGATGAAAAACTTTGCCCGGGGCTGGTGTTGGGCGTGGTCGCCTCAAACGTTTTCATGCCCTTCATCCAGAATACATTGCCGGTTTTGGTTTCCGTTCGCTGGATCGCAAATCCGAGGAACCCGGCACGCTTGCTCGCATCAATATCCAGGCCGAGCAACACAACATGGGTGCCTGCCATCGCGTTGACGGTAATGCTGTTGCCTTTCTTGCGCGCACGCATGATCTATTCTCCTTTCGATTTTCTCAAAGGGATCGCAAAGAAAATGAGGGACTGGGAATATTTCGCGACGCGCGGATTTGCCCGGCGCTTTGCTTTAGGAATATCGCGGATGTTTCTCCCGGCTGCGCGGGAGATGGCAGCGCGAATACACGCGCTACAGGTAATGTCACAGCAAGTTGGCTCGCCAGAATCGCATTTCCGATGCTCATGCTTCCCTCCCTGACTGGATGCACTACACCTGCGTCATCAACATGCGCCACGCGAAAACTTCCACCCGCGAGCGCCGTTCTTGTTCATTCTTCGAACGTCATCACTACTCTGCTGCGCCAATGCCTGAAAGCCGTCTCATTGTCCGCGCGTATCTGCATGCGCAAATTTGAGCCAGACTTCTGCGTTAATTTTCTTGTTAAATTAGGTTAGACCTATAAAAAATCAAAGTCAACAGGCAAATGCATTTCCTACATGCGCAGGTAGGGTTTGGGGATTTCCGGTTGAAATATCGGTCATCACGACACTTCTCACGATGGGTGAATGGCTTGGTTCGCACACTGTTTAATAGCCGCATCAACGATGCAGGTCAAGCACCAGTGTCTAGCACTGGTGCGCCTTCCCAGACGCGAAAACTGCCTGTAATCCGCGCCAGCGCTGGAGTCTTGCTATTTTATCGCACCATTCCCGTCGCGGTTTTGCTTACCATTTGTCTTGTCCATGCGTAGGACAAATGGACGCTAAATTCGCGCCATTTGATGTGGATCAAATCAGCGCAAAGCGGATCGGATCAAATCAACATTGCATGTAGTTTGAACCACGCCAAACAAAAACGTTGGAGTCTGCAATGAAAATAACAATGAAGTCTCTTGGCGCAACGCTTGCTGCGCTGGGCATACTGATCATGGGATCGCTGATCGCGGTCGAGTCTGCGAGCGCTGCCCCAAGCAAAATGGCCGGCGACTTTGGCCCTCCGCGCGGCAAGCCGATAAAGGCGATTCTCACCAGCCCACCGAATGTGCCGCCGCCGACCGGTCGCAACTATCCGGCGAAAGTCATCGTCGAGCTCGAGGTGATCGAAAAAGACATGCCGATTTCAGAAGGCGTGTCGTACACTTTTTGGACCTTCGGCGGTACGGTGCCGGGCAGCTTTATCCGCGTGCGGCAGGGCGACACGGTCGAGTTCCATCTCAAGAACCATCCGAGCAGCAAGATGCCGCACAACATTGACTTGCACGGCGTGACCGGCCCGGGCGGCGGCGCGGCGTCGAGCTTCACGGCACCGGGACATGAATCGCAATTCACGTTCAAGGCGCTTAACGAAGGCATTTACGTTTATCACTGTGCGACCGCACCGGTGGGCATGCATGTCGCCAACGGCATGTACGGCTTGATTCTGGTCGAGCCACCCGGCGGCATGCCGAAAGTCGACCATGAGTTTTACGTGATGCAGGGTGATTTTTACACCACCGGAAAATATCGTGAAAAAGGCCTGCAGCCTTTCGATATGGAAAAAGCCATCGACGAGCGGCCTACGTATGTGCTCTTCAATGGTGCTGAAGGCTCAATGACCGGCGACAAGGCGCTCAAGGCCAGGACCAATCAGAACGTCCGCATGTTCGTCGGCAACGGCGGGCCAAATCTGGTCTCGAGCTTTCATGTGATCGGCGAAATTTTCGACAACGTCCGCTACGAAGGTGGCAGCAATGTTCAGCACAATGTGCAGACCACGCTGATCCCTGCGGGTGGTGCCGCCATCGTCGAATTCCATACCGAAGTGCCGGGCAGTTATGTACTGGTGGACCACTCGATTTTCCGCGCGTTCAACAAAGGTGCGCTGGCGATTTTGAAAGTGGACGGGC
>JAYUGL010000275.1:0-3497 GCA_043738385.1 Sterolibacteriaceae bacterium
CTCGACGCGATTGGCGGCCCGGACAAGATCAAACTGCTGCTCACCGGCCACAGCCACTGGGACCATTCCTTCGACACCGCAACGTGGTCGCGCCTGACCAGTGCGCCGATCATCGGCTCGCAGACCACCTGTTTTGAAGTGATGGCGGAAAACCTGCCGGCCGAGCGCTGCAGGCCGGTCTACGGTTTGGAAAAAATTGACATCGCCGAAGGGGTGACCATGCGCGTGGTGCGCTGGAACCACAGCGGCGATCCGGCAAAAAACTGGGAGCAGCACGACCCGGTCGAACTCGAAGATATTCCGCGCCAGGATCCCGCGACCGGCGGCCTGAAAGCCGGCGTGGCCGAGGACTTTCCGAACGGCGGCGGCAATCGCGGCTTTCTGTTCGCCGTGGACGGCCCGCAGGGACGCTACAGCTGGTTCTACCAGAACTCGGCCAGCGCAGTGGATTTGCATGTGCCGATCGTGATCAAAGGCGTGGACTACGGCGCGCCCATCGACAATCTCAGGAAGGCGATGCTCGATGCCGGATTGGAGTCGGTGGACTTATGGATCGGCACCGGCGGCCTGCCGGTCGCGCAACTGGTGGTGCCGGTCATCAAACCCAAGGCGCATATCCCGATCCATTGGGATGGCCTGTGGCAGCCGTTCGAAACCGGCATGCCCTGGCCGTTTTCCGATGCGGCGGTGGAAGATTATCTGGCGAAGGCGGGTGTGAAATTGCTCAAGCCCGGCCAATATATGGACAAATGGCAGTTGGACAAAACCGGCATTCGCCCGGTTGAAAACAGCGCGATCAAGAGCGCGCTCAGGTTCTCCGAAATCCAGTCTTTTCCGGCCAACTAGTCGCCGGCCCCAACAGGTGTCTACTTCTTCAGACTGTCGCGGATCTGGCGCAGCAACAACACGTCTTCAGGCGTCGCGGGTGGTGCGGCGGGAGCGGGTGCCGCCTCCTTCTTGAGTCTGTTCATCTGCTTGATCATCATGAAGATGATGAAGGCGAGAATGATGAAGTAGATCAGGACGGTGATGAAATTGCCGTAGGCGAACACCGCGCCGGCCTTCTTCGCTTCCGCGAGCGGCAATCCCGCGGCCTGGCCATTCAGCCCGATGTAATAGCTGCTGAAATCCAGGCCCCCGGTCACCTTGCTGACGAGCGGCATGATCAGGTCGTTCACGATGGAATCCACGATCTTGCCGAACGCGCCACCAATGATGACGCCCACCGCGAGATCCATCACGTTGCCCTTCACCGCAAACTCTTTGAACTCGCTCGCTATGCTCATGCTCTCTCCTTCTTGTTGATTTTTAGAACAAGCCGGGTCGCTGAACGGCACCGGTTCGCGCGATAGCTCTCCCCCCAACTCCCGGCCCCGTGCACGGCAGGAACACGGGCATACTACCTTCTGCCGGCGCCGATCCGTAGAAGACGGTCCTTCATGGAGTTTATCCTGGGTCCCTTACGCCGTTCGGCCGGTCATCTCACGGTCCGTGTCAACCTCGCTTGGGGTTCCGCGTTGCAGTTTGGTTTTCGCGGGATGGCCTTCCCAAAAGCGGCTTACGATGTCTGGGAACGCGGTGAACTCGGCGCCGCAAGCAGGGTCTCAGACCGGGTAAGCGATCTTCTTCCATCGCGGGCACCCTGCCCGCTTTGCATTTCAGGAGGCCAACATAATGTTTTCCAGATTCACAGCAAGAAAATGGCTGATCGCCGCCGTCATTCCCGCGGTGTTCGGCGTTTACTACGCATTCGCGCTGCCGGGCCATACGACGGCCAACGCGGCCCCGCAAACCAGCGCCCATGCCAGCACATCCTCAGCGCAACGCCTGCCCGACTTCACCCGCATCGTCGAAGAGAACGGTCCGTCCGTGGTGAATGTCAGCGTATCGCGCACTATGCCGGTCGCCGCACAGGGTCCGGGACCCGGGAATTCCCAGGACGATCCTCTGCAGGAATTCCTGCGTCGTTTCGGCCAGCAGGGCCCGCAAGGACCCCGCGGCGAATCCGAAGTCCAGCGCGGCCTGGGCTCCGGCTTCATCGTTAGCCCGGACGGCATCATCATCACCAATGCGCACGTCGTGGCGGATGCCACCGACATCAGCGTGAAGCTGACCGACCGGCGCGAATTCGACGCCAAGGTGCTCGGCGTCGACAAGCGCACGGACATCGCGGTATTGAAGATCGACGCCAAGAATCTGCCCGCCGTGAAGATCGGCCACGCCGGTGAGCTGAAGGTGGGCGAGTGGGTCGCGGCCATCGGTTCGCCGTTCGGCTTCGAGAACACCATTACGTCCGGCATCGTCAGTGCGAAAGCGCGGGCTCTACCGGATGAGAACTACGTGCCTTTCATCCAGACCGACGTGGCGGTCAATCCCGGCAACTCCGGCGGCCCGCTATTCAACATGGACGGCGAAGTGGTCGGCGTGAATTCGCAGATTTTCAGCCGCACCGGTGGTTTCATGGGCTTGTCGTTCGCAATTCCGATCGACGTGGCCATGCAGGTCAAGGATGACCTGGTGAAAAACGGCAAGGTCACGCGCGGCCGCATTGGCGTGCAGATTCAGGATGTGAACCAGGCACTGGCCAATTCATTCGGCCTGCCGAAGCCGCAAGGTGCGCTCATCAGCGGCGTGGAACCGGGCAGTCCCGCAGAGAAGGCCGGGCTGAAGTCCGGCGACGTGGTGCTCGGCGTCAACGGCAAAGAGATCGACCAACTCTCCGATCTGTCCGGCGCGATTGCCGCAACCAGGCCGGGTAACAACGCCCGCCTGCAGGTATGGCGCGAAGGCAAGAGCCGCGACGTCGACGTCAAAGTCGCCGAGTTGATGGAGCAGAAAGTCGCCGTGAATAGTGGCGGCGATTCGCAGACATCGGCGAAGCTCGGATTGACAGTGCGCGAACTGGCGCCGGACGAGCGCGCGCAGCTCAAGACCGAAGGCGGGCTGGTGGTACAGAACGCTTCCGGTGCAGCGGCCCGCGCCGGCATTCAGCCGGGCGACGTGATCCTGGCGTTCAACGATACGCCGTTGAAATCGGTCGAGCAGTTGACGAACCTGATGAAGAAAACGGACAAGACGATTGCGCTGCTGATCCAGCGGGATGCAAACAGGATGTACGTGGCGGTCCAGGTCGGCTGAGCGGATTCCCTTCCGACAAACAAGGGCGGGCTGCTTATGCAGCCCGCCCTTTTCTTTTCAGGGGCCCCGGAAACCGGGCAGCCGTTCATGGACCCAATTCGGCGAACAAATACGCCCGAACGACGGTACGGAGTCCACCTTCGGAAGCCCGGATTAACGACAGAGACGACTCCGACATCATAGGCAATGCCAAACCGCTGTTAAACGGACCCCCTAGCACGCCAAACAGCCTGGACGCAATGCCCGCGTCGTATTCCGGCCCGAACCGGGCACGTGACGATGCCTTAAATGTAGGCGGGAAAAACTGCAGCCCCAGCTCAAGCCGCCCGGAATCCCAACACTGGCGCGGCGGCTTGCGG
>JAYUGL010000276.1:0-3493 GCA_043738385.1 Sterolibacteriaceae bacterium
GCCGCCGCGATGCTCTGACCACCCTCGACCAGCCGCACCGCCTCCTGCTTGAATTCGAGCGTGTAGCGCGCTCTTGCCGTCTTCGTCATCTGCGTTCTCCTCGTCTGAATTGAAACACTCAGCAAGGGATACGTTTTTCGGGGGCAAGGTCAGCCGACGGCCCACCGAAATTAAGGGCGACATGAGTAAACACGAAGAGATCACCTCGTTACCCGATCCCAAAGAGAAAGCTCCCGTCGACCCAACAAGGCGTGCCACTCCCGATTCAGTCGTGACAGACACCCGTGGTGCCTTCTCGATCGGGGAAATGCCAGGTTGTTTAATGTCGCGGACGCGACTTCAGCCCAATGCACTCGCGTCTCGACTAGGGAAAACCTTGTCCACGAGGCATTTAGGCTGAAATAGCATGAAGTGTCATACAAATGCCTATAGGAGCCACTCAATGAGGCTTGATAAGAAAGTTGTGGCTTGCGCCACAGGTGCGATCCTGTTTGTGCTGCTGTACGCCTGCGGAGGCGGAGGCGGAGGCGGATCGTTTCCTATCGTTACTCCGACCCCGCCTCCAGCACAAGCGCAGGGACAAGTGCAAATTCAGAATCTATCGACACGCGCTGACATGGTGACGGGCGGTTCTGCGTTGGTCGAGGTGAAAATTCCAGCGGAATCATCGACATCGGCACTCAAAGTCACACTCGGATCTACCGACGTAACCAGTGCGTTCAAGCAGGCGCGGAACGACGGACGAACAGTCGGACTCGTTACCGGACTCGTAAACGGCGACAACTCGCTCAAGGTAACATCCACCGACAACTCGTTTCGCGGCGCGTCACTCACCCTGACAAATCACCCGATCGGCGGTCCAGTGCTACTCAGTAGCCAAGTGATGCCCTGGATTTGCGCGACGCCGTCTCCCACTGCTGCGACGGCGTCAGCCGCCGCGACCAACGCAAGCGGCCTGTCGACCGTCGCGACGGATACTCAGTGCAACATTGCCACCCAGACTAAGTTGTTCTATCGCACGCTCACGCCCCTGAGTGTGGCGGTTGGCGACGGCGGTTGTTCCTTCGTGCTACCCGACCCGTCGCCAACGGCGGCAATTCCGAGCCCGACAACGCCGGCAAACTCCTGCCTACAGCCGTACGTTGTGGGCACAACGCCAATAGCTTCGGTCGCGACAACAACGCCGCTCGGCACGACAGTCCCGGTACCATATATCGTCAGGGTCGAGCGCGGCACAGTAAATCGTGGCATCTTCGACGTGGCCGTCCTCTTCGATCCAACCAAGTCTTGGACGGCAAATACGCCGCAGGCGCAATGGACCGGCAAGGTTGTTTATTCGTTCGGTGCAAGTACCGGCCAGCCGAGACTGCAGTACCGCACCGAACAAAACTGGGCCGACGACAGCGCGCTCTCCCGCGGGGTGATGGTGGTTGACAACAGCCTGACCGATTCGCTGTACAACTCAAATCGCATCTTGGCGGGTGAGACCGTGATGATGATGAAGGAATACATCACCAAGAGCTACGGCGAAATTAAGTACACGATGGGCAATGGATGCTCGGGCGGATCGATCGGCCAGAACACTGTGGCATCGACGTTCCCGGGTCTCCTCGACGGCATCCAAGTGCAATGCGACTATTCGGACTCGATCACAACGGGAATCGAAGTGGCCGACTGCCTTCAGTTGGTGAATTTCTACGCGAGTACCGCATGGGCCAACGTCACGGCGGGCCTGACTCAGCCTCAGATCGACGCCAAGAAGACGGCTATCAATGGCCACATCGATCAGACAAGCTGCCACTCGTGGAACAACTACTTTGGCTATAACAACAAGCCGGGTAACTACACACCCCAATACGTCGCTGACGCCGCTGGTCACATGGTCTTAGGTGCGCCGACTAACAACTGCCGACTGCCGGCCAGCCAAGTCTACGACTCGGTGACGAATCCGACAGGGCCGCGTTGCGGGGATCCCGACCTCGCCGTCGCGGTATGGGGCGTCGCCCCGGGCACCGCGCGCGCAAACCAGACTAACGATAACGTCGGCGTCCAGTATGGCCGGAAGGCATTAATTTCCGGTGCAATCAGTGCCGAAGAGTTCGTCACCTTAAATGAAGGCGTTGGCGGCAGCGACGCCGATTCGAATCCCACCACGACGCGCTCTGTGGCGGACCCGGCCGCTCTGACGATTGCTTATCAAGCAGGCCTTGTCTCAAGCGGCTCGCAGCTTGCGAAGCTCCCGATCATCGATCTGCGTGGCTTTGACGAGAGCGCCTTGTCGGGTGGAGCGGTTGGCATCCACTACATTTGGCGCAGCTTTGCCGAGCGCGATCGCCTGGACCAGGATGGTGGCGGTCACGGGAATCAGTTGATGTGGCGTTTCGGGAGCGGCTTGACCGCACCAGCCGCGCTGTCGTTGCAGTCGTTCCTGATGATGGACGCTTGGCTTTCGGGTCTGTTCACTTCTGCTCCGAAAGAAACGCTAAATAGCGAGCGCACAGCGGTGCAGGTGTTAGCTGCTAAGCCTGCGACCGCTTTCGACTTCTGTTATTTGAGTACCGACACCACTTTCTCGAACAAGGTGACGGACCAAGCGATATGCGATGCGGATCCGAAGCTCGCGATTCACGCTTCTCCGCGACAGGTGGCGGGCGGCGCGCGCAGCGAGAACATCCTGAAGTGCGCACTGAAGCCGCTGAACTTCACCGACTACTTGGGTGTTACGTTCACGGGCGCTCAGCAAACCCGCCTTCAGGCGGTGTTTAGCAACGGCGTCTGTGACTTCTCGCAGCCAGGCGTCGGACAGCAAGCGCCCCTTGCGCCGCGTACCTATGTAAGCGGCCCTGGCGGCACGGCATTGCCGGCGGCGCCGATGTCGACGCCGATGTAGCTTAAAACCGTAGAGTGAATGGTGAAGGTGATTCCAAGCCCGAAACGTAATAGGGTTGAACAATTAAATTGACGCAGGCGGTTTTCGGGACGATGCCAAACGTTGGTGCAAACACCCCCAGCGGGGTGTGCGACGCATCCGCGGCGCGAGGCCTCGTGTTTATGTTGTCGGCGATTGCATCGCGTTCCTTTTTGCTTTACGAGCTCAGGTCTGTTCCCTTAGGCATGTGCTGGTGAAGCAGGCCGTCGGTACTATCACGGGCGCAGCGCTGCCGGAGGCCTCGTCGGCCGCTTCTCGGCGCGCTCGGGCTTCGTGACGGAGGCCGGGCTTCGCGACATGCCGATCGGCGAGGCCATGGCCATGACGGGGCACCGCACCGTGGCCACCTTCCAGGGCTACTACCATTGCGAACTTGCGTTGTGTCCTCTGACACGCCGCTTCTTTTAGGTCCACCCTCGGCCTAAGCGCGTGTGGCGCGACCTGCAACCCTTCGTGTCGCACTGCAAGCGTCTAGAACCGGATTTCCTGTGGCTGCCAATGAATCTCCCGACGAGGTAGTGTCTCCCAGACGCGGTCGTGCGCGCCTCTGGGCCATGGGGCCGG
>JAYUGL010000277.1:0-9833 GCA_043738385.1 Sterolibacteriaceae bacterium
GTCGCCAATCGCGCCGAATCGCTGAAGCTGGTCAAGTCCTTGCGCAGCCACGCGCTGGCGACCCTGGATCTGACCGACGATGAAATGGCCAAGCTGCACATCCGCCATATGGTCGGCGGCCATGCGTCCAGCCTCAAGGACGAGATCATCTACCGCTTCGAGTTTCCCGAACGGCCCGGCGCCTTGATGAATTTTCTCGAACACATGAGCAAGGACTGGAACATCAGCCTGTTCCACTACCGCAATCACGGCGCCGACCATGGCCGCGTGCTGGTCGGCATGCAGGTGCCGGCGGCGGAGAAAAAAGCCTTCGGTGTTTTTCTCAAGGAACTCGGCTACAGTCATTGCGATGAAACGGGAAACCCGGCCTACAAGCTTTTTCTCGGATAACCAGCGAAGGTCACCATGGGTTTCTACGCCAAATATATTCTGCCGAAAATCATCGACTTCGCCTGCGGCCAGGAGGTGATGAAGGCGCAACGCCGGTTGGCAGCGCCATTGGCGCATGGCCGCGTGCTGGAAGTCGGCATCGGCTCCGGCCACAACCTGCCCTTTTACGACGCGGCGAAAGTCGAGCGCGTGATCGGCATCGATCCGGGTGAGGAACTGCTGGCGTTGGCGCGGCAACGCAGCCGTGATGTGCCATTCCCGGTGGACCTGTTGCCGCAGGGTTGCGAATCAATCCCGTTGGAAAACGAAAGCATCGACACGGTGCTGGTGACGTTTACGCTGTGTACGATTCCCGGCGTCGAGCAGGCACTCACTGAAATGCGCCGCGTGCTCAAGCCCGGCGGCAGTCTGGTTTTCTGCGAGCATGGCCGCTCACCCGACCCCGGTGTGCAACGCTGGCAGAACCGGCTCAATCCGCTGTGGAAGCGCTGCATGGGCGGTTGCAATCTCAATCGCGATATGCCGACGCTGATCAGTAACAGCGGCTTCACGCTTGATCGGCTGGAGACCGTGTATCTAAAAAATGTGCCGCGCTTTGCCGGCTACCGCTATTTGGGAATCGCCCACGCCGCCTGAACGCAAGTCCATGCCTTTCGATTTCGACACGCTCATCGATCGTCGCGGCGGCGATTCCACCAAGTGGAACAAGTACGCTGACCGCGATGTCCTTCCGCTGTGGGTGGCGGACATGGATTTCGCCGCACCGCCAGCCGTGCTCGAAGCTTTACAACGGCGCGTCGAGCACGGCGTGTTTGGCTACGGTCAGCCCTGGCCTTCGCTGGTGGAAGCCGTGCTCGAACATCTTGCGCGCGAATACGCGTGGCCGGTGCAGGAGGAGTGGCTGGTCTGGCTGCCGGGATTGGTGGCCGGGCTGGAAGTCGCCTGCCGCGCCGTCGGCGATGCGGGCGATACGGTGTTGACTGCGACACCCATTTATCCGCCCTTTCTTTCCTCGCCAAAGCATTCACAGCGGAAGCTGGCAACGGCGGCACTGTTGATCGAAGATGCACGCTGGCGATGGGATGTTGAGGCCACCGATCAGGCGCTGAAACAGAGCAAGGCGAAAACCCTGCTGCTCTGCCATCCGCACAATCCCGTCGGTCGCGCCTGGCGCGAGGATGAACTGCAGCAGATCGCCAGACTTACCGAAAAGCACAACTTGGTCGTCTGCTCGGACGAGATCCATTGCGACCTGATCCTCGACCCGGCACGCAGGCATCGTCCGTTCGCCAGCATTTCACCCGAGATGGCGAAGCGCACCATCACCCTGATGGCGCCGTCGAAAACGTTCAACATTCCCGGGCTGGGCTGTGCCTTCGCCGTCATTGCCGATGCACGCCTGCGGCGCGACTTTCGCACCGTGATGCAGGGCATCATGCCGCACGTGAATACACTGGGCCTTGTCGCCTGCGAGGCCGCTTTCCGTCATGGCGGGCCGTGGCGCAGCGCGCTGCTCGACACGCTGCGCGGCAACGCACGGCACGTCGAAGCGGCAGTGGGACGCATGAAAGGACTGGCCATGGCGCCAGTGGAAGCCACTTATCTGGCGTGGATCGATGCGCGCGGACTGGGTGTCGACAACCCGCAGCGCTTTTTTGAAACCGCCGGTGTCGGACTGTCCGATGGCGCCGACTTCGGCGCGCCGGGATTCGTTCGACTCAACTTCGGTTGCCCGCGGGCAACTCTGGATACGGCGCTGGCGCGCATGGAAAAAGCGATAGCGGGTTAGGTCGCGCAAGCGCAGGACTAACGGTTTTCCACCGCGGTGCTATCCATGGTCTTCCTGCCTGTGACCAACAGCGCTACAAGGGTCAGTGTTCCGGCGAAAGACAGGTAGTAGCCGACATAGGCGAGCCCATAATTGCGAGCCAGCCATGTGGCGATATACGGCGCCAGTGATGCACCCAGGATGCCACCCAGGTTGTAGGTCAGCGACGATCCTGTGTAGCGCACCTCGGTTGGAAACAGACCGGAAAGAACGGCGCCTATCGGACCATAGTTCATTCCCAGCACGGTCATGCCGAGCGCCAGAAACAAGGCGATCCGGATCAGATCGCCGGACCCGAACATGGGCGCAAACAACCAGCCAAACACAATGGTAGCAACGGCGACGATCAACAATACGATACGACCGCCGTAACGGTCGACCAGTGCGGCGGAGAGCGGAATCGCCGCAGCAAATAACAGCATGGAAAACAACTGAATCACCACGAAGTCTGATCGGGGAACCTTGAGCGCAGTGGTTGCCCAGCCCAGGGCGAACACCGTAATCAGATAAAACAGCACAAAGCCCCCAATGGTCATCGAGATACCCAACACCATCGCTGGCGCGTGACTGCGAAAGACGGTGATGATGGGCAGCTTGACACGCTTGTTGTTCTCCAGCGCTTTCTGAAAGGCCGGTGTTTCAGCAATTTTCAGGCGCACGTAGAGCCCCATCAGCACCAGAATCGCACTGGCCAGAAAGGGAATGCGCCAACCAAAGCCGAGAAACTGATCTTCGGTCAGCAGGCTGCTCAATAGCAGAAAACTGGCCCCGGAGAGAAACAGGCCCAATGGCGCACCCAACTGGGGAAACATGCCGTACCAGGCGCGCTTTCCTTGCGGCGCATATTCGGTCGCAAGCAGCACTGCGCCGCCCCATTCACCACCCAACCCAAGGCCCTGACCAAAACGGCACAGGGCCAACAGGATGGGCGCCAAAGAACCTATTTCCGCATAGGTCGGTAACAGCCCGATGACCAGTGTCGAAATCCCCATCGTCAACAACGCGGTCACCAGCGTCGCCTTGCGCCCGATACGATCGCCAAAATGGCCAAACAAAGCCGATCCGATCGGGCGCGCAAAGAATGCGATCGAGAAGGTCGCGAAGGATTGCATCATCGCGGCGGCGGGATCAGAGGCAGGAAAAAACAGTTTTGGAAAAACGAGTACTGCGGCGTTGGCAAAAATATAAAAATCGAAGAACTCGATCGCCGTGCCCACCAAACTCGCAAACAACACTCGACTAACGGGATTCGCCACCGGTCGCCTCCAAGGCTATTTGCTCAGGCTGACATTATTGCCGATGCTTTCGGTTTGTGCCGCTTGGCGGATATCACCCATCGCGACATGTTCCCGATCAAGGCCGAATCAGCCGCATTCGAGTGATTCTGCGCTGCGTTCCCTGGCGGGCAAGGTTTGAAAGCTGCTCAGTCATTAAAATAATCAACGCCTGCCTCGGTGACAACAGCGTCGAGCGGAATATCGTGTGCCTGAGGCCGGATAGAGTTAACACGCGCCACTTCGAAGGCGACGCCGATGGCGAACGGCCGGGGGACGAGACCGGCCAGCGTGCGGTCGAAATAGCCGCCGCCATAGCCGAGACGAAAACCCCGCGCGTCGAACGCAACGAGGGGAAGCAAAACGACATCCGGAATCAACGTTGCGCCGTCAGCCGGAATCGGAATGCCGTAACGACCCACGGTCATGGTTGAATCCGGCGTCCATACGCGGAATGTCATCGGTGTACTCACCTCAACCACCGTGGGAATGCAGCTGCGCCAGCCAGAGTCCATGAGACGTCGCACCAATGGCCGGCAATCAAATTCGGCACGGATTGGCCAGCAAAATGCCAGCACGCCCGGCGACCGGGCGGCCAAAAGTTGCATGAGATGACCCTCCGCCGCAGCCGAAAGCGATGCATGCCGATCCGCAGGAATGGCCTGTCGCGCCGCGATGCGGGCGCGGCGCAAGTCTGCGCGAAAGGCGGGATTTAACAGTGGATTTTCGGGCAAAGGCACGACGGTGGCTGTGCTACATTCAATTCATGATTCGCGACTATACCGCCACTACCGCCAAGCTTCTCGTTGTTGTCTTGCTGCTGCCTCTGCTGGCGTTTGCGGCGCCGGGCGACGACAGGTTTCTCGCCGCGCGCGAGGCCTTTCGGGTCGGCGAGACGGCAAAGCTGGCGCGCCTCGCCGATGATCTGCAAGGAAACGATCTCGAACCGTGGGTGCGCTACTGGCTGCTACGCCTAAAGCTGAACAACGACGATGACGCTGGCGTGACCGACTTTCTGACGCGCGAATCGGGCACCTGGCTGGCAGAAAAGCTGCGTGCCGACTGGCTCAAAAATCTCGGCCAGCGGGGTCAATGGGAGACGTTCCGCCAGGAATACCCCCTGCTGGTTCAGTCCGACCAGGAGATCATCTGCTACGACTGGCAGACGCGGCTGCTGTTGCAACAGGACTCAACCGCGCTCGACGAGGCCCGCCCGGCCTGGTTCTCTACCGCAGAACTGCCCCAGTCCTGCACTCCGGTGATTGACCGGCTGGTGATCGGAAAACATCTTTCAGTCGACGATGTGTGGCAAAGGGTGCGGCGTTTGCTCGAAGTCGGAAATTTGCGCGAGGCGCGCCGCGCCGCCGAGTATCTGCCGGACAAGGAGTTGCCGCAGGCAAAATCGCTGGAGATGGTTGCGGCCAATCCGGGACGCACGCTCGACAAGAAATTACCGAAAAACTTTGCCGCCAGCCGCCTCGGCCGCGAGACCGCGCTGTTCGCCGTGCAGCACCTGGCGCGCCAGGATCCGCAGGAGGCGGCGTTGCGCTGGCGCAAAATCCTGAGCGCCTTCTCGGCTGACGATCAAGCCTATGGCTGGGGCCAACTGGCGATGCAAGCCGCAAGACGCCACATGAGCGAAGCTCTTTCCTGGTATACCTTGGCGGACGACGCATCGCTTTCCGAAGAACAGCGGGCGTGGTGGGTGCGTGCCGCGCTGCGCGCGCTGGACTGGGCCACGGTCGATCACGCGATCATGCAAATGTCGCCGCAGATGGCGGCACGGCCGGATTGGATGTATTGGCGCGGCCGTGCCCTGGCGGCGCTGGGCAAGCCCGACGAAGCACGAGTGCTGTTCCAGAAAATTGGCCACCAGCCGAATTTCTACAGCAATCTGGCTGATGACGAATTGGACTGGACAGCGACCTTGCCGCCGCGCGCGCAACCGCCGTCAACCGAAGAACTGGCGACGGTTGCCGCCAGCCCGGGACTGAAGCGCGCGCTGGCGCTGTTTCGCCTTGACATGCGGGTTGAAGGCACGCGCGAATGGAACTGGTCAATTCGCGGCATGACGGATCGGCAACTGCTGGCCACCGCAGAACTGGCGCGCCGCAATGACGTATTTGACCGGGCCATCTTTACCGCCGAACGCACGCTTGAAGAACACGATTATTCGATGCGCTATCTGGCGCCCTATCGCGACCAGGTCGGGCCGAAAGCGAAAGATCTGGATCTGGACGATGGCTGGATCTATGCACTGATGCGGCAGGAAAGCCGCTTTATCATGGGCGCCAAATCCGGCGTCGGCGCACAGGGATTGATGCAACTGATGCCAAAAACCGCGAGCTGGGTGGCGCGCAAAATCGGTTTGTCGGGCTACCATCCGTCCCAGGTGGCGGACATGGGAACCAATGTGACCCTCGGCACCCACTATTTGAAGATGGTACTGACCAGCCTCGACAATCATCCGGTGCTGGCGTGCGCGGCCTACAATGCCGGGCCAGGGCGTGCACGGCGCTGGTTGGGCGATGCGCCCATGGAGGGCGCCATTTACATCGAGACGATTCCCTTCAACGAGACGCGCGATTACGTCAAGAAGGTCATGAGCAACGCGATCTATTACGCCATCCTGTTCGACGAAAAGCCACGCTCGCTGAAGTCGAGGCTGGGCATCATCCAGCCGACACGGCCGACCGGGGCCACGGACCTCCCCTGACGCCATCATCACGCGGAAACGCTTTACTCAAGATAGGCCCTGCAATGAAAATCCAAAATGTATTGGTCATCGGCGGCTCGGGCTTTGTCGGCCGGCATGTCGTGCGGCGGCTGGCCGAGCGCGGCATCGATGTCACCGTCCCCAGTCGGCGGCGTGAACGCGCCAGGGACTTGATCGTGTTGCCGACTGTGAACGTGGTCACGGCCGATGTTCACGACACTGCTGCCCTTGCGAGCCAGATGCGCGATCAGGATGCAATCATCAATCTCGTCGGCATATTGCAAGGCGGGCGGGGCACCCCTTACGGCAGGGGTTTCGCGCAGGCACATGTCGAACTGCCGCGCAAGATTGTCGCAACGGCAAGGCAGCTTGGCGTCAAACGCCTGCTGCACCTGTCGGCGCTCAAGGCGGCGGCGGACGCACCTTCGGGTTATCTGCGTTCCAAGGCCGCCGGTGAAGCGGCCATTCTCGCGGCGCAGCCGGAGTTAGCGGTCACCCTGTTTCGGCCTTCGGTGATCTTTGGCGATGGCGATGCCTTCCTGACCCTGTTTGCCGATTTGCAGAAGATTTTTCCGCTAGTGCCGCTGGGTTGCCCGGACGCACAATTTCAGCCAGTGTGGGTCGAGGACGTGGCGGCGAGTATCGTCGACAGCCTGGAGAACACCGCGTGTGTCGGCAAGACCTACAACCTGTGTGGGCCAAAAACTTATCGGCTGCGAGAGTTGGTCGCGCTGGCTGGCCGGTACAGCGGGCATCGCCGCCCCATCATCGGCTTGCCTGATGCGCTCGCCCGGCTGCAGGCACTGGCGATGGAGTTCGTTCCCGGCATCCCGCTGAGTCGCGACAGCCATGACTCGATGCAAGTCGCCAATACCTGTGACGCCGGCTGCACGCTGCCGTTTGGCATCGTTCCCACGGCGCTCGAAAGCATTGCCCCGTTCTATCTCGCGCAGAACAGGAAGCTGGCCGGCAACGACGAATTCCGCCGCAGAGCAGGGCGCTAGAATGGCGGCGGCTGTCTTGCCGGGACGGCTCTGCTGGTGCGGCAAGCGGCATGCACCCATCGATTGATCATCGAGCCTGACAACAAGACAATGCAAATTTTTTCCGTCGGTGGCGCGGTACGCGATGAACTCCTCGGTCTGCCGGTGCAGGACAGGGATTACGTCGTCGTCGGGGCTACGCCGGAGCAAATGAATGCGCTTGGCTACAAGCCGGTGGGCAAGGACTTCCCGGTGTTTCTGCATCCGCAAACCCATGCGGAATACGCATTGGCGCGCACCGAGCGCAAGACCGCGCCGGGCTACAAGGGCTTCGCCTTTCACGCCGCGCCGGACGTGACGCTGGAACAAGACCTGGCGCGGCGCGATCTCACCATCAACGCCATCGCCAAGAGTGAAGACGGCGCGCTGATCGACCCGTATCACGGGCGACGCGACCTTGACGCGAAAATTCTGCGCCACGTTTCATCGGCTTTCGCCGAAGACCCGGTACGTATCCTGCGCGTGGCGCGTTTCGCGGCGCGCTTCGCCGACTTCGCCCTGGCCGGGGAGACTCTCGCGCTGATGCGACAGATGACCGACCAGGGCGAAGTCGATCATCTGGTGCGGGAACGGGTGTGGCAGGAATTCAGTCGCGGCTTGATGGAAGGCAAGCCGTCGCGCATGTTCGAGATATTGCGCAGCTGTGGCGCACTCCAGAAAATCCTGCCCGAAGTCGACGCCTTGTGGGGCGTGCCGCAACGCGCCGATTTCCATCCGGAAGTGGATACCGGTGTACATGTGATGATGGTCATCGACATGGCGGCGCAGATGCGGTCGGCGTTGCCGGTGCGCTTCGCAGCGTTGACGCACGATCTGGGCAAAGGCGACACACCGGCGGATGTTCTGCCGCGCCACATCGGCCACGAGGCGCGCAGTGTCGCCCTGCTGGGGCCACTCTGCGAACGGCTGCGGGTGCCCGCCGACTGCCGCGACCTGGCGCTGCTGGTGGCACGCTTTCATGGCGACATCCACCGTGTCGACGAACTCAAGCCGACGACCGTCATGCGGGTGTTCGAGCATTGCGACGCTTTTCGCCGGCCGGAGCGCTTTGCCCAGGTGCTACAGGCGAGCGAGGCTGACTATCGCGGCCGGCTCGGCTTTGAAAGCCGGCCCTACCCTCAGGCCGGGCAATGGCAACGTGCGCTAGCAGCAGCGCAAGCGGTAGATGCTGGCGCGATCGCCCAGGCCTGTACCGATGCCGCGCAAATTCCGCAGCGCATTCATCAAGCGCGAGTCGCGGCGCTGAAGGAAGTGGTCGCGCGGTAGAATCGGCCTCTCAAAATAATTCCCCGACTATTTCCCCTTGAATACCTGCGATCCCCAGCCGGCACTTGAAGTTGTCACGCGCACGCCCGCGCGCCTGAAGCACAAGACGCCGCTGCTTTTCATTCATGGCGCCTTCACCGGCGCCTGGTGCTGGGAAGAACATTTTCTGTCTTTCTTTGCCGAGGCCGGATATGCGGCGCATGCGCTATCGCTGTCGGGACATGGCAGCAGCCGCGGTCGCGAGAAGCTGGATACGCTGTCGATTGCCGATTACGTCGATGATGTGCGCGAAGTGGTCGAACAATTGCCGACGCCACCGGTGCTGATCGGACATTCCATGGGTGGCTTCGTCGTGCAGAAATATCTCGAGCAGCATGCGGCGCCAGCGGCGGTGTTGATGTGCACGGTGCCACCGCAGGGCATGATGGGCGTGGCGTTCAATGCCTTGTTCGCGCGCCCTGCATTACTGAGCAACCTCAATGACATGATGGCGGGCGGCCAGGCTTCTTACGAATCGCTGCGTGAGGCGTTGTTCGCGCAGGAGGTGACGCAGGACGACTTGAAGCGTTTCTATCACCTTGCGCAACCCGAGTCGCATCGCGCGATCTGGGACATGACGTTATTCAATCTGCCCAGCGCATCACGCATTGTGGAGAATCTCGCTTCGAGTGCCGCACGCCCGCGCTTGCTGGTCATCGGTGCGGAACACGATCACCTGATGCCCGCCTCCACGGCGCAGATGACGGCCCGCACCTACGGCGTTGAAGCAGAAATTTTCCCCGGCATGGGACACGGGTTGATGCTGGAGCGCGACTGGCGCATCGTCGCGGCGCGCATACTAGTGTGGATGGCGGAGCAATGATTATCGTATTTCAGTCCCAGGCCGCAGGCGACGTGATCATGTTTGGCGATGTCGCCCAACGCATGATGGCGATCATGGGCAAGGACGTTGCCGACCAGGGCATCGTTACCGTGGACCAACTGTCCGATGCCATTGCGCGCCTCAAGGCCGCAATTGCCGCTGACAAGGCCGAAAGGGCCGGCAAGAGCGAAGATGATCTGCCACAAAAAGAGCGCGCCGAGGATGGCAGCAACCGCCCGTTCGTCAACCTGACACAGCGCGCAGTGCCTCTGGTGGAACTGCTGGAATTATCACTCAAGAAGAACAAGCCTGTGGTCTGGGGAATTTAGCGTGTGCCGACTATTCGAATAAAGCCGCGGCCGGCTGTTGCGTAAACTTTGCCGCACCACGCCGTTTGACGATGCTCACCTGAGGAGACAAGCGATGGAAAAGTTCAGCATCAACGTACCGGATT
>JAYUGL010000278.1:0-3478 GCA_043738385.1 Sterolibacteriaceae bacterium
GCCAGTGCGGCCGTCGCTATCCAGCCGAACCAAGACATGCCCGGTCCGAACGTCGCAAGGGGCAAATCATGAAGCGAGAACTGTTTGACCGCCGGAAAATAGAAGAACAGTGGCCAATTGTAGATCACCGCCAGCGTGTAGACGCTGCCGAACATGAGCGAGAATATCCGGAGCGAAAAATATCTGCTCATGCTATTCCTCTAATGTTGTTCAAGATATGACCAATGACAAGATTCCACCAGACTGCTGCCATCAGCACGGTTGTGAGCATCCTTCGTGTCCCCACATGTTCGATCAACGGGACCTGCCTCCAGAAATACCAGTAAGCCGCCAAAAGCCCCAAGCCAATGACCGCGATGTGTTCTTTCATCTGGAAGACGAAAATCGCCTTTCTCATGCCCAGTTCAAAGAGCGCGCGCTTCGCGTCCATGACATACGATGGGTAGATGTAGGCGCCAAGTGAAAATGTTATGAGATACAGGACTACAACGGCATTGGCATAACCCGCGCCTTGGACCGCCCGGAACCTGTCCACGAAAAGTCGCGCTGGCGCCGGCTTGTCTCTCCAGACACTCAGTCCCTGGTGAGTTATTGCTCCGACGAGCGCTATGGCCACCAGACCGTGGACGATTAACAAGAACTCTGTCATGAATTGACTCCACCAAACCAGTGCTGCATCGCCGGCCACCCCGGCGCATTCTCCGCGTGACGAATAGAATATTTTCTTCAGCTCCGCCATTTCATTATAAACCTCGAGCCTTAAACTTGAACAGCCAGAGCGGTGTCATGAGCAACAAACGTTACACGGAAGAGTTCAAGGTCGTGGCGGTCACGCAGATGACCGAACGCGGTCATCTGGTAACGGAAATGGCGAATCGGCTGGGCGTGTCACAACATAGCCTGTAAGCATTGATCAAACGTTATCGGTCGGCGCCGGCCGAGTGGACTGAAGCCCGCAGTCAACAAGAAGAAGTGCGGCGGCTACACGCTGAACTCAAACGGGTCACCGAGGAGCACGACATCCTAAAAAGGTCGCAGCATCCCCAAAGGGGATTACCTCTGGGGCATACTTTGCCAAGAAATCCCGGTAAGGTACGCATTCATTCTCACCCATGAAGAACAACATCCAGTTCGGCGCAAGTGCCGCATGATGGCGCCACATCCCTGTGGCTACAATGCCTGGCGGGCGGAGCCAATGTCTGTTCGCGAGAAGGAAAATCAGCGTCAGGTTTATGAAAATGGCATCCGGTTGTGACTGGCAGCTATGTGTCGAAAGCAGACAAGCGGATTTAATTGCTGGCGATGAGTAATGTCGTTGGTGTAGCGCATCACTCAGTTTCAACTATGGATTACGGATGCTCATTAATTCCAATTCCTGTTTCAGGAGATGCGGCCTGCGCCGGGGCGGGCCGTTTTGCCGCTCCTGAGCAGATCTATTTCCACTAAAGTAGCGCTTCAGAACAATGGGGTGAAATCATGGCAATCTATGAAATCGTCAGTATCGCGACGTTCCTGGCTGCACTGGGGTGGGCATTGCGTTCGCGCAATCCCTTGAACCTTGGTGCGGTGCTCGGTGGCTTCATGATTTTCGGTTTCGACTGGCTGTGGTGCGGGCGCGGTTTCTTCAACGCGACGTTCACCCAGAACCTCACCATGATTCCGGGCATCCATATACTGGGCGAACAGTATCCGTTCGCCGTGGCCTGCAACTGGAGCGTCGGCTACGGCCTCATGCCGCTGCTGGCATCAAGGTTTCACGGCCAGCTCAGCCGCATGCTCGGCAAGATGCATTTTCCTGTCGTCTTCGCCGCGTGCGCGGTGATCGACATGGCGATTGAGATATTTCTTGTGTCAGGCCTGGGCGTCTATGCCTACCATCAGGCGCCGCAATTCCTGCTGTGGGGCGTGGTCTGGTCCAACACCTGGCTGCTCGGCGGTCTGCTCACGCTGTCCTACTTCGGCTTCGCCTATGTCCGACGCTGGGCACCCATTCCCGATAACGCGGGGTTTGCGCTGAATAGCGAAACAACATGGAAGGGCCTGTGCCTGGCGGCGGGAACTATCTGGACATCTGCCTTCTTCCTGACGGTGCTGAATTTGTTCTGGTACACCGCGGCGACGCCGTGGATCGAGTCGGGTCGACTGTTCTAGGTGACCGTTACCGTATTGTCAGTTCCCACTGAATAACAGCATAACAGCGCGGATCGCCATTCACGATGACCATCAGCAAGCCTACCGATCACGCCAGACTGGATCGTCTTGTTGCAGACGCGCGTCGCTCGGCCGACCAACGCGATCAGGACTATCGGGAGCGTGCGTTGAAAATCTATCCGTGGATTTGCGGTCGTTGCGCCCGCGAATTCACGCGCACCAACCTGCGTGAACTGACGGTTCACCACCGCGACCACAATCACGACCACAATCCCGCCGATGGCAGCAACTGGGAGTTGCTGTGTCTGTATTGCCATGACAACGAGCATCAGCGCCAAGTGACCGCTACTGGCGGGGGCACCAAGCCAACAGAACGCGGCGAGGCCGCGACCCACTCCCCTTTTGCCAACCTGAAGGATTTGTGGCAGAACAAGGGTTGATTCACCCGGATCATCGACAGGTTTTAATGTCCGAATCCGCCCGAGTGTTTCTGTTCGCTGCCGAACGGAATCATCGTGCTTTCCCTCACATGATGGAACTTCACGATGCTCCCATTATTTTTTATTCCGATGGTCATGACGATACCCAAGTTGTCGAAGCTCTTCTCCATGATTCGCGAGTTCCATCTCGCTGACCGGTTCACCCTGGCGAACGCGGTTTGCGGCATGGGGCATTGTTTTCGATGACGACCTACCTGCAAACAACCGACGTCAGCCATATCTACTTTGCGTGCGGGCTGGTCTTTATTGCTTTGGTTTTCGATGTCTTCGACGATACCCGGCGCATGGCCGGCGCCCCGAAGGGAGTGCAAAGCTAGGCGGCGCACTGGGTCGATCACGTCTTTCCGCCGCTACCGGTGCGGCAGTGGGGGATCAAAGTGACTAGGGTGTGCTCGCGCCCAATGCACCGCTGCGGGCGGTGGTCACGGCGCTAGAGCCCCGGCCACCGCGCATCGCCCCAGCGCGGGCCACCGCTGTGGGAGGCGGCAGCGGCGGCGGAACAGGCGGAGAACGACCCTCAGTGGGATGCGTCCGCCCAGTCTGGCCCGGAGATCGAGTTCGATCAGCGCATCGCTTGGTAGGGGCGGGCAGGGGCGAAAACAAGACCAGCCGCCGCTCGTCATGGGATGACTCGTGCCTGAGGCTCGGCGCGCGGCCACCGGCGGCCACGCGCCGAGCCTCAGGCACTGCTTGGGGGGGCTATTCGGATGGGTTTTCTGCAACAGGGGTTTTCTGCAAATCGTACGCCTGCCGGCCCGAAATCGGCGATTGACGGCTGCACCCGGCGTCAGCCATACTTCCCGAAGACCCGTTGGATTTCCTTTCCT
>JAYUGL010000279.1:0-9810 GCA_043738385.1 Sterolibacteriaceae bacterium
CCTGGTGCGAAACCAAAATACGATCGGAGAGCGCCATCACCTCCGGCATATAAGACGAGATCACCACCACCGCTTTTCCTTCATCAGCCAGGCGGCGAATCAACTGGTGGATGTCGACAATCGCTCCGACGTCCACGCCACGGGTTGGTTCGTCGAAAATAACCAGGTCGGGCTCCTGGATCAGAGACTTGGCAATCACAACTTTCTGCTGATTGCCACCCGACAGTTCTATCACTTTCGTTTCATTGCTGACAGCTTTGATCTTCAAGGTCTTGATCCACTCTTGACCTATGGATTCTGCCTCGCCGCTTCGCACCAAATTGCGACGCCAGCCCAGTTTGGCAAGCAAACCGATGTAAATGTTCTGCGCAATGGACATGGTTTCAAAAAATCCATCCAATTTGCGATCTTCGGTCACATAAACAATTCCCGCATCAATCGCTTGGGCAGGCACTCTGAAGCGCACCGGTTTGCCGTTGAAGACGATCTTTCCGCCGTGCAAGTAATCGCGCTTGAGCAAGCCAGCGACGACCTTGAAGGTTTCAGTTCGACCCGACCCGACCAAGCCAAAGATACCGGTGATCTGCCCCGCAAAGACCGACAGCGAGTTGTTGCGCACCATTGCACCCATTTTCAAGTTCTGAATGCTCAATACGCGACGACCTGCCGGCCTGGGAAGCGCGCGTTTGGCGCCATACAGTTCTTCGGTGAGTTGGCGCCCCACCATGGACTGCACGACGCGATCACGGTTCATGTTGGAAGTGGCGTCCGTAAGTACTTTCTTGCCGTCTCGAAGCACCGTGATGCGGTCCGAAATTGAAAGTGCTTCCTCAATGGCGTGGGAAATAAAGATTACCGAAACTCCACGCCGCTTCAAGTCGGCGACCAGGGTGAAAAAGTGAATTTTTTCCTCCGGGGTCAGGGTGGCGGTCGGCTCATCGAACACGATAATACGTGCCTTGTGCAATACAGCGCGCGCAATCTCCACCATCTGCTTCTTGGCGACGCCCAGGTTGCTGACCAGTGCATCAGGATCGACGCTGAAGTTGAGAGACTGCAGGAACTGCTGTGACGAGATGTATATGCCTCTCATGCGGTTCATGAATTTCTCATGCCCGAGATAGAGGTTTTGCGAAACCGTCATAGTCGGCACCAGGCTGGTCTCCTGAAAAACCATCGCGACGCCCATTTTCAATGCATCCAGGGGCGATCGGGGGCTGACTACTCTGCCGTCGATGCGCAACTCTCCGCTGCTGAGTATCACCACTCCCGCCATCACTTTGGTCAGGGTGGATTTGCCGGCGCCGTTTTCACCCACGAGGGCATGCACTTCGCCTGGCATCAAGGAAAAGTCAACCGCATCGATCACCGGCACGCCGGAATAAAGCTTGGTCGCCTGGATAAGTTCCAATATGGGCGTCATGGCCGGTCACCGCCGTCGTTCAAATTTGCGTTCAACGCAGCCAATGAAAGTCGAAGAATACGCCCCGCGCCTTTGGAGAGTACAAACAGATCGTCCCCATGTTCTGCGACCGCGACAACACCGTGATGGCGTCCGCCGACCCGGCTATGGAGTGAATACAGCGGTTGCAGGTTGGCGTCGAGGCGGATGACTATTCCGTACGAGCGTGGTGGCGCCCACGGTTTCACGATGCCCATCTGCATCACGCCCGCGGTTTGCTGAGGCTCCAGAAAATCTTTACCCGAAAGCAGTGATGGCGCATACCAGTATTTAGGGTCAACTGTACGCATCATTTCTTCACGGAAATCGCGTTCACGCAAAATGAACTCGAGCAGTTGCGTGCGACCCGCAAACAGGCTCACCCAATACCCGCCGCCTGCGGCGCGACTAAAACGGGCCGGATAACCAGGCAAAGCGTCCATGACCGTCGTTGCGCGGTTGTTCGCCAGTTCCACTATCCGATGGGCCCAACTCTCACTCGCGAAAATCCTGCCCGAATTCGTGCACACGCCAAAACAATATCGGAGGCCCGAGGCAAGCACCTTGGCCGATCCACGGGAGGGGTCGTATTCGAGCACCCTGCCGGTATGTCCATGCTCGAGTAAGTCGTGACTCCATTGCGAATAGGGGCGGCGTGTCGAGCCGTCACTGATCAGAAGCTTGCCGTCAGGACTGCCGTGCATTGCATTGACACCCAGCAACGGCCGACCTTCAAAGCTTGCCAGTTCCCTTCCATGGCCGGCCCCTCCTTCTATAAGCACGCGCCCGCCGGCCGCGACAGCCAGCCCACCGTCGGCCAGCAACGCCAGTGCATCGACGCCAGCGCCGAATTTGGCGACTACAGATGACAGACCGTTGGATTCAATTCGCAAAATCTCCGGGCCGCACGCTGCAAATAGACTGCCATCACCGGCAATCGCTAGATCCTCCAGACCCGCCCGCTCAAAATGTACTGACGCTTCTTCCAGAAGATTGTTCGGGGTATATGCGCCATCGAAAACCGGCACCGACGATTCGCTGGGCCCCAAAATTCGCTCGCGAACGCGCCGCAAGACTTCAAACATCGCGTATTCCTCTGCGCGAGGTCTTGTATTGCATGAAGTCGGGATCGGCGTGGGGCAACTTGTAACGTCCGATCCGATTGTTGGACAGCCCGCCAAGGTAAAGGTATCCCCGGTGTTCGCGCATCGAGGTGATCATCGGATGGTTGACACCGTGGAGATCCCACAATGATTCGAGCACTTCGCCGCGATCATTGAATTTGATTACACAGCCCGTATTGAGATTCGGCGAAAACCACTCGGCCTCTGGAAGCTGTTTGACCATACGGGTTCGAAAACCAGGCTTTCGCATAGCCAGGTCGAACACGGCGCTGCGCATACCAATAATTCCGCACCAATAGTTGCCGTCAGAAGCGCGGTTGATATTGTCCGGATGGCCCGGAAGATTGGGAATCAGCATTTCGACCTGACCGCGCTTGGGGCCTTCGAACCAATAGCGTTGGATGGTGCAGCCCCAGGTCTCGGCAAACAGGATCGATTGCCCGTCGGAGCCCATACAAATTCCGTTTGGAAAGATCAGATTACTCAAAACGGTGTGGGTATGTTTGGTACGAGGGTCGTAGCAGACAATTCGGCCGCTGCCCCGGCCTTCCAGGGCATCGGTATGCCAATCATGCATTTCATACCGAATTGTGGCTTCCGAGAAAAATATTCGGCCATCTGGAGCAATATCGAGGTCGTCGGCCAGGCGCAAACGACTGTCATCGATTACCGATAACAGGGAGCGGTTGGTTTCATCCGTCAGCTTTTCAACCTTGCGCTGGGGCGTCACACGGTACAACCCCATGCCGCCGACACACACGCACAAATTATTTTCGGCGTCGAAAGCCATACCCAGGGTCTGGCCACCGATGTGCGCATAAACCTCCATCTTCTTATAGTCAGGGGGAAAGAACCGCAAGATGTCGCCATGCCGGGAACCGCAATACAGGTGATCGTTGTCGTCGAGAATCACATCCTCCGGGGATTCGACCTGTCCAACACCGATCGGATACACGTCACGCAGGCGGTCATTGAGCGCGTACGCAGTGCCGGAATCGGCTGCCGTGGACGGGGCTGGCGGCAGTTGCAAATATGTCGGGCTGACATATACCTCCTGAATCAGCTTGCCGCGGTTTTTGTACCAGCGAATATCGATGATCGCAGCCAGCAGCAAAATACATCCGAGCACGACGCGTGATGGCCCACCCGGCACCGCCATGCGCAACAGGCCATCCGTTATGAGCATTACGATCAGCAGGCCCAATATGGCTTTGGTCACCGAACCCCTGCCTCCCCCCAGCCGGATGCCCCCCAATACGGCTGCGGTCAATACGGTCACCTCCATGCCGCGCCCGGTATCGGACCCTGCGTTTGCCAGACGTGCGGCAAAGAAAATGCCTCCGCAGGCCGTGAGAACACCGGAGGCAACGTAGGTCAGCGCGATTACCCGCTTGACATCGATGCCGGCGTTATAGGCGGCGCGTCGACTGCCGCCAATCGCGCTGATGTGCCAACCGGGTCGCATGCGCGTCATGAAAATATGGCCAAAAATTGCCACCAGCGCAAATACCAGACCCTGGACCGGCAGCGCGAGTATCTCGCCGCTTCCGATCCAATCCCAAGTCGCAGAATCAGCAGTCGCGGATGCAATCAGCAGCGCGTAATTTAGCGTTAGCATGTCAAAGACCGACCGGTAGATGATCAGTGTGATCAACGTGGTCAAAAACGCACGCAACCTGAAATACCCGATCAATATCCCGTTGATGCTGCCGAGAAATGCGCCGAATATCAGGGTTGCAGCAACCGCAAATGGAACCGGCCACTTGAGCACTTGAATTAAGAAAAGCGCGCAGAGCGTGCAAAGGGCAAACATCGAGCCGACCGATAAATCGATTCCGCCCGCCATTAGAACCAATGCCATAGCCAACACCACGAAACCAAGCTCGCCGGATTGCCGGATGGTGTCGATGACGTTTGCCATCGAAACAAAATTTTCGATGTAATAACTGAAGAAAACGACCGTGATGAACAGAAACAATATAGGCACTATTGTTTCGGTCCACCGCTTGGAGAGCAGCTCTCCGATGATGTGGTCAGGCCAGAATCTGTATCGAAGCCTGATTAGAGTCTCTCGCATTGATTACCCGGCGATCAAGAGAAGGTAGCAATGGGTCTAAACGTCGTTTTGACAGCAGCGCGACGGTTGGACGCGCTTGCTGCATGCGCAGTTACTTAAGGTCCTCCAGACTCCAGCAATGTTTGTCCGGGTTGGAACGCTCCTTGGTCAGAACGGTAAACGGCGAATACAGCGAAACCCGCGTGGTGCCGGGCTTGGCATTTGAGGACAGGAATAGCTTGATCAGGTTGGTCAGATCGCGTCCTTGTCCGGGCACATCGGAACTTACGTTCATATCGAATTTGCCTTCCTGAACTCCCAGACAGGCAGAACGGGCTCCCCCCCCAGTAGTGGTCAACAACACTTTGCCGGTCTTGCCAGCCTCCTTGATCGCCGCTGCCGCACCAGCGTCCGCTACATCCCAGGCGCCGATAATTCCGCACAAATCAGGGTTTTGCTGCAACAGAACCTGGGTCACGTTCTTCGACTTGGAGGGATCCCACTCGCCGTTTTGTACCGCGACAACCTTTATCTTGGGATATTTGGCGAGCGTGGTTTGAACGCCACGGAGCGTGTAAACGCTGGGTGCCGCGGTTGGTGGCCCGACCAGAATCGCGACCTTTCCCGTGCCTGTGCTGCAACGGTCGCCGAGCCATTTGGCCATCATTTCACCCGACTGCACCCAATCGCCGCCCATGTAGCCATCAGTGACGATGTTGGTTTTCATGTTCACCTGAATTACGTGAATACCGGCCTGTTCGGCTTGCTGCAATAACTTGGCGTAAGACTGCACGTCAGGGTTTTGTACCAGAATGACATCCGGTTTTTCGGAGATCAGCGAAGTGATGGTGCGCGCGCCGGCTGCCGTGTTCCAGTTCGAATTCCGAATCTCGAATTTATAGCCGTTCGCGGCAGCGTCTTTAGTCAACACCGCGGCCCAGCCCTCGGTCAGATCCAGCCCCATGAATAAAGGCACAAACACCACGCGTTTGCCTTGGAACGCTTTGTAGTATCCGGCGCGCGCCGGATCGTCCATGCCTGTATCGGTGGCTTGCGCGTGCAAGCCGGCGCTGAAACCAGCCGCGGCAACCAGTCCAGCCGTGAACTTCAATAACTTCTGCTTAATTAATACCATCGAAATACTCCAAGGTTGAGAAGCGGGTCAATGCCGGCCCTGGCCGGTCAAATGTCCCCTTGTTGCGCAGTTTCCTCATTGCGCGGGTTGACGAACGAGTCGATCAAAATGGCCATCAGAAGAATCAAACCCTTGATCAAGTCCTGCATCAGGGTCGACAGGTTATAAATCGTCATTCCATTAATGAGGGTGCCCATCAACAGCGTGCCTACAACCACATTGAATACGCCCCCGCGGCCACCGGATAGTCCGATGCCCCCCAATACAACTACCAAAATCACGTCGTAGATCAAGTTGGAGTTGAATACGCGGGTGTTAATGGTGCCTACCGAGGAAGCCACCACGAGTCCGGCGAAAGCGGCAATCAGAGCGGCTATCACATACTGAAGAACAATCATGGGACGGGTGGAAATACCACTTGTCCGAGCAGCGTGCGGGTTGTCGCCAATGGCATAGATGAACGAACCCAAGCGGGTTTTGCGCATGAACAGCCCAACCAAAATTACGCTGGCGGCGAAAGTCAGCACCATGCTCGGAATACCCAGAAAATCCCCCTGTCCCAGCATATCGAGCCCGGTGAAGCCGCGCGGAATTTCAATTACCTCGTACTGAAACATGCCGCTTTGCCCAGCGCCGTAGAGAATAATGCCCATTGCCAAAGTCGTGAACAGCGCCGGGACTTCAGCATAGGCGACCAAGAAACCACTGAACAACGCTGTCACCACAGCCAAACCGAGTCCCACCAGCAACGCAAAAGGCAAACCGTGTCCGAGTTGCAGCATCTGCAATACCAGGCCCGCGGGAATCGCGAGCATGGCAACCATTGCCAGGTCGATGCCACGCCCGATGACCACAATGGCCATGCCAAGACCGAGAATACCCAATACGGAAACGCTGCGCAGCAAATTCAGCAGGTTTTGAGTTGCAAAGAACCCTGGGAGAGCTACAGAAAAGCCAACGAAAAGAAGAACAAAAATGACAAAAACAATGACTTGCTGATTGATCCTGATTCTGCGCACATTTGCCTGCGTTCCTGCTGTTTTGTTTTGAGGAGTCTCAGCGGTCGGGTTCTGGTCCGCGCTGGCGGCGCTTGGTAGCGGGGTTGGTGACATTGGCGGCGGGTATCGGGTGAGTGCGGAAACGGTGGGGTCAGCAGTTCAAAGAATTGGTGCAACCGGAAGCGGTGACCGGATTTCCGCAAGTGGAGCAGCGTCTCCTTCCGCGCATCCAGATTTGCTCCGACGGCATTGGCGGGTCGGTGAATGCGCGGGTAATGTGGATGACCAGCGGCACCAGCCGATTGCAAAACCCGATCGGCCCTTCAAACCCCGTTGTCGAAATAATTCTTCCTCCTGCGGACTTTGATGCATAACTGCGCTACGTAAGCGGCACCGCATCCGCCGTTCCCAAACCCCGAATCGCGCCGATTAGGGCGACAAGGCGTTGCAGATTCTGGTGCCAAGCCAGTCTGACCCGATAGATCCATTGCTTGCCTCCGATATTTTGTGCATGGCCTGTGAAGCGCCCCGAATTTGTATAAAGTCTAATGTCAGTTCGATATTGAATCAATCTCGATTCAACAATCGATCAATTTATCAACGCTTAGGAACAATCGTGGCCTCTTCCAAGTCGGTGACGGACAACAAGATGGCCGAGCTCTTGAGTGCGCGTGAAGCGTGCGAAATCCTGAAGATCAAGCCGGCGACGCTTTACACGTACGTCAGCCGGGGGCAGTTGCATCCGGCGACGAACTTGGGGAAGAATGCCAGCCGTTATCTGCGCGAGGAGGTCGAGCGCCTACGCGCGCGCAGCGATGCCCGAATGGGGCATGGGGCGGTGGCCGCTACGGCCCTGCGATGGGGGCAACCCGTAATCAACACCAGCATCACCGAGATCACGCCGGCGGGGCCACGTTACCGGGGGCACCTCGCTACCGACCTTGTGCGCAATCCGGGGCTGTTTGAAAACGTCGCCGAATTGCTCTGGTCGGGTGTATTGCCCGATGAGAAGAACACCTGGTATGCCGAGCCGCTGCGCGCCGACATCGGGCGCGCGCTGCTTGGTATGGGAATTGAGTTGAACAACCAGATTCGCATGATGCGGGTGTTTTCAGTCGCCGCCACCGCGCTTGGCGGTGGCACTTTGGCGGAAGAGGTGCGCAGTGGCTCGATCACGCGCCTCGCACGCGAAATGATCTTTGCTTTTGCCGGATGTTGTGGGGTTCTCGGAAAAGACCGGCGCTTCATCGCGCCCACGGGAGACAAGTCGGTCGCCGAGCATATCGTCACGGCATTGCAGATCGCTGCAAATCAAGAACTGACCTTTGCTTTGAATGCCGCCCTGATCGTCGGTGCCGACCACGAACTGGCGGCACCGACTTTTTCGGCGCGCATTGCCGCATCTGCCGGTGCCGGGCTGCATGCCTGCATTGTGGCGGCGTTGGCCACGCAAACCGGGTCGCTGCTTGCGGGCGGGTGCAACCGCGCCGAAGATCTTGCGCGCGGCTTCACCTCTGTCGCGCATGTCAAATCGCTTGTTTCCGAAGCGCAACGGAACAAGGCGAGTTTCCCGGGTTTTGGACTGCCTCTGTACCCACAAGGCGACCCGCGGGCAGCCTGCCTGGTGGATATAGCCCGAAAATGCGGCCGACAGGGTAAACACTCCGAGCTTGCGTTTCGCTTCATCGAGGAGGTCCGAACGCTGCTTGGCCTGTTCCCCAACATCGAATTCGGGCTGGTCGCCTTGTGCCTGGCTTGCGGCTTGCCGGAGCGCTCGGCCAGCGCCATTTGGGGTATCGGACGCTCTGCGGGCTGGGTCGCTCACGCGCTGGAGCAAAGGCTTGCCGGTTTTCCGATGCGTCCTCGGGGCCAGTTTCAGCCGGCGTTTTCATAACGCGCACGGCGGACCGAAAGGCTCCACTTTCGCGCCGACGCGGTGGTATTTCGCCCAGATGGATCGCCTGGTCTGATCAGGTGGGTGAAATTCTACGAGGCAAGTATGAGATTGCTCTTTTCACCTACGACAAATTTCTCGGGATTTCGGCAGCTGCGCCCTACATCCTCAACCAGCAAGTTACCCTGATCGAGCTTTGGTGGCGCGCGGCCCTGCACTCGGCTGGTCGGCGACGATTACCTTGGACGCCGGCCAGGATAGTTGACGCGGACCACTCGGCAGATCAACAAAGTTATTTCCCATCGATCAAGGGGCCTCGGCGAGCAGACTCTCGTAGGGGATCTTCAGTCCGTCATGCAGGCTCTTGACCATGCGCAGGCTCAAGCGTCGCTTGCGATTGAGCACTTCGGACACCCGGCCACTCGGCCCAATGAATGGCTCGAGGTCACGTGCAGTCAGACCCTGTTGCTCCATCCGGAACTTGATGGCCTCGACGGGGTCGGCCGGGCCTAAGTCATAGTGCTTGTTCTCATAGGCCTCGACGAGCGTCACCAGCACGTCACGCTCGTCCGCCTCCAGGGTCTGCTCCTCGGCCTGAAAGATGGACTCGAGCCGGCGGAAAACCGCCTTCAGGTCGTCGTCGTTTCGGATCGGCTTAATATTCATTCACGCTCTCCACATCAATGCGGTCGTACTGGGCATGGGTGCCGACAAATTTCACCCAGACGATGCCCGCCTGGTACTGCATTTCCACCACCAGCCGGTACTTGTTGCCGCCGACGTTGAACACCACGCGGTTGTTGCCGCAGATGCTTGCATTGGCGTACTGGTCCTTGACATCCTGCGGTGATCGCCAAGTCGCCTTGACTGCCTCGTCATACCAGCTATGCAGCGGACCACGTGCATCACCGCACCCAGGTCCGTCCCAATACTTCTTCAGACTGCTCTTTGCGATAACCCTCATCTACATTAGTATCTCCCATTTTGGGAGCCGCGTCAATCGCAGTCGAAAGGCTGTCGAAAGGCTCCTTGGTCAGGCCGCCCGTACTTGGCGATGCCGCGGCAGTCCGACAACGAAGAAAGGAGCCTGCACCTGCGTCAGCACTGCTGACAGTCAAAAAAAAAGATGCCCGGGCAACCATAAGGTTGGGCCGGGCAAAGA
>JAYUGL010000280.1:0-9802 GCA_043738385.1 Sterolibacteriaceae bacterium
TATGGCTGCGCTATTTGCTCACTTGGCCGAGCTTGCTGCTTTACGGCGTGGGGCTGATCTGGGCAATTTTCGACCGCGACGGTCAATTCCTGCACGACCGCTTGGCCGGTACCCGCATCATTTCCATCTAATCAGCGCCTTTCCACCCACCACAACATCCCCGCCGCGCCTGCCAGGAACATTGCGCTCGGCGTGATCGCCGACCAGAACGGCGTCCAGCTGTTGATGACGCCAAGATTCGAAAACAAACTGTTCAACAAGTGGAAACCAATGCCGAGCATGATGCCGGTAAAAACTTTGACGCTGGTAGAGCCCATGCGACTCTGCAAATAGGCAAACGGCAGGGCCAGAATCATCATCACCAAGGCAGAAAGCGGGTAAATCAACTTTTTCCAGACCGCAATGACGTAGCGATCAGTCTTTTGCTGGTTATCCGCGAGATGCCGAACGTACAGATAAAGATTGATCAACGACATTTTCTCCGGCACGACCAGCATGACCGAAAGCAGGTCGGGTGTCAGCGAGGATTTCCAGGTCATCTCCGACAACTTTTCGACCCGTGCATGGGTACCGTCGAATACCGTTCGCACCACCGAAACCAGATGCCATGCTTTGCGCGAGGTATAGTCCCCGCGTTCCGCCTCGGTAATGGAATGCAGGCGGTACTGATCGTCGAATTCATAAAAACGAACACCGCGCAGCGTGGCGTCGGGCTCGACGTTGCGAACATTGACGAATGAATGCTCATCCTTGACCCATAGCCCCGAGCGAAACTCCTGGGCCACCATGGAACTCATTGCCCGCAGCCGCAACTGCTGGGCTGCCTTCTCGGCCGGGGGAGCAACGTATTCGCCGATCAGAAAAGTCACCGCCACAAAAACAATCCCCAGCTTGGTTAGCGTCTTCAACAGATCGCCGGTGGATAGTCCCGATGTGCGCAGTACGGTGATCTCCGAATGGCGTGCCAGCAGTGTCAGCGCATAAAGGGTTCCGATCAGGACAGCAATCGGAATCAATTCATAGACTCGCCCCGGGAGCGTGAGAAGAATGTAAAGCGCCGCATGGTAAAGCTCATATCCGCCGCGCCCGAGGTTCTGGATCTCACCGATCAGGTCGAAGAAGGCGAACAGCATCAGAAAGGCAAACAGCACCAAAGCTGTGGCCGAATAGATTTCCCGCGCCAGATAGCGCTCGTAGAGCTTCAGCGCCACAGCCGGCCCCAGGAAAACACGCCAAGGCGGCGCCAGAACAGCAACAGCAATATCACAAACATGAGTACATGGACCGCCCATATCCCCACTTCGAAGGGAATGCGTTGCTGCCTCACCCACGCCTGGCTGACACTGATCATGTTGCTATAAATCATGAAGGTCAGGATAGCGAATATCAGGTTGTTGGCACGCCCGGCACGCGGGTTAACGAAGGAAAGCGGAATTGCAAGCAACGCGAGGTTAATGGCGGCAATAGGGATTCCCAGCCGCCACACGATCTCCCCCAGATTCTCCGGCTTGGGGTCGCGCACCAATTCCCCCAGCGGCATTTTGTTGGGGCTCTCGCTGATGCCACGCAGTTCGGCCACTTCGATGCGCACTGCGTAGCGCTGGAACTCCATGACCCGGTATTCCGCCGAACCGGGCACACCCTCGTAGCGGCGCCCATTCTCCATTACCAGGAAGCGATCACCATTCGGCATCGACTCTGTGTGACCCTGCGCCGCCGCCATGACGCCCAGTCTGCCGTTTTGCATGGAACTGATAAAAATGTTGCGAACCTGCCCCTCATCGCCCACGGCCCCCTCGACAAAAAACACGCGATCCGATCCGGCGGATTCGTTGAATGCCCCAGGGGTCACCCGCGCCACGTCATCGCGATTGTCCATGTGCTGGCGGAACTCGGCGCTTTTCATCAACGCCCACGGCGATAGAAACAAGGACAATACTGTGATTGCAATGACCAGCGGCAGGGCAAACTTCAGGACCGGCTTGACCCATGCGGTCAATGGCACGCCAGCGGAAAACCAGATCACCATCTCCGAATCGCGATATGAACGCGACAGCGTCATCAGAATGGAGACGAACAAGGTCAAGGACAAAAGGACAGGCAGATAATTCAGGGCGCTGAAACCAAGCAAGGCGACAACCGCCTCGGAGGCCAGTTTCCCGCCCGCTGCTTCGCCCAGCAAGCGAATCAATTGCGTGGTCAGCAGAATGGCGAAAAGCGCAACAAACAGCGCCATGGCCAATTGGGAAAGCTCCCGTAACAAGGCGCGCTGGAAGATCATCTATGTTTTGACTTTTGGCAAAAATAAGGGAGATAATCGTTCGGGATCCAAGGATCCCTAAAACGAATACTTTCCCAGCGACACATTGAGGAGTAGTGAGTGGAATTTAGCATAAAGAGTGGCAGCCCGGAAAAGCAGCGCAGCGCCTGCATCGTCGTCGGTGTATTTCAACCGCGCAAACTTTCCGCACCGGCTGAAGTCATCGACCAATCGGCGAAACAATACCTGAGTGATCTTCTGCGTCGCGGCGATATGGAAGGCAAGGCCGGTTCGACCCTGCTGTTGCATAATGTTCCAGGCACGTTTTCTGATCGCGTGCTGCTGATCGGACTGGGTAAGGAAAAGGAATTCCGCGAAAAGGAATTTCGCGACGCCATCGCCACTGCGGTACGCACGCTCAATGAAACCGGCGGATCCGACGGGGCGATTTTCCTCACCGAGCTGGCGGTGAAGAAGCGCGATGTCACTTGGCGGATTCGCCAAGCCACCATCATCGCTCTGGAAACCTTGTACCGCTTCGACCAACTCAAATCAAAAAAAGAAGAAGACCCCCGTCCGCTGCGCAAGCTGACCTTCTGCGTCACCCGCCCGGAGGTTGCTACCGCCGAACTGGCCCTTGCCGAAGGCCAGGCCATCGCCGACGGACAAAAGCTGATGAAGGATCTCGCCAACCTGCCCGCCAATTACTGCACGCCGACTTATCTCGCCGAACAAGCACATGTCCTGGCCAAGAAATTCGGCTTGGGCATTGAAGTGCTTGAACGCGCGGATATGGAAAAGCTGGGCATGAACACCCTGCTCGCCGTGGCGCAAGGCTCGCGCCAACCACCCAAGTTCATCGTGCTCAAGTATCAGGGCGGCAAGTCCGATGCCAAACCCATCGTGCTGGTCGGCAAGGGCGTCACCTTCGATACCGGCGGCATTTCTCTGAAGCCGCCGTCAGAAATGGACGAGATGAAATACGATATGTCGGGCGCCGCCAGCGTTTTCGGCACGCTCAAGGCCACCGCACTGATGAAGCTGCCGCTCAATGTCATCGGCGTGATACCGACCACCGAGAACATGCCCGGTGGCGGCGCCATCAAGCCGGGCGACGTGGTCACTTCCATGTCCGGACAGACCGTCGAGATCCTCAATACCGACGCGGAAGGGCGATTAATACTGTGCGATGCGCTGACATACGTCGAGCGCTTTTCGCCCGATTGCGTGGTCGACATCGCCACATTGACCGGCGCCTGTGTCGTCGCCCTCGGCAGCGTCGTCTCCGGCCTCTTCGCCAACAACGATGGTCTGGCGCGGGAGCTGCTAGAAGCCGGGCAGGACGCCTATGACCGCGCCTGGCAATTGCCATTGTGGGATGACTATCAGGACCAATTGAAAAGCAATTTCGCCGACATGGCGAATATCGGTACCCGCATGGGCGGTGCCATCACTGCGGCCTGTTTTCTTGCGCGCTACACCAGCAAGTTCGAGTGGGCGCATCTGGATGTTGCCGGCACCGCCTATCGCGGCGGCGAGAAAAAAGGTTCAACCGGACGGCCAGTCCCCCTACTGACACACTTCCTGCTGGGTCGCGCCGAAGCCATGCAACGCGAAGCCAAAAAATCCCGCAACCAAAAGAAGAAGGCATGACGCGAATTTTCTTTTTTCATGGTGCTGCGGACCGGCTGCAACTCGCGGCAGAATGGCTCGGTTCAATTTATCTGGCCAGACAGCAGGCGACGGTCTTTGCGCCACAGCGCGACGTGGCGGATCGTCTCGACCGGTTGCTGTGGCTGCAACCGGCCACCGGCTTTCTGCCCCACTGCCGCGCCGATTCGCCGCTCGCCACGGAAACACCGATCTTGATTGCAGAACGTCTTGATTCACTGGCGCAGAACCAGCGCCTGCTCAATCTGAGTGACGAAGTGCCGGCCGAATTTGCACGCTTCGAAGAGTTGGTGGAGATCGTCAGTACCGACCAATCCGACAAAATCCCGGCACGCGATCGCTACCGCTTCTATCGGGAACGCGGTTACGAGTTGCATAACCGGGACGTATCCGGAGGCATCTGAGTTGAGCGAACGCGACGTCATCAACCAGGCCGATGCACTGATCAATCGCCACCGGGCGATGCCCGCCGGACAGATGCAGGGCGACGAGGATATCCCCGTGCTGACCGAGGTGGTCGATTTACAGACAGGAAACATTGCGGGATCTGTCGATTCCACACCGGATATCCAGGCAGAGATGCGCGCCGCGCTCGCCCGCGAACTGGAAGCCTGGCTCGACGAAAAATTGCCCGAAGCCGTGCTGCGTGTCCTCGATGGTCTCTCCGACCAGATGATCAGCCAGGTCGCGGCCCAGGCCCGGCTCGAACTCCTGCCCCGACTCAAGAGCACGCTGGAATCAGGCTCCAAGTCGGAGTAAGTGCTCCGGTATAATTCGCGGCTTTCCGCGAATCCTCGCGCTTCCCCGCATCCTCCATGGAACTCGCCAAAAGCTTCGAGCCCGCCGACGTTGAGCGGCACTGGTATCCCGTCTGGGAATCGCGCGGCTATTTCGCCGCCGGTGCAGACCGATCAAAACCGGACAACTTCTGCATCCTGCTGCCGCCACCCAATGTCACCGGCACGCTGCACATGGGCCATGGCTTCAATCAGACGCTGATGGACGCGCTGACGCGCTACCACCGCATGCGCGGCGACAACACCCTATGGCAGCCCGGCACCGACCACGCCGGCATCGCCACGCAGATCGTGGTGGAACGTCAACTCGATGCGCAAGGCGTTTCCCGCCACGATCTCGGCCGCGAAAAATTCCTCGAAAAAGTCGGGGAGTGGAAGGAGCATTCCGGTTCGACCATCACGCGTCAGATGCGTCGCCTTGGTTCCTCCTGCGACTGGACGCGGGAACGCTTCACCATGGATGCGGAACTGTCGAAGACAGTCACCGAAACCTTTGTCCGTCTCCACAAAGAGGGCCTAATCTATCGCGGCAAGCGTTTGGTGAATTGGGATCCTGTGCTGGGTACTGCAGTTTCGGACCTGGAAGTGGTGAGCACCGAGGAAGACGGCTTCATGTGGCACATCCGCTATCCGCTGGCGGACGGCAGTGGCCACTTGACGGTAGCCACCACACGGCCAGAAACCATGCTGGGTGACGTCGCGGTGATGGTGCACCCGGAGGATGAACGCTACCAGCACTTGATCGGAAAGAACGTCATGCTGCCGTTGTGCAATCGTGAGATCCAGATCATTGCCGACAGTTATGTCGACAAGGAATTCGGTACTGGCGTGGTCAAAGTCACACCTGCGCATGACTTCAATGATTATGCAGTGGGGCAGCGGCACGGCTTACCGTCAATCAATATTCTTCGGCTAAACGGAAAAATTATTGATAATCGAATACCGGCCGGCGGAGAGCGTGTGTTTGATTTTGTGGCCGAACGTCCAGAGGGCGGCAAGGTAGGTACATTTGGTAATCAGTCACTCGCTGACACGTTGGGGATTCCGGGAAGCTATCAAGACAAAGACCGTTTTGAAGCACGTAAATTGATCGTCGCCGACCTTGAAGCCGCTGGCTTGCTCGATAGCGTCAAGCCACACAAACTGACCGTACCACGTGGCGATCGAACCGGCGTGGTGATCGAGCCCATGCTCACCGACCAGTGGTTTGTCGCCATGAGTAAACCCGGCGCCAACGGCAAGTCCATCGCTGCGGAAGCACTGGAAGTCGTCGCATCCGGCGAGATCAAATTCGTACCCGAGAACTGGGTGAATACCTATAACCAGTGGCTCAACAACATCCAGGACTGGTGCATCTCGCGTCAACTCTGGTGGGGTCATCAAATCCCGGCTTGGTATTCCGACGATGGCCGCATCTATGTGGCGCACGACGAGTTAGAAGCGAAAACACTTGCTGCGAAAGATGGGTACAACGGTAGTCTTACGCGTGACCCGGACGTGCTCGACACCTGGTACTCCTCAGCACTGTGGCCCTTCTCCACCCTTGATTGGACTCCCGATTATCCGGCCAAATCGAATACCGAACTCGACCTCTATCTCCCCTCGACGGTATTGGTCACCGGCTTTGACATCATCTTCTTCTGGGTCGCGCGCATGGTGATGATGACCAAGCACATCACCGGAAAAATCCCATTCAAGCATGTCTATATCCATGGCCTGATCCGCGATGCGGAAGGCCAGAAGATGAGCAAATCGAAGGGCAATGTGCTTGACCCGATTGACCTGATCGACGGTATCAGCCTTGAGGATTTGGTGAAGAAACGCACCACTGGGCTGATGGATCCGCGGCAGGCGCCAAAAATCGAAAAGCGTACCCGGCGCGAATTCCCTGATGGCATCCCCAGCTTCGGTACCGATGCATTGCGCTTCACCTTCGCTTCACTGGCCAGCCCCGGTCGCGACATCAAGTTCGACATGAGCCGCTGCGAGGGCTATCGCAATTTCTGCAACAAGTTATGGAACGCCACGCGCTTCGTGTTGATGAATTGCGAAGGCAAGGATTGCGGCATGGCGTCACACGGCGCTAACGCCTGCAATGGGGCCTATCTCGACTTCTCACCGGTCGATCGCTGGATCGTGAGCCTGCTGCAAAAAACCGAGGCCGAAGTCGAAAAACATTACGCCGACTATCGCTTCGATCTGCTGGCCAAGGCGATTTATGAATTCGTCTGGGATGAGTATTGCGACTGGTATGTCGAGCTGGCAAAAGTGCAGCTCCAGACTGGCAGCGACGCACAGCAGCGAGCCACGCGCCGCACCCTGCTGCGCGTGCTGGAGACCGTGCTGCGCCTGGCGCATCCGTTAATTCCCTTCATCACCGAAGAACTCTGGCAGACCGTCGCACCGTTGGCCGGAAGAGCCAAGGGAGATGGCACGGATGACGCAACTGCGTCAATCATGATCCAAGCCTATCCCAAGGCCGACCTGTCCCGTTGCGATGAGCAAGCAGAAGTCTGGGTCGGGCAATTGAAACAAATGATCAACGCCTGCCGCAGCCTGCGCGGCGAAATGAAGGTTTCTCCGGCGCTCAAGGTACCGCTCACCGCTGCGGGCGATGCGGAAGCAATCAAGGTCTACGCACCTTATCTGGCCGCGCTGGCCAAACTTTCGGAAGTCACCGCTGCCGGCGAAACCCTGCCGGAGTCCGATGCGCCGGTGCAGATCGTTGGCGAATTTCGCCTGATGCTGAAGATCGAAATCGACGTTGCCTCGGAGAAGTTGCGGCTTGCAAAAGAAATCGCGCGCGTCGAAGGAGAGATCGTCAAGGCGGAGAAAAAACTGGCGATGCCAAGCTTTGTGGAACGCGCGCCCACCCAAGTGGTGGCTCAGGAGCAGGAACGCTTGAGTGGCTTCGTAGCCCTGCGTGAAAAACTGAATGCGCAGTTGGCCCGACTGGGATAGAACGCCTACTTGCGTTTAAGGAAGAATTCGAATTCTTTGTCGTTCTGCGTGCTGGACAAGAGTTCGTGGCCAGTCTGGCGAGAGAAGGCCTGAAAATCCTTGTGCGAACCAGGGTCGGTGGCAAGAATACGCAGCACTTCGCCTGATTTCATTTCATTCAGGGATTTCTTGGCACGCAAAATCGGTAGCGGACATTTGAGGCCGCGTGCATCAAGTTCTTGAGTGAAGTTCACGTTGTCGCTCCTGAGGATCGGTTTCGCGCAATTATAACGAGCTGCTGGCTCAGCGCCGTTCGGACTTCAATTCCTCCGCCTGAACCGCCATGAGTTCGCGCAAGCGGGCGTCGACTTCGGAGCGCTCGTAAAAATCACCATCGGGGGCTTTTTGGGCAAGACGCAGTTGCTCGATCGCGGTGGGCAACTGTCCCTCGCTGACATACGCTTCGGCCTGGGCACGATGCTGCGCAAGGATTCGGCCCAACTGGGCGTAAGCTTTTGCCTGTAGCGCATGCATTCTGGAGTCCGCCGGGTTGGTCTGCAAATCTCTCACGGTCGCCTGCAGCGCATCGTCGGCCTGCTTGCTGTCCAATTGCGTTTCGACCAACGCGTAGCTAATTGCACGCTGACGCGGGTAGCTGACGTGCGCGGCCTTCAATAGCCGGGTCGCCTCGCTGGCGTTACCCAAGTTGAACTGAATATCAGCAGCCGCCGTTTCAAACATGGGCGATGCCAGCTTGAGGCGGCGCAATACCTGCATCTCCTTGTCGGCCGCCGCATAGTTTTTCGCCCGCAATTGGGCCTGAACCAAGCCATAACGAGTTGCCGCTTCGGAGGAAAACTTGCCCTGCTTCAATTGCGTCTCAAAATCGATGATCGCATCCTGGGGCGCTCCCTCCTGCGATCGCAATTTGGCGCGGATCAGCAGAAAAGCGAGCGAGTCCGCCACCTGCCGGTAGGGTCGCGACTGGATGCGATTTTCCATATCCGCGATGCGTTCAGTGGTCAGCGGGTGCGTGCGCAGGTAGGCGGGGGCGCTATTGTCGTAGAGACGGCCATATTTATCCAGCCGCCCAAAAAAACTTCCCATGGCGTGGATATCGAACCCGGCGCGTTCAAGGCGTTGCATTCCGAGCCGATCCGCTTCACGCTCGAAGTCTCGAGAGTAGTTAAGCTGGGTCTGAACACCCGCCGCTTGACCACCAATCAGGGCACCCTGGGCCAGGTCGGAATTACCCCGTGTGGCGAGAACCGCCACCGCCAGCGACAGCAGCGTAATCATTTGCGCCTGACTCTGCGTATTGATTTGCCGCGCCAAATGATGTTGGGTCACGTGTGCGCTTTCGTGCGCGAGCACGCTGGCGAGCTCTGATTCAGACTGGGTAGCGACAATCAATCCGGTATGCACGCCGATAAAACCGCCGGGCATGGCAAAGGCATTCAGGGTCGGATCGCGCAAAACGAAGGTGGATGTTTCCTGCCCCGGATCGTCGCTTGCCGCGATCAGCCGGTGGGTCAGGCTGTCGAGATAATCGGTCAGTTCCGGGTCGTCGACGTAGCTGGGTTCCTTGGCACGAATCTCCTGCATCTCTTTTTCGCCGATGCGGCGTTCCATCTGTGGCGACAAGTCGGCGCGTGCGGATTCGCCCAGATCCGGCAAACCGTCGGCCCACGCAGGCGGCATGACCGGTAATACAGCCAATAGCAGGAAAGTCAGAATTTTCTTCACAGTGAATATGATAACGTTTTCCGCGTCTGGTTCCGCCGCGGAAACGAGTTCCGATCAGGGCCTAGTGTTACATTGCGTAACAGGCATTTCCATAACACCTTCATCGATAACGAAACATGGCTACCCAACTGACCCATTTCGACGCCGCCGGCCAAGTGCATATGGTTGATGTCGGCGAGAAGGCCGAAAGCCACCGCATCGCCCGCGCCGAGGGGAGCATCTTCATGCTGGCGGCGACATTTGAAACCATTCGAGCCGGCACTTCAAAGAAGGGGGATGTTCTGGGTATTGCCCGCATCGCCGCGATTCAGGCGACCAAACGCACCAGCGAGCTGATTCCGCTATGCCATCCCATCGCGCTGACACATGTGTCGGTCGATTTCCTGCC
>JAYUGL010000281.1:0-9784 GCA_043738385.1 Sterolibacteriaceae bacterium
GCCGCGACCAGCTCACCGCACAGGCGATCATATTCAGCGTCTGAGCCATCGCACCAGTAAATGCGATCAGGTTTGGTGAGGGCGGCAATTTCTTCCACCCAGGCCAGCAATTTTTTGTTGGCCGTCGGCGCGTCGTTCATGCGAACGGGTTTTGCCTGAGCGTGCATGGTGATTCCTCCGGTAAAGCGCCATTCGTGTGGCTTGAAACGCGATCAATGCTGCTCGCCGCGTTTTCGTGATTTGTGAATCGATAATTATCCCACATCGGAATATTGAAAGCTGCTGCAGCGCGACCGGATTACGCGGATGAACGTTGAAGCGATTGTTGTCCGTAACTGCGGAATTTTTCGATGACCTCGCGCATTTCGGTTTCACTGAGCAGAAGCGGCTCGCCGATCTGCAATGCCTGCCAGTACATGCGTGCGAGCGATTCGACCTCGACCGCCAGCGCCAGCGCCTTTTGCAAATTTTCCCCGCAGGCGATCATGCCGTGATGCGACATGAGACATGCCAGTCGATCCTGCAACGCGATGAGAACGTGATCCGATAATTGCTGCGTGCCAAAGGTCGCGTACGGCGCGCAACGAACATCGCTGCCACCAGCGGCGGCGACCATGTAGTGAAACGGCGGGATGCCGCGATCCATGCAGGCGAGCGTGGTCGCGTAGGTCGCGTGGGTGTGGACGATGGCGTTCACCGCACCGCGTGCGGCGTAGATGTCGCGATGAAAACGCCATTCGGAAGACGGCAGCACACTGCCTTCATGCGTGCCGTCCAAGTTCATCGCGACGATCTGTTCCGGTTTTGTTTCCTCGTATGCGATGCCGGTAGGCGTGACGAGAAAGCCGTGTTCAGTGCGCGCACTGACGTTGCCTGATTTCCCTTGATTGATGCCCAGCTCATTCATGCGCAGCGAGGTGCGGATGATGTCGTGGCGCAATGATTTATGCGGAAGGTGATCGAGATTCAGGAATGCCATGGATATTACCGTGAAGATGAAACGGGAAAAATTGCATCAAAGCGGCGCCGCTTCGCAGTGTGTCCCTCTCCCGCCTGCGGGACAAGGGCACACTTGAAGCGAAGCAGAGGGTGGCCGACAGGCCGGGAGAGGGGGAGCAGCGCAAAATAAATCAACATATTTTGTTGTTCTAACTCGTAGCGCCAATTGCAGCCGCAAGCTGCGTCGGCGCAAACACGCCATGCTCGGTGATGATGCCGGTAACTAACCGCGCCGGCGTCACATCAAATGCAGGATTGCATACCGGCGTATTATGGTCAACAACAAGCACTGTAGCGGTTTCTGGCGGCATTGTGCCCTGCAAGCCAATAACGGTGCGCACCTCCATTTCGGCGCGCTCCTCGATTTCAATTTCTTTCAGCGCGTCGGTCAATGTCGAATCAATCGTTGAATTCGGCAGCGCCGCGTAAAAAGGAATGCCGTTGTCAAACGCCGCCAGCGCTTTTAGATAAGTGCCGATTTTGTTGGCGACATCACCGTTTTTCGATACCCGATCAGCACCGACCAGCACCATATCGACCTTGCCGTGCTGCAGCAAATGTCCGCCCGCGTTATCGACAATGTAGGTGTGCGGCACACCGTGGCCACGCAACTCCCACGCGGTAAGCAAGCCCTGATTGCGTGGCCGCGTTTCATCGACCCATACATGCACAGGTACGCCCGCATCGTGCGCCTTGTAGACGCAGGCGAGTGCGGTGCCCCAGTCGACGGTGGCGACCCAGCCGGCATTGCAGTGGGTGAGGATATTGACGGGACGCGCAAGCTTTTCATATAACGCCCGGATCAGTTTCAAGCCGTGATTGCCGATGGCTTCGTTGGTGGAGACATCGTCATCCGCCAGTTTTTGTGCGAACACCCACGCCGCGTCGGCACGCGCATGTGACGGCAGCGGCGACAGCGTGCGCTTCACCGCGCTGAGCGCCCAGCCGAGATTGACGGCGGTCGGGCGTGTTGATTGCAACAGCGCAACGGACGCGTCGAGTGCGGCGTCGCTCGCGCTCTGCTGCATCGCGATGGCCACACCGTACGCGGCAGTCACGCCAATCAGCGGCGCGCCGCGCACCTGCATGGATCGAATCGCGTGGGCGACTTCATCACACGACGTGAGGGTGAGTGTCTCGAACGCAAACGGCAGGCGCGTCAGGTCGATGATGTGGACAATGCGTTTATGGTCGTCGCACCAAATGCTGCGCCAGGATTTTCCGTTGACTTTCATGACGCGAAGTTTATGCGATTTTTTGTGCTTGATTGTGCTGTGACCATGTTCAATTTGTACGCCAAGATGGAAATTCCCGCTCGCTTGTACGCATCCGTTTTCCGCATCTTGCACAATCGAATCCCATGAAGCTCGCCCAAGTCCGTCGCTTTGCAATGTTGTTTCCCAATATCACCGAGGAGTCGCAATTCAATTATTCTTCGTTTCGCGTGCGTGGCAAAATCTTCGCCACCGTGCCACCGTGCCACCGTGCCACCGTGCCACCGGAAGGCGGACATCTGCATGTTTTTGTTGCGGAAGAAGAACGGGAAATTGCACTTGCTCTTGAACCCGCGTTGGTGGCGGCGTCACCTTTGCCCTCATTTTGTCAGGGTAGTCTGATGGCCCTGATGTCCGCTTTGTTGCCCAGTCCAAGTGTTTTCACAAACGAAACATGGTGACCACGGGTGGTGATGTTGTCGTCATGCACGGCAAAGCCCACATTGTAAACGCCACCGGCTTTCAGCGACTTATCGTCCGCATTGGCCAAGCCCAGCGGGCGAATCATGACCACCGTCCACATGCCGTCCTTCCAGGAAGCGATGGCGTTGTTATCGACCGCCGAGCCCTTGGCATCTTCGCGACTCATGACGTAGTCGGGGACCATGTCGCCCTCCTTCCAGGCCAGGTTCGGGTCGAACGGTACCGCATTCGTTTCGCGTATCAGGAACAGGTCGCCTTTGCGTGCCTGACTGTCCGCCGTGATGGACTTGTATCCCAACTTCTTCTCGTCCCACATGAACTTAGGCGCGTGGGTATTCGCATCCGCGTTGCCACTAAACATCTCCTTGCCAGCATCACCCAAGCGAAACTCAAGCACATAGCCGTCGTCGGCCATTCCAACGGCGTGGCTGCGGTGAGCACGCCACTGAATCAGGTCGACAAATTTGCCCTCGGCCTTGAGCTTGGCAATTTCGTCAACGGTCTTGCCCGTCTTCCAGTCCGCCGGGTCGTTGCGGCTGTCCGGTAGGTACTTGCGCACGTCGCTTTTCTTGATGGCGGTGAGAAGCGCATTTGCTGCCACCTCTTCCTTGGTAAACTGCTTGGGCATGTCGCGCATACCGTCATGGCAAGTCAGCCAGCATCCCTGCTCGGCAAAACCAGCCACTTTGCCATCATCAATCATGATGGACATGCGGTCCTCGTAAATGCCGGGCTGCTTACCGTCCTGCACCACCTTGTCCAGTTTTGGAAAGCCCCAGACTTTCCATTCCTTGCCGTCAAAGCGCAGATACTGGTGCTCCGTGCCGGGGTAGGGATTGTTGGTTTTCCACAGGAAGCGCAGATAGGCGTTCTTGGCGTCAAAGGCGGCCTGAACACTCAGATCCACATAGCCGTTCTTTCCGGCAACCGGTAGCGGTTCGAGCGGACCGCCCTTGACCAGCTTGTTACCGATATCCTTTTCGGCGTCCTTGTCGGCATGACACAAGACGCAGGCGTCGCCGTGAGTGACATTCTTGGCACCCTTGTGGTCGCTGCGCAGCCATTCGTAGGAAGACTGCCCGGGATAAAATAGCGAAATCGCGGTGGCCTTGATCGTCGTCCAGTCGATCTTTGCAGGATCGGCTGCCGTGGCGGTTTCCATACCAAAAATAGCGAGACCCACACAGAGCGCAATTATTGACTTTTTCATAAGATTCTCCTACTGGTAAATTCACACGCCAAATGTTTTGCCGATACCAAAGCCCATATGAATTGTGGAACTCCAGGACAAGCCCATATTGATTCAAGTCAAATACCCATTGAAAACTTGTCGCACCGAATGCGCTCCGCGTGATGCCACAACGCTTTCTCAATTCGCCGAGGCGACCGCTGCATGATATCGCGTGTCGCTCGATCAGCGCTGGCCACCATCAGGCTGGCGTTTTTTGTGCCGCGTGAAATCCTACCATCCCGGCCCACAAGCTCGTCTTGCAACTGACATTCGTAAATCCGACGAGACGCAGCACGCCTGACAGTTCATCCGGTGTATAAAAATGGCGGATCGCTTCGGCGAAGTAGCCGACGCATCCGCGTGATGCATTGGTCGACGCAAAAATCAGCGAAGTTATGAAAAGGGAACAGCGCAAAAAGCGCAGATAGAACCATTCGACAACCGGGTTAGCCGGCTTGAGCATATCGCAGTGATAGAAAAATCCGCCCGGCTTGAGTACGCGAAGAATCTCGGGTAGCACCTTGTCCAGTTGCAAATGTCGGGAGGCGGCTTGCAGTGTGATCACATCGAACGAGCAGTCGGGGAAGTCCAATTCGTGAACGTCGTGAATGACACTCGTGATAAGCACTCCTTTGGCCCGCGCCCTCCGCTGCCCCTCTTCCTGCATTTCCTTGCTACGGTCGATGGCGGTGACGAAAATAAGGGGCTCCTTTTTTAGCAGCCTCACCCCAACGTCATTAGTACCGGCACAGACATCGAGAACCCGCTGTTGCGGACGCAGTTCGATCATTCTCACGAACTGCCAGACCCAAAGCTCCCAGATGCCCAAGCTCGCGACGATATTGCCTTCCCGGTAATAGCGCGGAACGTCCCGGAACACTTTGGGTACCAACTCCGACCACACCGTGGAAAAAAGCGAGCGACGAGTTGTTTCGCGTTGCCGGAAATACTCCCAAGTCAACGACTTGGCCGCTTCGCGCTCCTGTTCCATGGACGATGCTCCTCAATTGGCGGCGCGAATGCGTTGGACGCTTAGCCAAGAAATTCGCCAATACTACATCAAGCATCCCGCAAATCCCGTCGCAATCACGGTGGCAACGTTTTTAATGTTTCCCATGGGATCGCACCATTTACTGCACGCGGTGCATGCCTTGGCCAAGAATAGTGGCCGCCTGAAATTCCATGTGATCGAATCAGGCGTCCCCGTTTGCGCCGCAGACCGCTGTCTTGTTGTTTGCGAAGCGTGACGCGCACGGTCGTTGCATTTGCAAACGCAATCAATGGCGTTTGATCCGTATCAAGTCCTACAGCAGTCGATGAACTAAGCTACAACGTCAAGAGTGGTTTGCGCTCGCACCGTGCGACAAGGAGGAGTTAGTGGAGGTATTCAAGGCTGACGTAGCCATTATCGGTGCAGGCGGGGCCGGCCTTCGAGCCGCTATCGCGGTCGCGGCATCCGATCCGACGTTGACTATAGCGCTCATCTCCAAGGTCTACCCCATGCGCAGCCACACGGTGGCGGCCGAAGGCGGTGCAGCCGGCGTGGTGCAATCGCACGACAGCCTGGAGCATCATTTTCACGATACGGTGGCCGGCGGCGACTGGCTGTGCGAACAGGACGTCGTCGATTATTTTGTTGCGCATTGCACCGAGGAATTGGTGCAGATGGAACATTGGGGTTGCCCGTGGAACCGCAAACCAGACGGCCACATCAACGTGCGCGCTTTCGGTGGCATGAAAATCGAGCGCACCTGGTTTGCCGCCGACAAGTCCGGCTTTCACATGCTGCATACGCTGTTTCAGACTTCGCTCAAATATCCATCGATCAAGCGCTTCGATGAACATTTTTGCGTGGACCTTATCGTCGAGGACGGTCGCGTGCAGGGCGCGGTCACCATCGCCATCGCCTCCGGCGAATTCACCCTCATCGAAGCCAAGTCCGTCATCATCGCCACCGGCGGCGCGGCCCGCGTATTTCGCGAGAATACCAATGGCGGCATCGTTACCGGTGACGGCATGGCGCTGGCTTATCGCCACGGCGTGCCGCTGCGCGATATGGAATTCGTGCAATACCACCCGACCTGCATGCCGGGCACCGGCCTGTTGTTCACCGAGGCGTGTCGTGGTGAAGGCGGCTTCCTGCTCAACAAGGACGGCTACCGCTATCTGCAGGACTATGGTCTCGGTCCGGCACTACCCACTCCCGTGAACAAGGCGATGGAACTCGGGCCGCGCGACCGGCTGAGCCAGGCGTTCTGGTACGAGCAGCAGAAAGGTCGTACCATCGAAGGGCCGCAAGGTTCGGTGGTGCATCTGGATCTGCGGCATCTGGGTGAGGAGAAACTGCGCGAGCGGCTGCCGCTCATCTACGCACTGGCCGAGCAGTTTCTCGGCGTCGATCCGGCACTCACGCCGATCCCGGTCCGACCGGCTGCGCATTACACGATGGGCGGCATTCTGGTGGATGGAAAATGCGCCTCACCTTTGCCCGGCCTTTACGCCGCCGGTGAGTGCTCGAGCGTGGGCATCCATGGTGCCAACCGATTGGGGTCCAATTCGCTGGTCGAACTTTGTGTTTTCGGCAAGGTCGCCGGTGAGGAGGCGGCAAAATACGCCTGTACGGCGGTACACGGCAACACGACTATCTTGCACAAACAAGCGGAGGTCGCGCAACAGCGCGCGATGAACGTCGTGCACAAAGGCAAGGGCACCGAACGAATCTCGACCTTACGCCGCGAAATGGCGGAATCGATGGAGCGAGGCTGTGGCATCTTTCGGAGAGGCGACGAAATGCAGCGAACCTGCGACAAGCTCGCTGAATTGCGGCAGCGCTTCAGGAATGTAAACGTCGAAGACAAATCGTGTGTGTTCAATACCGAGTGGTTGCTGGCGATCGAACTCGGTTACCAACTTGAAGTGGCACAAGCGATGGCCGTATCCGCATTGCATCGCCGGGAATCGCGCGGCGCACATCAGCGGCTGGACGGCTTTACCAAGCGCGACGATGCAAATTTCCTCAAGCACACCCTGGTGACCTTTGCGGGCGAAAGCGCTCCCGGCATCACTTATGGCGATGTGAAGATCACTCATTCGAAGCCCGCAGTCCGGGCCTATGGTGCGGCGGGCGAGAAGGCCGATGCGGCGCAGGCCTCGCAGGAACAGACAGCGTGAATGCCAGCGCGCGAACCATTACGATGGAGGTCTTGCGTTATCGCCCGGAGCAGGACGAAAAACCATTTTTTCAAGCGTATATCGTTCCGTTCACCGACGATATGTCGGTACTGCAAGGCCTGCAACACATCAAGGATGAGTTGGACGGTACTCTGTCGTTTCGCTGGTCATGCCGTATGGCCATCTGCGGAAGCTGCGGCATGATGATCAATGGTGTGCCCAAACTGACGTGTCACACTTTTTTGCGGGATTCGTACCCGAACACACTGCGGGTGGAGGCACTGGCGCACTTCCCGATCGAGCGCGATCTGGTCATCGTCATGGATGACTTCATGGCGAAACTCGAAAGCATCAAGCCGTACATCATTGCCGACAAGCCGCGCGCGCTATCGGAAGGCGAGACCCTGCAGACGCCAGCACAACTCGATCTCTTCGAACAGTACAGTTCCTGCATCAACTGCCTGCTGTGTTACGCCGCCTGCCCGCAATATGGTCTCAATTCCAAATTTATCGGGCCCGGCGCGATGGCGTTGTTGCATCGATATAACCTCGATACCCGCGACAGTGGCAAAGAACAGCGCATGCCGCTGGTCCATGCGGAGGAGGGGGTTTTCAACTGTACTGCCGTTGGCTACTGCTCTGAAGTCTGCCCCAAAAAGGTTGACCCCGCCAACGCGGTCAATATAAACAAGACCGAGAGCGCCAAGGATTATTTCCTGCGATTTCTTGCGCCAAAAGGGACTGGCAAATGAGCGCGCGGAAACCCTACATGCGACCGATGGCAGGTTGGTGGCGCAAGAATCCCTTCTATATCGAATACATGGTCCATGAGGGTACGGCGGTGTTCGTCGCAGCCTATGCGTTGATTCTGCTCGCGGGCCTTGTTTTTCTTTGCGAAAGCGAGGCCGCGTGGAATCGATGGCTCGGTTTCCTAACCAGTCCACTTTGCATCGCTGTTCATGTGGTGATCCTGCTGGCTTTTCTGTATCACACGTGGACCTGGTTCAGCATCATGCCGCGCACCATACCGCCGATCCTGATCAACGGCGAACGCGTCAGGGCAACCACGATCACCTTCACTGGCCTGGCGGCGGCGGTTATTGCGAGCATTACTTTACTCGCCATCGTTGCGTGGCTCGGATCATGAAGCGCTCAAACGCCCCCATTTTTTGGGTCTTGTTCGGTGCAGGCGGAATGCTGTCCGCGTTGATCGGCGCTGTCTTGGTGTTCATCACCGGCATCGCAGCGCCCCTTGGGATTTTGCTTCCGCGCGAAATGCTGAGCTACTCAAGGGTACTGGCGTTTGCGCAACACTGGGCTGGCAAAGGCATCCTGGTCGTAATTATCTCGCTGTTCCTGTGGCACAGCGCCCATCGCATTTTCCACAGCCTGCATGACATCGGTGTGCACGCAGGGTTCGTCGCAAAACTGATTTGCTATGGCGTCGCCATGACAGGAACCGTGGCGACGGGTCTTGTGCTTGTCCGCCTCGGCTGGTCGTTGTAGGCCAGGCACAAACGTAATTGGTCAAATCGTGATTACCAGCTTCTGATACAGGCCACCGAACGAGGTTTCTTTCCGGATCTGGCCAGCGTGAATGGATGCCGGCAACCATTTGTCGAGATTGTGATTCCAAAGATCGAGCGCGAACGGTTCAAGCAAATGCAGAACCGGCCGGAACAGATATCGCAGCGGATGTAACCGTTGTGGAAGGTGATAGTCCACGATGATGATCTTGCCGCCGGGTCGCGTTACGCGCACCGCTTCGCTAAGCGTTCGCCGACGCACCGCCTCCGGCTGTTCATGCAACAGAAAGAAAAGTACAGTCTGGTCATAAGTTGCGTTGGCGAACCTGAGGTCTGCGGAGTCGCCCAGCACTGGGGTGACGCGTGCGCCCGGGGTTAGTTTTTTGCGCAGGTTTTCGAGTTGTATGGGCAACACATCAACGATGTCCAGCGAGCCGCCAGGGGCAATCCGACCCGCCAGTCGCTGTGAGAAATCACCATATACGCACGCAATCTGCAGGGTCCGCCCGGCAATGCTCTGGCCGAGTTCATGTAAAGCGGCGTCGCGCAGTTTGGCGAAGTTTCCCCACAATATGGCATTCACCAGCCATTGCCGCTCGAATAGCCTGACTGCAAAGGGGTGCACGTATGCCCACCAGTAGGTTTTCTCGAGATACGCGGGAATATGCATGGAAGGAGGTAATTCGAAGCTGACTTGGTCTGCCTTATAGCTCACAGGCTCCTGCCTTTCTTTTTGATGGTTTCAAGACTTCAAAGTCGGCGCGACACATCGTTCTTGGGTCGCAACGAGTCGCGGTGACACCATGCAATATTGGCGCTATGCCAGATTGTGATATTGACGTGGATCAAATGGCGAGCAACGTATCGTGCCTCTGCGGAAGACTCCGTCCGACCACGAAAAAACCATCTCGCCGAATCGCCATGGGGGTGGCAACAGACTATGCCCCGGCTCCGGGATTGGATATGTCTGTTTACAGGCGTCCCCGGAGTTCCAGGCAGCTTCGTGTAAAATACTAATTTCCAACCCGGGGTTTTCCTACCCAGTAGCTGGAGGTCAAACAAATGACCAAGTATATTTTCGTTACCGGTGGCGTGGTTTCTTCCCTGGGCAAAGGGATTGCCGCCGCCTCTCTCGCCGCCATTCTCGAATCGCGCGGCAT